>NZ_KI421503.1:71820-174096 GCF_000473145.1 Leisingera daeponensis DSM 23529 | reverse complement strand
GGTGAAAATCGTTGTTAAGACTCGTTTTTCCGTGTAGATGACACTTTAAAGAGCGAAATCGCTGAAAAAGCGATATTTAGAGGGCAGGCGGATGCGAGATAGGTCATTTACGGCTGATACGAAGGATCAACCCTTCGACGAGATCATCCTTCGGCAGGGAGAGTTGATTTCTGACCGTCTCAATATGTTGCGGCAGGAACAGTATCCTCCAGATGCCCAGAAAGGTCTACGTCAGTTTTCGCTGGCGGAGGTTGCCTACTACCTTGGCGTAACCCAGTCGACCATCAAGAAGCTTCACCTCGAGGGCAAAGGCCCCGAGCCTGAAACGTCGTCATCCGGAAGGCGTAGCTACTCTGCGGAGCAGATGCTCGAGCTGAGAGCTTATCTGGACAAACATGGTCGGCCCGGCAAACGTCGATATGTGCCCTACCGACAGCCAGGCGAAGAGTTGCACGTTGTGTCTGTCGTGAACTTTAAAGGGGGTTCGGGAAAGACCACCACCGCAGCTCATCTCGCTCAGCATCTGGCGTTGAAGGGGCATCGCGTTCTTGCGATCGACTTGGATCCTCAAGCTTCGCTGACAGCTTTGCACGGTATTCAGCCTGAACTCGACAACGTGCCTTCGCTGTATGAGACACTCCGGTATGATGAAGAGCGCAAGCCCATCTCCGAAGTAATCCGACCGACAAACTTTCCAAATCTGGATATTGTTCCGGCAAGCCTCGAACTGCAAGAGTACGAATATGATACCCCGGTTGCACTGACGAGCAGCGACCCCCATGAGGGGCGAACCTTCTTCACTCGGATATCCAAAGCGCTCGGCGAGGTCGAAGAGCGCTATGATGTGGTCGTAATCGACTGCCCCCCTCAGTTAGGCTACCTGACGCTCACCGCTCTTACGGCCTCATCTTCGGTGATTGTGACCGTCCATCCTCAGATGCTGGACGTCATGTCGATGAGCCAGTTTCTTTTGATGCTGGGCGGGATCATGAAGACAATCCGTGACGCTGGAGCAAACATGCGCCTGAAGTGGTTCCGTTACCTCGTAACGCGATTTGAACCGACGGACGGCCCCCAAAAGCAGATGGTCGGGTTCCTCCAGGCAATGTTTCCAAATCAGATGCTTTCGGCTCCGGTGTTGAAATCAACCGCGATATCCGACGCAGGGATCACGAAGCAGACGCTCTACGAAGTCGAGCGGTCGCAGTTCGTCCGGACCACCTATGATCGCGCTGTCACTTCTTTGAACGACGTTAACGACGAGATTGCAGAGATGATCCACAAGGCTTGGGGGCGGGAATGACCGACATTTTGACAGCCGTGCAGATCATTGATTTTGACAGCCGTGCAACTGATCGGATGAGCGCCGAGCGTGGGTTGGACCGCGAAGCAAAGGAGTTAGCGTGATGGCTCGAAAAGACCTCCTGAAAAGCGTCATGAGCGGTTCCCCGGAGCAATCCAAGGATTCTGGCCGCTCTGGTTACGCAATGCGCGGTGCTTCGAAGTCGATGAAAGTTTCAATCGACAGCCTCGCGGAGAACTCGAAGCGTCTCCTCGAAGGGGAAACGATTGTGGAGATCGATCCACAATTGATCGACGTGTCCTTTGTCTCGGATCGCCTCAGCGATGACGACCAAGCGTTCGATGAACTGAAGGCTTCGATCGCAGCCGGCCGCCAAGACACACCAGTATTGCTTCGCCCGCATCCGGAAAAAGACGGTCGCTATATGATCGTCTTCGGGCATCGCCGCGTTCGAGTTGCATCGGCGCTCAACCGTAAGGTTCGCGCTGTTGTCAAACCAATGGACGATGTGGCGCACATTCTTGCTCAAGGGCAGGAGAATACGGCGCGCGCAGATCTCTCGTTCATCGAGAAGGCGCTGTTTGCGAAGAGTCTCTTGGATATGGGGCAGTTAAAGGATGTGATCCAAGCTGCGTTGACCATTGATGGGACACTGCTTTCGCGCATGCTGTCGGTGGCTCAGAATGTCCCGCGGGACGTTATCGAGCAGATTGGCCCAGCCAAGCAGATCGGGCGTGATCGCTGGGAGGATTTCAAGAAGCTTGCTTTGGAGCCGGCGAACGACAATATCCTCAAAGAAGCCTTAGAGTTTGACGGGTTTCAGGAACTCGATAGTGATGCTCGCTTCGAGTTCTTGCACAGCAAACTGGCAGAAGCGGGCAGGGCTCCGAAGCGACGAAAAGCACGCGCTACGCCCAAGAAACGCACCTGGACCGCCGGCAAAGGCCGCATCAAAGGCGTGATCGGCCGGTCCGGTAAGGCATTCAGTATTTCGCTCACGGCGCAAGATTCAACCGAGTTCGGAGACTTTCTCTCCGGTCGACTGGATCAGCTCTACAGCGAATTCCTCGCGACAAAAGAGGAGCAGTCGGAACGATGATCTAGGCAAAAGAAAAGCCCCCAAGCAGCGTGGCCTGAGAGCTAATCTGAAAAGTTTGGTCGCTTAGAAGATACCTCTCCCACGAATCACTGTCAACGACGAACGCTTTTGAGCGAACGGCTTTCTTTTGCCTCCACATTAACGGAGGTGAGATACAGGCATGAAACATACAGGTTGGCGCAAGCCGACACCGGGTCTTGGCATTGCAGAGCAGCTTGCCCAAGCCGGTGAACGAGTAGCTATACCCAAAACGCGGGCCTTCGTGGCCGTGAAGCGCGTTGGAGCCTACATTGGCCTCAAGGCCGGAGACATGATGCTCCTCGATACGCTCGGGGCCTTTACCCAGGGCCAGGACTGGGAGGAGGGGCAACGCCCGATCGTCTGGGCGTCGAACGCCTATCTGATGGAGCAGACGGGGTTCTCGCTCTCCGCGCTCAAGCGCCATGCACGGCGCCTGGCTGAGATCGGCGTGATTTCTTTCCAGGACAGCCCGAACGGCAAGCGTTGGGGCCGCAGGGACGCCGAGGGGCGCATCATCGAGGCCTACGGCTTCGATCTGTCGCCGCTGTCGGCGCGTGTCGTGGAGTTCGAGGAGCTACATGCCGATTTGCAGGCCGAGCGCGAGCTCTGTCAGCGCCTTAAGCGCCAGATCACGGTTGCGCGACGGATGATCCGCGCGCGGATCGAGGCCGCCGTCGGCTGCGCTCTCCGCGGCCCCTGGACGCAGTTCACCGGCCTTTTTGAAGAACTTCTGGACCGGCTTCCGCGCCGTCAGGAAGCCTCCGAACAGCTTGCCCGTCTGCTGACCTGGTTCAAGGAACTCCAGGAACGGGTGGAGGCGGCCTATCTCAAGGCGACTTGTGCGGCGAAACCTGTGGAGAACACCGGTAATAATGACGCCCAAATCATGGAGAAGACTCAAGAAATGAACCCCAGGGAGGTCATTTCCGAACCTCACATACTAATTACAAACCAACTTAATCCTGTAACTAGTAATTCCTCAGAAAAAGAGGAAGCGGCGGGTGTCGTGCACAATGCTCCATCCGAAGAGCGGGTTGACAGCGAGCTGGAAGACTGGGTTGCAGAGGTACGTAAGAAGCGCACAGGGCTCGACCTGCCGACAATCATGCAGGCCTGTCCGGAATTCGCATCCTGGGCGCGCAATATGGGTGGATTCCTGAAGGATTGGGGCGATCTGCACCGGGTTGCAGGGCAACTCAGGCCGATGATCGGGCTCTCGGAGCATGCCTGGAACGTGGCGCAGGACCGAATGGGCACCCAGGTGGCCACGGCCGCGTTTGCGCTCGTCTTCGAGAAGCACAGCGCAGGTGAGGTTTCCTCGCCGGGCGGATATCTGCGTGGCATGGTCGAGAAAGCCGGGGCAGGGGAGCTGCATCTCGAGCGCAGCTTCTATGGCAGGCTCAGCGGGCAGGCGGCGTGATGGGGCAGGGCGTCAGAGACCGGCGGCCTTGGTCAGGTTCACGCGAAACCGGTCGCGGCGCCGCTGGTACCGGCGGGTCATCTCGGCCGATGCGTGGCCAAGGTGTTTCTGGACGTAGCGCTCATCGACTTCGGCGCTGCTGGCGAGGCCTGCGCGCAGGCTGTGGCCGGAGTAGAGGGCGAGGCGGTCTTTCTCGAGGAGCTCGGAGCGGATGCCCGCGTCCAGCACGGTGCGCTTGATCAGGCGCGCGACGTGTTTGTCATTGAGTCGCGCCTCCAGTGCGCGCTTGCCGTCCCGCGAGGTGCCGACGAACACCGGCCCAAAATCAATTTTGGCAAAGTGCAGCCATTGCTCAAGCGTGTGCACGGGGCAGGTTTGTTCGGACGATCCGCGCCCGATTTCGACCTCGCGCCAACCGGTCTTGGTATCAAGAGTGAGCAGAGCGCCTTTATCGAAGATTTGAATCCAGCCACCGCTGTCCGGCGTGTCGTCCTTTCCGCAATCCAGGCTGACGATCTCACTGCGGCGCAGTCCGCCAGCATAGCCCAGCAGCAGAATCGCCCTGTCCCTGAGCCCGCGCAGATCAAAGGGCAGGGTCGCGATCATGGCGAGGATGTCCTCGGCCAGGATCGCCTCTTTCTGCACCGGTGGGCGCGCATGCTTGCGCTTGATCCCGGCCAGGACGCTTGCGATGTGGCGGTTCTTGCGATCGAGAACGAACCCTCGCTGTGCGTAGTTCCAGGCGAGACCGGACAGGCGGCGGTCGATTGTACTGACCGATAGGGCAGGGGAGGAGCCCGTCCCGGACGCCAGATCGGCAAGGTAAAGCCCGATCATCTCCGGCGACGGAGGCAGCAGCTCCGCGCCCTTCATCCGGCACCAGCGCGCGAAGTGCATCCAATCCTTCGCGTAGGCCTTCAGCGTGTTGTCTGAGGCCGCTGCGCGCGCATAGTCGCGGGCTGTATCGACCAAACGATCGAGCGTGCCTGAGCCCGCCACAAAGGAAGGCAGGCTCAAGGACTCGCCGTCAGGACGATCTCTCTCGTTGTCCTCGTTGCCGGAAGACACATTTGGCGGCTCTGAGGTCGATTTCTTGGTGTTTTCTGACATGGCGCTGAGCATAGTTATTCATGCCCGATAATGCAAACTTATTGGACATGACTGCGAGCGACAAGGTGGGGCGGTTTATGTGCTATTTTCTGGTAGAAAGCGCCGCGCTGATATAGGCTGCAGGCATGACATTTGCCCGGCCGGATCACATCGTCGACCTCGACACGTTACCCCGGATGCCCGCCTGGGTCACCTCTGCACGCGCTGAAACCCTTGAAGATGTTGCGTTTTTGTCGGGTTCGGCGCTGAACCACCTGCATCTTATGTTGGGACGCGCGGAGGTGCCCCAAGCCTTGTTTCGGGACCGGCTCGCGCTGCGCGCGGCCGAGGCTTGTATCGCGTTCTCTGGGCGGCCGGAGCGGGCAGGGGAGCTGCGCGACGCGGTGCACCTGCTGCGACCCGGCGATCTGCCCGGACCGGCGGGCGAAACTAGCCTCGCCTGGCGACGCGCTGTGGAACGGCCGGTATCGATCAAGGCTCTGGGTCGAGCCTTGCCCAGCTTCGACCTCCGCCAAATTGCCGCGTGGCTTGATGTGGGGAAAGGGGCGCCGGTAACCTGGGCCGCGAAGGTGTTGGAGGCGGTACTGCACGAGGTGCCGCGCGCAGATGTAGTAGGACTGATCCTCGCGGATGCGGCCCTCGCTCAGGCACTCGGCTGGGATCATCTCGTGCCGCTTCTGGCCCCAGCCCTGAAACGCGCCGACCTGCGCAAGCATGGCGAAGACCTGCGTCTCGCCTGTCATCGGGCGCTCGTCTCATCGGCAGTCGAGGCCGTGCGCCTTGCCGCTGACCTCGAGCGCCGAACGACGCATCTGAAATCCGTCGCGCCGAAACTCCGGGCCAAGGGGGCAGGGCAGGCGGTCGAGTTGTTCCTGACCAGCGATGCGGTTGCCCCTTCGGCGCTGCCCTTGCCGGATCGCGCCGCGCGGCGGCTCTGCGATCGGTTGGTCGACCTCGGCGCTGTGCGCGAGCTGACCGGGCGGGACACCTTCCGGCTTTACGGGGTATAGTGATGGCCAAGGATCGCCCCGAACTTGAGCTTGACCGCGAGTTGTCCGATCTGCCGCCCGAGCTGCGCTGGCGGGAATGGATGCGCCGGATCGAGGCCGTGCTCTTCGCCAGTGCCTCGCCAGTGCCGCGCGAAGACCTTGCCCGCGTGGTGGGGCAGGCGGCTTCGGTCGAATTGCTGGTCGAGGACCTTGCCGCCGATCTGGAAGGGCGGGCCTTCGAGATCGCTCGGGTCACTGGCGGCTGGATGTTCCGGACGCGGGCCGCCTACGCGCCCGCGATCCGCGCAGCGGCAGATGTCGGGAACCAGTTTCTGGATCTGAGCGAGTTCGACGTCGCGGTCCTGGCCGCCATCGCCTACCATCAACCGATCACCCGCGACGGGCTCAAGGACATCTTCGGCAAGGAGATCAGCCGCGACCTGATAGGGCGGCTGCATTCGCGCAACCTGATCGGGACCGGGCCAAAGTCGCCCAGGCGAGGGGCCCCCTATACCTTCGTCACCACCGAGCAGTTCCTGGTCGCTTTTGGGTTGGAGAGTCTGCACGATCTTCCCGATCGGGAGCAGTTGGAGGATGCGGGGGTTGTGGGGTAGCTGCTTCAAGTGGGCGTCGGCTGACGAACTGGAATCCTCGGCATAGAATTCATCCCGACTTTGCTCTCGCGGAATCTACCTCTGGGCATCATCGTCGGCAGCAACGAATTCCATCGTGAGGACAACGTCAGTCGTTTTGAAATCTGGTCGGGAAAGCTTGATAGACCTATTGACCGGTCAGTCCAAGGGTCGCCTACCCAGTTCATCTGCGATCATTCAATCCATCATGGCCTACATGTAGTATCCGAGGCCTTACGAAACGCTGATTGAAGTGCTATCTCTTTCATATGGAAGGTACGGGTTATTGGCGTGAACAAGAAGATTACTGCCAGTCAGCGCATTGGCGAAATCGGGGAGAAGGCGGCTAATCTTCAATTCTTGCGAATTGGGTTCCAATTCGATGGGCGTTCACGGCTGGAAGCGGGGATAGACGGCATCGCTGAGGTGATGGACGATGATCAGCCGACAGCGAAGATGATTGCCGTTCAGGTCAAGGCTACTGAGCGTGGCAGCTATGTCGGCGAGACGGACGCCGGTTTCACCTATCGTGTCCGCGCTTCAGATTTCGACTACTGGCGCGGCTCCAACCTACCCGTGATCCTTGTTCTCTACAGGCAATCAGATGACACGTTCTTCTGGAAATCGCTCGAAAACCTCGTTGGCGAGGCCGAACGCACATTGCAGTTCGACAAGGAGCGCGACGTCT
Organism: Leisingera daeponensis DSM 23529; assembly: GCF_000473145.1. Lineage (NCBI taxonomy): Bacteria > Pseudomonadati > Pseudomonadota > Alphaproteobacteria > Rhodobacterales > Roseobacteraceae > Leisingera > Leisingera daeponensis. The sequence goes on along the minus strand of NZ_KI421503.1, from coordinate 166,834 downwards.
TGGACGGACGTGCGAAGAATCACCTCGCTGCCCTGACCGTCGCCAAGCAAGGACACGGTTACTACGTCCCGCCACTTGGGGGAGGGGAGGAAGCGATCATCAACATGGTGCCATTGCAGCTTCCTGAGGAAATCTTCGTCGCACAGACACAGCTCTCTACCCAGAAGGCGCTCGCCCGGATGAATAAGGTCCGGGACGGCCAGCGGTACGATTGGATGGTCGATGAAACCTCGCTTTGGACATTCTGCGACCCACTAACCACACCCGTTCGCGACCTGGTCGAACGGGATCAGGTCGAACGGATCGAAACCGACTTTCTGGCACAACACGACGCAGTGGATCAGCAATACAAATTTGCGGGTCTGTTGCGACATACTCTGGGCCATGACTTTCGGGATTTGCTTGGATGGGACCGAAAGAAAAAGCAGTTCTACTTCTTGCCAACACCTGGAGGCGTCGCGCGCAAGTTTCGCTATCTTGGTGCGAAGCAGAAGACACAGGCAGACGTTGTCAGCGTCTATCAGAAGTCGAAGGGGGAGGGGCCCATCGACTATGTGCGGCACCATTCATTCCATCCCCGGTTCGAGCGCTTGGCGGACCAATGGTACCTGATCATCAACCCATCCTACTATTTCACTTCGGATGGAGAGCGCGCGCTCAACTATCCGGATGCCTTGTTGTCCGGGAAGAAGCGCCTCGACACAAACAACACCGTTCGAGGCCAGGTGATCATGTGGCATCGATTGCTGTCAGGTATGGAATTTGAAGATGCCGGCGAACTGCTGGCACCCGACACCAAGACGGATCGTATCATCAAGTTTGGTGACCCGCCTTCCATCGAACTGCCAAAGAGTGTGCCCGAGGACGTGTGGGGCGCGAAGGCGCAGAAGTCGAAGAAGCCGTCCGGCTCGAATGAACAAGGCAGCTTTGACCTATGAGCGACTTCAAGACAAAGATCTTCCCGGAGCCTGAACTGGAATTTGGTGACCAACACCATCATCCTGATCCACGATTGGGGTTGCTACAGGCGGGCCCGTTGCAAACGAACCTGGGGGACACGATCAAAGTCGGCGTTGTTGGCAGCGCTCTGACCGTCGAAAAATCAGGCGAGTTTCTGAATGCGATCGAAGATGGGTTCGAGGGTAAGACCGAAAAGCACCCGAACCTGCACCCGGACTTCCCTGGGTTGAGAAACCAGAACCCCTATCGGTGCCGGTTTGAAATGGTGGCTGCCGAAGATGGAGTGCTGACGAAAGGTCAGATCGAGAAGATTGCCAAGGAACCGAGCGATGCGCGTGCTGTGGAGATAGCCGTCGACGCAGTTATGGCGCAACTGGAAAAGTTGGAGGCGCATCATGAACGGCCGGACGTGGTCATGGTTTCTCTCCCTGTCAAGTTGATCGAACGGGTCTGGAGAAACGAGCGGGCGCGCGATGACGAAGGTATAGAGGGCGAAGCGGCCGACGCGAAAGCTGGCAGAGAAACCTCTCCGAACTTCCGTGGCTTGCTCAAGGCCAGAGCGATGGACCTCAGATTCTCAATTCAGATTGTCTGGGAGGATGTCATCAACCCCGATGCCAAGATCCCTCGCAAGATCAAGGAGAACTCTGACCGCCAAACCCAAGATCGAGCTGACCTCGCATGGAACCTCATGACGACGCTCTACTACAAGGGCAGCGGCAAGGTGCCCTGGCGCAGATTGCCGGAAGAAGGCGAGTTCACCGCCTGTTACATTGGCATCAGCTTTTTCAAGGATGCCGAAACCGACGAGATATGGACCAGTGCTGCGCAAATGTTCGACGAGCGGGGCAGAGGGTTCATTCTTAGAGGCGGTCCTGCGCAGTCAGAGTCGCGGGGTCGCCACCCGTTCCTCACTATCGATGAGGCTCACAAGCTTACCGAGAGCGCCTTGGCCGCCTACAAGTCGGTCCATAGAACGATGCCGGCACGCGTGATCGTCATGAAGACGTCGCGCTTTCGCGAGGACGAGGCCGAGGGTGTTGGCAAGGCGCTCGACGAGGCAGGTGTGGAACTGCGCGATCTCGTTTGGATTCATGAGAGCTATTCAGTCAAGGTGCTGCGCGACGGCGACTTCCCTGTCCTCCGCGGCACCTTCGTTGAACTGGACGGCAATGGGCTGCTCTATACCAACGGCAGCATTCCCTACTATGGGACCTATCCTGGCCTCTATGTCCCGAACCCCCTGTTGCTCTGTCCGCACCCGCAAAGCGAGAGCACGATCGAACAGATTGCGAAGGAAGTTTTCAGCCTCACGAAGGTGAACTGGAACTCGACCCAGATGAACCAACGCTTGCCGATTCCGATCCGAGCAGCCCGTAAGGTTGGTGACGTGTTGAAATACGTTCCCTCGGGGCAAAAGGTCAGCAGTGACTATCGGAAGTACATTTAGAAGCTGCACACGGAGCACGCCGTCGGCTCCGTGGCTGCTGTTAAGAGCATCTGATCGTCGATCCTCGAAGCTCCCAAGTTTCCAGCGGATCTTTTTTCGGCAAGTGACTTCTCTGGCGTTTGATACATAAAAGAACATCACGCGCATGCCTTGATGTAGAATTCTACATCAATCTTGAAGTCTGCTTCAGTGAGTGATATGTTTATGAATATCATAGATGGCAAACGAAGCAGCAAGATAGATCATGAGTTACGCAATAGAGCACATCGCAGAGTCGCTCAAAGCCGCGCGGGAACGCAAAGGGATCTCTCAGCGCGCGCTCAGTGCGAAGGCTGGGGTTCCACAGAGCCACATCTCCAAGATCGAGAACGGGGCGGTCGATCTGCGTCTGTCCAGCCTGGTCGAGCTTGCACGTGTACTTGATCTGGAATTGACTCTGGTCCCGCGCAAGAAGCTGCCTGCCGTTCGGGCGATCATTCGCGGTGATGATGATGGTCACCGTGACGTTCAGAGCGCGCGTAAGGCGACGAACCTATTGCAGCGCCTTGATGACCAGATAGCAGCGCTTCCCAGTGAAACGCTCTCTGAGATTGTCGTTCAGGAGTTGCAGCGCCGGGCGCGCGAATTGATGCACTTCAAGCTTTCAGCCGATGATGTTGTTCAGTTGCAAGAAGCGTCTGCTGCCATGCAGGAGTTCCTGAGCGATCCGCGCAATCTGGAAGCGGTCGAGCAGGCGCAGAGCCAGTTGCGCATGCTGCGCAACGCACTCGCCCATGGGGCGGGTGTATCTGCACCATCCTTACCGCGTCCGGCCTATCGTCTGGATGGTGACGATCATGGCTGATGTCAGTGTCCTTGAAGTCCTGCTCTACGGAGAGCCGATAGGTACGTTGACGCGGGTCAGCGGTGATACCTCGCTCTTTGCTTTCTCTGAAGGCTATGTCGCCGATGCGGGCAGGCCGGTTCTGAGCCTCGGTTTCAAGAATGAGCTTGGGGAACTGACCACTGATTTCGGTACGCAGAACATGCACCTGCTGCCCTTCTTCTCCAATCTTCTGCCCGAAGGTCACATGCGAGACTATCTCGCCGAGCGCGCGGGCGTGAAGCCCGTCCGTGAATTTTTCCTGCTCTGGGTTCTCGGCGAGGACCTTCCCGGTGCGGTCACTGTTCGGCCCGCCGATGGTGAGGCGTGGCCCCCCGACGCTGATGATGGTGAAGATCATCACGATGATCATCGAGATCAGGCGCTGAGGTTCTCGCTGGCAGGCGTTCAGTTGAAGTTCTCGGCTTTGGGAGACAAACAAGGCGGTCTTGCGATTCCGGCCAAGGGGGTCGGCGGCTCCTGGATCGTCAAGTTGCCAGCGCAAGGCTTCGATGCTGTCCCCGAGAATGAATTCTCGATGATGACGCTCGCGCGTCTCTGCGGCATGGATGTTCCGCCGATAAGGCTGATCGATGTTGCCGACATCGGCAACCTGCCCGAGGGCATGGATAAGGTCAGCGGTCAGGCGCTGGCGGTCGAAAGATTTGACCGTCTAAGTGATGGCAGCGCTGTTCACATTGAAGACTTCGCGCAGGTCTTTCGCGTTTATCCCAAGGACAAGTACGAGAAGGCAAGCCAGCGCAACATCGCACAGGTACTGGCCGCTGAATGCGGAGAGGCCGACATCGCCGAGTTTATCCGGCGGCTGACTTTCAATGTGCTGATCGGCAATGCCGACATGCACCTCAAGAACTGGTCGCTGATCTATCCGGATCGTAGGCAGGCAGCGCTCGCGCCGTGTTACGATTTTGTTTCGACCATTGCCTACATAGACGACGACAAGGCGGCGCTCACCTTTAGCCGCACCAAGAAGTTCTCCGGGTTCTCGAAGGACGAGCTGTCGCACCTGGCTGCAAACGCCGGTTTATCCGAGAAGCTGGTTCTGGGAACCGCACGCGAGACTGTCGCGCGCTTCCATGAGCACTGGCAGGCCGAAAAGGGAAACCTGCCGCTGACCGCGGATGCGATCAAGGCGATCGAAGCCCATTTGCACACAGTGCCGATAGCGTAGGGGATTGGCAGAATGGCAGAGAGTTTTTCGAACCGGCACGGCTACCGCAGCGCAGCCGCGGAGATAACCGTTCACGAGGACGCGCCCGAAAACCTGCGCTATGCGATCCCGCTGATTGGGCAGGACATCGGCATGAGCCCGTCCGCCATGCGCCGGATCATCTGTCAGGTGTTGCTCGTCCCGCCTGACCGGAACAACTGGTCGGAGCACCCCAACATCTGGGAAGAGGTCGTTGGGCTACTTGCCGACTGTCCTTGGTACAAGGTCTATGACATTGCTGAAGCGTTCCATACGGCACTCGCGCAAGGGTTCAACGACAATGCAAGCAGGTTCGATGGCCGGCTGAACCAGTTTTTTGTCGAAAATGGCATCGGCTGGCATATGAACGACGGCCAGATAGTCTATCGCGGCTCCGAAGCATTTACCGGCGCGACACAAGAGGCCGTCGAAATCCTCGAACATACCGGGCGCAGTGCCGCCGCACGCGAGATCCACGAAGCGCTGCGCGATATTTCTCGGCGGCCAGAGCCGGATGTGACCGGGGCAATCCAGCATGCCTGCGCAGCGATGGAAGCGACCGCGCGGGATCTGGCCGGCGATTCCAAAGCAACATTCGGCCAGCTTGTAAAGCGATTGGACCTTCCAAAACCTCTTGATACCGCAGCCGAGAAACTGTGGGGCTATGCGTCCAACAACGCTCGTCACGGGTTGGAAGGACAGCAGGTTGATACGCCAGAGGCCGAGCTGGTTGTCAGTGTAGCCTGCGCGGTCTGCACCTATTTGGCCAAACGCGCGGTGATATAGCGGCCCGAACAGTCTGATGAAGTGACTGGGATTTCAGAGATACTGGAGCAACGCAGAAGGCCGACACTTAATTCACAGGACCGGTTCAAAATCAGTGCGATCTCAGGCTGGAAAGACCTTCTAGGTTCTCCGGTGGTGATTTGAGCTCAGAAGCTTCTCCAAATTGATGAAAATCCGTAGGTAGAAGACGCCCATCGAACAGATTAAATTCACCTCCTTGTCTGCGACCAATCTGACGAGTCTAAAATCGCCCGACATTTCGCCGCATAGACCGGATCGATCTGACCGGCGAACGCGATCAGGCCCAACAGATGTTGGCGGAGGCCTTCAACGGAGGCGAATCCGCGCCGCGCTGCATGTTGAACCGGCCCCTGATCGGGAGCGCTTATGTGATACAGGTGCTTTCGAAGCCGCGAGCGGAAATCGCGGGTCAGCTTCGGCGTGTCTCCGTCCACCAAAAGGCCGAGCACGACTTTCCGTGCTCCCGGAGAAACAATCGTCGTCTTGGATTGGTTCGGCGCCAGTCCTCGAGCAGCCAGGGTCTCATAGACTCGCCCTACCAGATCATGTGCGCGGGATCTTCCAAACGACTTTCGTGTCGTTGAAAAGGTGAGATCGTCTGCATAGCGCGAGTATCGGACGCCGAAGGTCTTCGCGATAGCAGTCAGTCTTTCATCTAGGTCGCGCACTGCGAGATTGGCCAACATTGGACTGGTTGGTGCGCCTTGCGGCAAGACGCCAAGCAGGTCTCGTGGATAAAGCGATGTCAAGGACGAGTGCCGAAACTTGGGCGTTCGTCGCTGAGGCAAGACAGCAGTATCGTTGCGATGTTTGTCGCGGAGACGGGTGCACAAGCGCGCAAGCTCAAACGCGACCAGCGGCTGGTAGCCCCGCTCCAAAAACACCCGATGCACGTCGATTTCAGTCAGCGATTCGAAGAAGTTCCGCAGATCAATCTTGACCATCCAAACTGCGCGGCAGTGGCGCGCCGCGGCCTGGGCCAACCGAGACCCTGGTGCAAACGCCGTGCTCGCCGAATGGCAGGGTGCGTGGCGCAGGACTTCGGACGCGATCCAAGTCTGGACTCTCAGCAAGGGCGGCTCAGGCACGGCAATTGTTCGATAGCGCGGAGGTTGGCCCGGGATCGGGCGCTTGCGGATCGAGAACTCCCGATAAGGGTCCGCATCCTGCCTTGAGGCATATGTTTTCAAAATACCGACATCGACGCCCGCCAAATGCCCCAGATGGCCAAGGGTGAGGATCGGCGGGCCGGGACTTGGCTGCCGCAATGTGTGTTCAGCTGTCGCGATTGCATTATTGAGGATGGATTCATCCACTCCTGCCGCAAGGCCTTCGGCGAAGTAGCGTTGAGAGTTCCACGTTCGCATCTACTATCCACCCTTCAGGGTGAGCTTGATCGGATCGCAAGTCAGCCTACCGCTGCGGCGACCGCAAGGTCGTGCGGTTCGATCAAGTTGAGCATCAAGCGAAAGCTTGACCGTGAGCCCATCGCAATCGACGGCCCAGGCATCACCTCCTGCGGGCAGGACGTGACACCAACGGTGCCGGTCGTTACCCCGGCAACCACTAGACATCGCGTGGCGCTCTCAACGCATTCGGAAAGTACATCGTGTCGTCGCCTTGGGGAAGGGGGCTCTTGCGGTCTTGGCGAATCAGTCGTGACGCAACCATCCGCCCTCGTTCGGTCAGTTGATGCGACGCGTTTATCCAACCCCAACCTTTCAAGCGGTCAAGGATTTCGCACACATCATCGATGTTCATGCCGAGACGACCCGATATCGCTTCGGAATGACGGGGAGATCGGCGCAGTGCAGACAGGATGATCGTTTCCAAGCTCGTCGGGCGCAGAATTGCCCCGGTATCCGACGCCTTGGCAGACGCTTCAATACGCGCTCTTTCTTTCTCTGGCGTGTGCGGTTCTTGGTAGGGGGAACCAGCTGTACTGGATGCACGCTCCGGTACCAGCGCCGACCATCTTCTTGCATCCTTCCAGAACATCGAAGGTGCATTGTTCGGCATGCCGTGATCAAACGCCAAAAGCGCCCCCACTTCGCCATAGCCCAGGGGTTTGGACCCTGGTGGCGCATAGCGACGACACAGCTCTTCCATCCGCCTGACTTTTCCTCGGGGAAAGACCGTTTGAATTGTTGGGCATCGTGTCACCAAGCTGACGGTGGGCGATGAGGCGTGATCCTTTACGCGTTCGACCCCAGCTTCTGTCCCTGCGTAGGCCACCACTTCGAAACAAAGGCCGGAATGACTGCGCCTCGACCACCAGCTGCGCACTGTCCGCAGCCTCCATGCGGCATTGAGATAGTTGATGACGCGATCTCCACTTCCGATGAAGTCCGTTACCAGAACGAACCGGCGCGCGCGCTTCTCGCGAATTATGTCGGCCCCAGGGTTGAGAAGGATCGACCTTCGATGGCGCTTGTGCAACTGGGTCAGGACGTTGGCGACAACCCCTTCACTGCCTATTTCTTCGGCGACCTGTCGCTGACGAGGCACCAGCGGCGGTCCGACGCGGCCATATGCGCGCACAGTCTTCTTCCCTTTTTGAATTTTACTCGCGCGGGACGTCTCGGGAAACAAACGGTTGGGTTGCCCTTTCCATTTCTTACGCTCTGTTTCGTTGTAAAGCGCCACGGGGTTGGGACCGATCCTCAGGCGGTCTTCAAGGACCCGCGTCAAATCGCGGCGAAAAGCATCACCAGGGACAAGCCGGATGAGGGACGCGAGGATCGCGGCATCCGCCCGGTCCGCTTCTTCGAATTGATCCACCCATGCTTTCACCAACGGCTGCATGATGGTCGAGCTTGTGGTCACGTCGGTACCTCGATCTCAGTTCTTCAAAATGGTTGCGAGGTTCGCCATATGGATCGCGCGCCAAGCCAGCGTCAGGAGTCACTTTAGACCGCGACACTCTTTCGCCCAAACGAACATCGCACCGACGGCAGCATTGGCTTGCTGCACGCTGAACACTTCCGGTTCGAACGCGCCGGCCCATTGCTTTGTATCACGATATTCCGGGTGGCGTTTGTCGGTCAGCGCGTCGAGAAACTCTTCGTAAGAGTAGGGCCCTCCACAGTCCTCTGGCGGGCACGCTCGCGCTCCGGCAACACAGGCGGGAAAGTCCAGATCTGGTCTTCCGGTTGGTTTGCTAACCTTCTCGACAGTGACGAGGTGCCGCCAGCCATCGCCGAAATCATAAGTGTATATGAACTGATTGCCTTTCTTGACCAGCTCGCCAAGAGTAAAGCTCTTTTCGTCCTTCCGGCCATCGTTTGGGTCCCAGCTGTCGTCACTTTCGTCGCGGGCCTCGAACCTGTCTTCGCCAATCTCGAATTCATGCAAATGATAGTCTTGCCAAGGCATAGCGCCCTGGAGAACGGAATGCAGGATGTCCAAGCTGATGTCATTCGGCACGAGGATCCGGCGCCAGATGGGTGGTTTGATGCCAACAAGTTCGATTTTCAGCTCAATCAAAATGTGTTCCGCCTGTCTCAATGGCCCTGCCGTTGAAGTAACTTTTGATTCTTAAGTTGAAGCATTCAAGGGGAACATTGGCCCCTCCTGCCCTTTGGTCAGGACCGCGCCCTACTCGGTCGGCTGCACGCAGCCGCCCGCCCCGAGCTGAAACGCCGCCTCTCGCTGCGACGTGCTGCTGGCGGTGCAGTCTCCTCCGGAGCCAGCCCGGCCAGCCGTCGCATGGTCGTGGCAACGCTTCATCTCGGCCGTTCCGGTTACGGTCGCTTGGGCGGGCGCGTGACAACATCGATCTCGTATCTCGCGTCTCGGCCGGTGTTGCTCCTTGCTTTGCCGGACGTGCCGTGCCGCCCCGTCATCATAGGTCGCAAACGGCGTTCTACGACCGCCGGATTGCCTTGACCGCAGCTGGCATCAGGCCGGTGATGGTCGTGCTGCGCGGATCGCACGTTACGGGGTGCCGTGGAGGGACCGTTCGAAATCCGGGGGGGGCGGAACGGTGTCGAGGCTTCGACGATCTCCCTGCAGCTCTTCCAGACAACACAGATCGGGTTGCCACGGAAACCAGCCGTCGCGGCACGTGAGGCAGGGTCAGCAAAGCTCTGACTGGCCGGGATGCGGCTCGGTGCGAGAGGACAGAAATATCGCCACCACAGGCATTTCTCTCATTCGGTTGTTCACCCTCCTTTCTTCGCGGCCCCGCACTTCTCCTGGTGTCTGAGTTGCATGACATGCTGGTCGCAGCTGTCGACCCGTCCACAAAGGTTGTCGCCGATCTTTTTCCCCTGTCCCTGCGGGCCATTCCGCGCGGAGCAAATAGACCGGCGCCTGCCCCTCTCCGCTACGCTTCGCCTTCGGTGTGACCGGGCCTTGGCCAGCTGCAAGGTGACCATCATTGCAACGCAAACAAGGAGAAGAGCAATGACCACGAACTGCATCAAATTCACCAGCGCCGACATCGAAACCGCCAAGGGCGTCGGCTCCATCTCGACCCTGACCTTCGACCTCGACATCACGGTCGAACCCGTCGCAAGCGCGAACCCGATGGCCCCCACGCACCGTGTCCTCGGACGCTCCCCGCGCGGCAAGCTTGTCGAGTGCGGCGGCATCTGGAAGAAGCAGAACAAGGAGACCGGCGCCGACTACTACACGCTGACCATCCGCGACCACGGCTTCAACGCCAACCTCGGCAAGGCCGCTAACCAGGACGATCTGTCCCTGCAGGCCGTCATCCCCTGGGGTCCGAAAGACGCCGCCTAAGCCAACAGCCAGACCGCTCCGGCGGTCTGGCTTCACCAGGCTGCGAGGTTTTTGCACGCGTGCAAAATCACCTCAGAGGATCAGGTTGCTATCCGTATTTTCAATCGGTGTAGCCCATATTGTGCGCCGGAAATCCTGTAGGCGTACAATATCTGTACATTTCCTCAAAAACCGTGCTATTTACAACTCGGAGCGATTCCGTGAGAGAGTCGAAATGAGAGCGGTGTAATGGGCGGCAGTATAGAACAGTTCCTTCAAGAGCTCGAGCGTGGCCTTGGCCGCACCATGGTCTCGGTCAACAAGGAGTTGACGATGCGTGAGCGCATCAAGCGCTCTTGGTCGATGCGCCAATGTGCTCGCTTCCTGAACATTAGCCATCAGCATCTGACTAAGTTCGCTAAGGACAATGAGGATTTTCCCGCCGGCAAACATGTAGGTCGCGAGCGTGTTTTCACCCTGACGGAGCTGATGCACATCCGGGCTTTGATGGCGGCCTCAGCAAAGCGGCCTGAGCATTTTCTTGCTTGGCGCAAACCCGACGATCCTTTGCCCGTCATTTCATTTGCAAGTCAGAAAGGTGGAACCGCGAAGTCGCTTAGTGCTGCGCACTTCGCTCAGTACCTGAGTCTGCATTACGGCATGCGAGTCGGCGTCATGGACGCTGACCCCCAGAGCACGATCACGCTCTACTTTGTCGGCGGCGAAGAAATGCCAACTTTGCCAGATGACGAAACTCCGACGATGGTTGACTTCGCGGGGCTGTTTCAGACCGACGAGTCCATTCCTTACACTGACTATGATGCGGAGACGCTTGACGGGTTCTTCAAGAAAACTTCCTGGCCGGGCGTGCGGCTAGTACCTGCGCATGGCGAAACCTCCGAAGGCGAAATTCAGATCGCGAGGTTGTTGCGAGCGGGCACCCCGGAAAAGCGGTTCTATAGGTTCCTAAGAGACTCCATAGATCGTTGGAAAGAGGGGCATCCACCGGTCACCCGTCCGAATGAGCTTGTGAGCAACGGTAGGGTCGACCAAGCGAAGCTTGAAATTGCCCTTAACGAGACCTTGGACTGCATCATTATCGACTATCAGCCTGCGCTGACACTTTTCCAGCTGAACAATGTGATGGCGTCTACTTCGTTGATTATCCCGCAGACGATGAAGGGGTTCGACATTGCGACCTTGTCCACCTTTGTGACTGGTCTCCTCACCATGCTGCGCCACATTTTCGCGACGGATCGGATCGATATGGGCGGTGCGGCGCATATGCTGTTGCCCACGATCGTGCAGAGAACAAATGAGCAAGATCTCACACAGGTCGGCAACCTGCTTGAAAACTGCCCAGATGAGGTGCTGCCGGTGTTCTATCTTCGCTCCGATGCTATTTCGAACGCATCGGACGTTTATCAGTCCGTCTACGAGTACGACCCAGATACGCCAGGCAAGCGAAAAGGCATCAACAGGTTCATCGAGAATGCTGACGCAGTGAATGACGCCATCGTCTCACGCCTTTGGCCTGGTCTTGAGCGTGGCTATGCCGAGGATTGGATGCAGAACTTCTACAATTTCGAGGAGGAAGCCGAATGAAGCGAACATTGAGTAGCTCGGTCCTCAAGAAAAAGTCCGCGCGCCCAGATGAGGATGTGTCTGCGGCTCCTGGATCTGGTGCAAGCGAACAGGTCCACGTAGACGAAGCGAAACTGGTTGGTGGGGTTAAGCCAAGACTGGGCGGCTCTGGCAGTGCTTGGAAGGCCGGAGCGCTTTCAGACGCCAGCCAGATGCTTCACGTTGAGCGCGCACAGGTCGTGGAGCGCATTCTCGCGGGTCGACATGAGTTGCAGATTGATCCGTCTCAGATCGTGGACGTGATTGGCTCGGACCGGCGTGAAGATTGGCGCGACCAAGAGGCATTCGAGAAGCTCAAAGCGAGTATCGAGAAGAATGGTCAAGATACGCCCATTCATGTTCGGCCAGCGGATCCTGATTGGCGACCGGATGAACGTGAGCCCGAGAACGTAGAAGGCGTGACATTCCAGTTGATCGTGGGTCGGCGACGCCATGCGATCCTTGAAGCTTTGGGATTGCCTGTCCGCGCCATTCTGGTTCCACAATCCCATCGGGGTTCCCGTGAAGAGCAGTTCGAGATGCTATTCATGCGCTTCCGGGAGAATGAGGAACGTGAAAACCTGAGCGCTTTCGAGCGTCTGGTTTCGATAGGCGAAATGTTCGAGCGGCTACAAGATGCCAAACCGGACGAGAAGATAACTGCAACCGAGTTCGCCAAGCGTGTGGGTGTCCATAACAGCGCGGTATCACGTGGTCGCGCTGTCTATGCGGCTAGAGGTGAGATTTTGCACGCGTGCAAAGATGTCTACGATCTCAGCCACCGTGACCTCGAAAAGGTTCTTGGCGATCTGACAAAAAAGCCGTCCAAGCCTGCAAAAAAGAAATCGCAGAGCCCAAAGAAACTCACGGTACAGCGAAAGATCGGTTCGCGGAAATTGAGTGTTACAGGGCAGGGCGGGAAGCTCTCGGTCGCTGCCACGGGGCTAACATTGGACGAGGACATTCTCAGAGGTTTGAGTGATGTCATCGCTGAGTACTTGGAGAAACACGGATCGAAGTAAGAGGCAGGAGCCGCGGAGACGGTGGTCTTCGATCCAAACGAGGTAAGAAACAGGAGCGGATATGCTTTGAGATAACGGCAAAAGAAAAGCCCCCAAGCTGAGGGCCTGAGAGCTTATCAAGATTAGTTTGGTCGCTATCAAGATAGTTCTCCGGCGAATCACTGTCAACAGCAACGCTCCTGAGCGAACGGGATTCTTTTGCCCTCCATCAAGCAGAGGAGGCGAGAACTATCCATGAAACATACAGGTTGGCGCAAGCCGACACCGGGTCTTGGCATTGCAGAGCAGCTTGCCCAAGCCGGTGAACAGGTGGCTGTACCCAAAACGCGGGCCTTCGTGGCCGTGAAGCGGGTGGGGGCCTACATCGGCCTCAAGGCCGGAGACATGATGCTCCTCGACACGCTCGGGGCGTTTACACAGGCTCAGGACTGGGAGGAGGGGCAGCGTCCGATCGTCTGGGCGTCGAACGCTTATCTGATGGAGCAGACGGGGTTTTCGCTCTCCGCGCTCAAGCGCCATGCGCGACGCCTGGCCGAGATTGGCGTGATCTCCTTCCAGGACAGCCCCAACGGCAAGCGGTGGGGCCGCAGAGACGCCGAGGGACGCATCGTCGAGGCCTATGGCTTCGATCTGTCGCCCCTGTCGGCGCGCGTCGAAGAGTTCGAGGAACTGCATGCCGAATTGCAGGCCGAACGTGAGCTCTGTCAGCGCCTGAAGCGCCAGATCACGGTTGCACGCCGTATGATCCGCGCTCGGATCGAAGCGGCCGTCAGCAGCGCGCTGCGCGGACCCTGGACGCAATTCACAGGTCTCTTCGAGGAGCTTCTGGACCGGCTTCCTCGCCGCCATGAAGCTTCAGAACAGCTTGAGCGGCTGCTAACCTGGTTCAAGGAGCTTCAGGAGCGCGTCGAAGCGGCCTATCTCAAGGCAACCGAGGTTGTTCAGCTTGTGGAAAACACCCCTGAAACCAAGGAACAAGGTTCTAAGAAAACTCAAGAAATGAACCCCAGGGAGGTCATTTCTGACCCTCATATACTAATTACAAACCAACTTAATCCTGTAACTCGTAATTCCTCAGAAAATGAGGAAGCCGCGGCCGTGGTGCCCAATGCTCAGCCCGAAGATCAGGTTGATAGGGAGCTGGAAGAGTGGGTGGCTGAAGTACGCAAGAAGCGCGCGGCACTGGATCTGCCCACAGTGATGCAGGCTTGTCCCGAATTCGCATCCTGGGCACGCAATATGGGCGGGTTCCTGAAAGATTGGGGCGATCTGCACCGGGTTGCTGGTCAACTCAGGCCGATGATCGGGGTGTCCGAGCATGCCTGGAACGTGGCACAGGACCGGCTGGGCAAACAGGTGGCGGCAGCAGCGCTGGCGCTTGTCTTCGAGAAGCATTGCGCAGGCGAAGTATCCTCGCCGGGCGGCTATCTGCGCGGCATGGTCGAGAAGGCCGGGGCAGGGGAGCTGCATCTCGAGCGCAGCTTCTATGGCAGGCTCAGCGGGCAGGCGGCGTGATCGGGCAGGGGCTCAGAGGCCGGCAGCCTTGGTCAGGTTCACGCGGAACCGGTCGCGTCGGCGCTGGTAGCGACGAGTCATCTCTGCCGAGGCATGCCCTAGCTGCTTCTGGACGTAGCGCTCGTCAACTTCGGCCGAACTGGCGAGCCCGGAGCGAAGGCTGTGACCGGAAAACATCGCCAGGCGCTCTTTTTCGGGCAGCTCGGATCGGATGCCGGCGTCCAGGACCGTCCGCTTGATCAGGCGCGCAACATGCTTGTCATTCAGTCGCGTTTCGGTGGCGCGGTTGCCATCGCGCGAGGTCCCGACAAAGACAGGGCCGAAGTCGATCTTCGCGAAGTGCAGCCATTGCTCCAGCGCGTGCACGGGGCAGGTCTGATCCTTCGAGCCGCGGCTGACCTCGACTTCGCGCCAACCGGTTTTGGCATTGAGGGTCAGGAGGGCGCCTTTCTCCAGGATCTCGATCCAGCCGCCGGAATCCGGTGTGTCGTCCTTATGGACATCAAGGCTCACGATTTCGGAACGGCGCAGACCTCCGGCGTAGCCTAAGAGCAGGATCGCGCGATCCCGCAGCCCGCGTAGATCATAGGGCAGAGTGGCCACCATCGCGAGGATGTCTTCTGCCAGGATCGCTTCCTTCTGCACCGGCGGGCGCGCGTGCTTGCGCTTGATCCCCGCCAGGACCGAAGCAATGTGGCGGTTCTTGCGATCGAGAGTGAACCCCCGTTGCGCATAGTTCCATGCCAGACCTGAGAGGCGACGCTCGATGGTGCTGACCGAGAGGGCAGGGGACCCGTTGGTCGGCGCGGCCAGATCGGCCAGATACAAGCCGATCATCTCTGAAGACGGAGGTAGGGGCTCCGCACCCTGCAGCCTGCACCAACGCGCGAAGTGCTTCCAGTCGGCGGCATAGGCCTTGTTCGTGTTCTCGGCCGTCGAGGCTTTGGCGTAGTCCCGAGCGGTGTCGACAAGGCGGTTGAGTGCGCCGGAACCGGCGACATGCACGGGCAGGGAAATCCGATCGTCATCCTCCCTCATAGTAGAACCTCTCTCGTTGAGCTGAAGGCCTTCGGCCGGACATGGGTGCGCGCAGGTCGACGAGAGAGCATGCCAAAATGCCAGGAAGCGTCCGAACCACCGCCAGTCTCATGAATACTGCTCCACCCAGTCTCACGAACCCTGACTCGAATTTGGTCCGCTTCAACCTGGTTTGGCATTTCGTCAGGAGTCCAGTGTTTGAGCTAAAGCCTTGTCCACCAATGAAATACGAACGGGCTCGACGAGAGGGCCGATTTCGGGCGAGTCCAGTGATGAAACATGAGCTGAAGACCATGTTTCTACGCATATCATTTTGTGTCCGATAATGCAAACTTATTGGACGTAAAGAGATCGTGTAAGGCGGGGCGGTTGTTCTCTAATTTTATGGCAAAAAGCGCCGCGCCATTGTAAGCTCGCGCCATGATGTTTGCCCGGCCGGATCACACGCGACACCTCGACACACTACCCCGGATGCCCGCCTGGGTCACCTCTGCACGCGCTGAAACCCTTGAAGATGTTGCGTTTTTGTCGGGCGCCGCGCTGAACCACCTGCATCTTGTGTTGGGGCGTGAAGAGGTACCCCACGCCTTGTTATGGGACCGGCTCGCGTTGCGCGCGGCGGAGGCTTGCGTTGCGTGTTCCGGTCGTCCTGAGCGGGCAGGGGAGTTGCGCGACACCGTACACCTTTTGCGCCCCGGCGATCTGCCTGGACCGGCGGGAGAAACGTATCTTGCCTGGCGGCGTGCCGCCGAGCGGCCGGCGTCGATCAAGGCTTTGGGTCGAGCCTTGCCGACCCTCGAGCGGGGCCAGATAGCCGCGTGGCTTGATGTTGGGAAAGGGGCGCCGGTGACCCGGGCCGCGATGACGCTGGAAACCGTTCTGCGCGAGGCGACAGGTGCAGAGGTGGCTGCGCTGATCCTCGCGGACGCGGCTTTGGCTCAGGCGCTTGGCTGGGAGCATCTTGTGCCACTGTTGGCCCCGGGCCTGAAACGCGCGGATCTGCGCAAGCAAGGCGACAATTTGCGGATTACTTTTCATCGCGCGATCGTTTCGTCGGTGGTCGAGGCCGTGCGACTTGCCGCTGATCTCAGGCGGCGGGCCGCGCATCTCAAGTCCATCGCCCCGAAGCTGCGCGCGAAGGGGGCAGGGGAGGCGGTCGAGGTGTTCCTGACCAGTGATGCTGTCGCGCCTTCGGCCTTGCCCTTGCCGGACCGCGCCGCGCGGCGGCTCTGTGATCGGTTAGTCGACCTCGGCGCGGTGCGTGAGTTGACGGGGCGAGACACCTTCCGGCTCTACGGGGTGTAGCGATGACGAAGGACAGATCGGACCCGGAGCTTGACCGTGAGCTTGCCGACCTGCCGCCGGAACTACGCTGGCGCGAATGGATGCGCCGGATCGAGGCGGTCCTCTTTGCCTCTGCTTCGCCGGTGCTGCGCGAAGACCTGGCCCGCGTGGTGGGGCAGGGGGCCCCGGTCGACCTGCTGGTTGAGGATCTGGCCGCCGATCTGGAGGGGCGGGCCTTCGAGCTTGCTCTAGTCGCGGGCGGCTGGATGCTGCGCACTCGCGTGGCCTACGCCCCCGCGATCCGCGCCGCGGCCGATGTCGGGGATCAATTGCTGGACCTGAGTGAGTTTGACGTCGCGGTCCTGGCGGCCATCGCCTACCACCAACCGATCACGCGCGACGGGCTCAAGGACATCTTCGGCAAGGCGATCAGCCGTGAGTTGATCGGTCGACTGCATGCGCGCGGTCTGATCGGGACCGGGCCGCGGTCGCCCCGACGCGGGGCACCCTATACCTTCGTCACCACCGAGCAGTTCCTTGTCGCGTTCGGGTTGGGGAGCCTGCGCGATCTTCCAGATCGGGAGCAGTTGGAGGATGCGGGGGTTGTGGCGGAAGCACTACAAGTCGATATCGGGTAACCAGTTGCCGATCTTGTTGAGCGATAAATCGCTGATACAAAGATATTTTTGGGCCCGTAACCTCATGTTTTGCCGGTCTCCGTTGCCGATGCCTGACGCGAACTTGGTCGTCCGGCATTGTCATGTGTGGACGGCCCAGCGGGCAGGCGGCCTGATGGGGACATCTCCAGGCTTTTTAAAATTGATCCGAGGGATGAGGTTGATAGTACCAAATTAGTAAGTTCGCTGAACAGTGAATATTGACTTTTTTCCAAAGATGGCGGAGAAGTAGCTAAATCTACTGAACAGTGAATATGCCAAATATTGCGAACATAGAGCCGGAACTTCTGAAAAGCCTAAGCGACAGCTTGGAGGCGGTTCCACATGCGCACCTCGGTGAAATTTCCTGGGAAGCGGGCATCGGCGACCGTTTGCGTCCCGACGCGATCCTTGATGCAGTCGTTGCAGATCGTGAAATCATCTTCGTGATTGAGGTCCGAGGCGATGTCTATCCGCGAGACGCGAGAGAGATAGTCTGGCAGCTCAAACGGTATTTGCGGGAGTTCGACAGTTCCAACCGGCGGTATGTTCCCATGATCCTCGCGCGATCAGTCTCAGAGGGTGCTCGGGAGTTCCTCCAGGAAGAACAGATCGCCTATCACGACCTGAGCGGATCGCTTTTTCTCAGCGTCGATGAGACGTTTGTGCTGCTCGAGAGGCCCAAACCCAAGCGTGCCAAGCGTCGCACCATGAATGTGTTCAAAGGAACGCGGGCTCAGGTTTTGCACGCATTGTTCGAGCGTCCAGGCGAATGGGTAAGCGGATCGGAAATTGCAGAAGATGCGGGCGTGTCTCCGGCGACAGTCTCTGAAACCCTCAAGGACCTTGAGCGTCGCGAATGGCTGGAGGTGAAAGGCGAGGGGCCTGCGAAACGGCGCCGGCTCATCCGGCCAGATGTCCTCCTGGATGCCTGGCGGGACAGCATTCTTGCCAGTCGCGCATCGAAGCGTGCGCGATACTACGTTCCACGGATGAAGCCTGAGGACATGGCTCACGAGATCAAGAGCGGAAACTACTACGACGATTTCGATCTGGAGTTTACCGGCCAGTTCGCAGCCCAATTCTACACGCCATATCTCTCAAATGTATCGGACCTCACGGTGCGAACTTTTGGGAAACGAACCCACGACTGGCTGGTCACAACTTTAGATGCGCGTGAGGTCTCCGAAGGCGCGAATCTGATCCTAATTGATGCAAAGCCCAACAACAATCGTCACAGGATGCATAACGAGATTAAGCGCTTGATGGCCTCGCCTTTGCAAGTCTATCTCGACCTTCTGGAAGATCGTGGCCGCTCCAAGGAGATGGCGGAACATTTGCGGTCGCAAAAACTGGTGTGGCGATGAAGAAACCAACGGCCATTCAAGGCTACAACCAAAATGTCACCGAGGCTTGCGAACGCGTTCTGGTCACGCTGATCCGTCATTTGGGACCATGGCGCGATTCAATCTTTCTCGTAGGCGGTCTGACCCCACGCTACCTCATCAAGGAACGCCCACCGGCGGTGCCAGCGCATGCGGGAACCGGAGACGTCGATGTCGTCGTGGACATGAGACTTCTCGCCAACATAGAAGCCTACCGCACGCTCGAGGACAATATCAGGGCCATCGGTTTCAACCGGTCAGAAAACGACAAAGGCCAAAAACTGTCATGGCGCTGGCAGCAGGAACTGGTCGATGGCACGGTTCTGATCCTCGAGTTCCTGGCCGATGCAGGGGACGAGAAAGGTGGGGCCCTTCAGGAGTTGCCTTCCGAAGGTGCGGTGTCCGCAATTCACATTCCGCATTCCGCCATGGTGCTGGATCACTTTGAGACCGTCGAGATAACGGCGGAGTTGCTCGGAGAGGGCGGTGTCACGACCGAGACCATCCGGCATGCAGATATTGTCAGCTTCACCTGCCTCAAGGCGTTTGCTTTCGATCACAGGGCCGAACCCAAAGATGCGCATGACCTCTGCTATTGCCTCGAACACTACAAGGGTGGAACGGAGGCCTTGCAGTCCGCATTCGAAGCCGCACTGGCTGGCAAGCATGGCGAAACCGTCAAGGTGGCGATAGCAATCCTCGCCCGGCGCTTCTGCGATGGCGACGGTTTCGAGGGCTATCAGAAGGATGGTCCGGTCGCCGCAGCGCGATTTGAGGGCGCAGAGGACTGGATTCCTGACAACCGGATCTTGCGGCGACGTGACTTGAGTGCCGTCGTTCAGGATACCATCGCAACTTTCATCTAATCTAGGTCAAACGGGGTAGGGGGCTTCCAACACTAACCTCCCTCGTTTCAGCCCCGTGCGAGCAAGGGGATCGCGGGTTTGGCGGACGCCGCCGCCCGCGCAAAGGTCTGCCCGCTCCATTCGCTGACGCTCCCGTGTTGACCATGCACGGGCGGCTTGTTGCGTCCGCCATTTCCTCCCGCGTCCCGCACGGGGACGAGACAATGGAGGATCACATGGCAAAGCCCGACATCTATACCCGCATCACCGAGAAGATCATTGCCGATCTCGAAGCTGGCACCCGGCCGTGGCACAAGCCCTGGAATGCCGAACACCTCGCCGGTCGCATCACCCGACCCCTGCGCCACAATGGCATCGCCTACCGCGGCCTTAACATCATCCTGCTCTGGGCCGCATCCGTCGCCGATGGTTACGCCGCCCCCACCTGGATGACGTATCGTCAGGCACTCGAGCTCGGTGGGCAAGTCCGCAAAGGCTCCAAGGGCCAACTCGTCATCTATGCCGACAAGCTCCGCAAGACCGAGACCGATGATGCGGGTCAAGACCACGAGGTCGAGATCCCCTTCATGAAAGGCTACACGGTGTTCAACACCGATCAGGTCGAGGGTTTACCGGAGCAGTACTACGCCGTGGCTGAACAGATGCCAGAGACCGCCGAGCGCGACGCTGCTGCCGAAGCATTCTTTGCTGCCACCGAGGCCGATATTCGCCATGGTGGCAATCAAGCCTACTATGCGGTCGATGCCGAATACGTGCAGATGCCGCCCTTCGAGACGTTTGAATCCCCTGAGGCGTACTACTCAACCCTCGGCCACGAGATTTGCCATTGGACTCGCCACCCCAAACGCCTTGACCGCAGTTTCGGTCGCAAACGCCGGGGCGACGAAGGTTACGCCCAGGAAGAACTCGTCGCAGAACTAGGCGCTGCGTTTCTGGCAGCTGATTTGGGCCTGTCGCCGGAGCCGCGTGATGAACACGCCGCCTATATCGCGCATTGGTTGACCGGTCTTCGCAACGACAAACGGTTCATCTTCCAGGCTGCTGCTCACGCTCAGAAAGCTGTTGATTATCTGCATGGGCTGCAACCAAACACGGATGAGGTCACCGCGTAGGCGGCCTCAATTCGAGATGGTTTCCGATACTGCAAAGCTTCCAGCCCAGTTCTGTTCCAAGGTCGCATGTCTTGAACTTAGACCGCCTGCACGCCACCGCAATCCGCTGGCCAGTAGAAAGTTGACAGAGTGGCAGCCGCACTACAGACTCGCGGCATTCGTCAAAACGGGTTCGTGAAAATGTCTTATAAGCAAACGCTTACGAGTTTTTTGAAGAAATTTCCTTTCTGGGTATTGGGGGCGTTGGTTGCGGTCGTGATCCTGTCCAATGCATGGCCCGGTCTAGGATCGGCATGGGCGAGTGAAACGGTCTGGTCATGGCTGGTAGCCGGGCCGACGGCCCGTGTGTTTTTCGGCGTGACCGCCGTCGGCATTATAGTGGCGGCATGGTTCGGTGAACGGTGGTTGCGCGCGATTGTGGCCCTTCCGCTGCTGGCTTTGGCGCTTTTACCGTTTGACGCTTTGACGCTCGAGGCGGATCTGCTGATCAGTCCGCGAGTGCTGGCCGATCACGGCGCTGCGCTGGAAGTGCAGGAGACTTGGGGCGTCTACGTCCCTTGGGAGGAAAAGGTTGACGAAGAAATCGCCGAGCTGCTGCCAGCGGTGCTTGCGCCGATTTGGGAACGCGCTCTCGCCGCATGGCCTGCTCCGGTGGCATTCAATGCAACCTGGGCAGAGGGTGGCGCCGCCTGGCAAGCGCAGAAGGCGCTTCTGGCCGAAAAGCAGACCCTGGTTGCTGAAATCACCGCGAGCCAGGTGCGGCTGGAGGCGTTGAAGGCGGAATTGGCAAAGATGTCACCGACAATTGATACATGTCTCGTCCCCTTCCGCGGGGTTGACGGACGTGAATCCGGCTGCGCTGAACCTGACTTCAGAACAAACCCGAACTACGTAGCGAAGGCCGACGAGGTCAAATCCGAAGAAATCCGCTTCGCTGCACTCAAGTCAAGACGTGTTCAGAACCTCGTTGCGCGAGACGCTGCCGAATTTGCAGCGGACGCTGCCCGCGCCGCCGCCAAGGCGCAGGCGTTCCGCCACATGCTGTCGTTTTTCGTCGGGATTGCCACCGTAATGGCGGTACTGGTTCTTGCGCTGTTCGATAAAGACGGCGACCAATTCTTCTCTCCGGCGCTGGTTCTCACATTGATCGGCATTGGCGCCGCGCGCTTTGGTGTGGTGCCGGAAGCGCTATTTGCTGCGGTCGGCCCCGAGGCACCACCTCTGACCGCTGGCAGCGCACTGCGGGCAGCTGGCCAACTGGTCGGTTTCCTCGCCGTGTTCCTAGGTGCGCGAAGCCTGCACGTGCTGGCAATGCACAACCGGGCACTCGAACCAGCGATCTTCAATCGAAAAATCCTGCCGGTTCTCGGGCTGACGCTGTTGCTTTGGAGCCCTCTCGGTGCGGCGGCCTACTTTTCCACGTGGTTATCAGGTTGGTTTGAAAATAAATTTCAGGATTTTTCCTACAATATTGAAATCGGGTCAGAATATGGTTTTGCGCCGACCCCGTGCAGCGACACACCTCGGCTTCTGTTCGAAGAAGTCTGTGATGTGCGTTCGGTGGAAAGCGATATCCAGGCGTCATTGTCCCATTGGCTCGACGAAGGGCAGCGCCGTACCCCAGAGGCGACCGCAACGACCGAGGTCGCGGTTAATCTGACCGCGAACAATACCGCCGAAATGGCCGCTTTCCTAATGGATCAGAACGTGCCGAACTGGCTGGCCAAGCGGCCGCATTGGGGCCAGGGGCGCGGTATCAGCGATGCCTTCAACCACGATGAGTCGCCCAAATGGTATCAATTCGGCAAGAAAATAAAAAAGAAGGTGAAAGCTCGGGCCGACGGAACCTATATCCGCACCCGCGCGCGGGCTCTTGCCTGGCTCGACCGCAAGCTTGCCGAAATGGTGGCAAAGACCGAAACGGGAAGCGAACTGACAGAACAGGTCATAAATGCGGAGGTTTTCGCTGCGATCGAAGCGATACGCGCACCGGTG
Source organism: Leisingera daeponensis DSM 23529 (assembly GCF_000473145.1). Lineage (NCBI taxonomy): Bacteria > Pseudomonadati > Pseudomonadota > Alphaproteobacteria > Rhodobacterales > Roseobacteraceae > Leisingera > Leisingera daeponensis. The sequence goes on along the minus strand of NZ_KI421503.1, from coordinate 144,324 downwards.
CGCGACCAGCTCTGGATGCTGTTTCGTGGCTGGGATGTGCTTCGCTGGATAGGCGCTCTGATCCTATGGATCGCGATTGTAAAGAGCTTTGGGTTGGTTTTTGGCCGGGTTCTGCATTCTCGCGCTTGGTTTCGGCGTATGGTGCTTGACGAGGCGTCTTCTGCCGAGACGGGTGAGAAGAACGGCGCTCAGGTTTCTGTGGCCTGGAGCGGCGGTCCGTCATTTCCGATCAAGGAACGCGTGGACTACAAATACCTGATCTGGGCCAACCAGACCGGTCTCAGCCGCGATGGCTGGGTGGTGCACCAGCCGTGGGCGCTAGCGATACGCCGCCTGTTGCCGTTTCGCCATCTGTTTCAATTGGGGACAGGCGGCGGTGCCAACTCCGGCGCGTCGTTCAACACCACTGGCGGGCGCTCGTTTGTAGAGATCACATTGCAGCCCGGAGCATCTGCCTATTTTGATGTTGGTGGGCTTTATGCGCTTTCCGGAAACCCGCACTTGTCCGGGGTATGGAACTTCAAGCTGGAAAACCTGATGCGTGGTAGGATACGGCACGCCCGGGCGACAGCAAGAAATAGTGCGCCGTCTCGCATCGTGCTGCGCCTACACGGCATGCCGGCGCCCACAGGTTCTGCGACCCAGGTGACGCCCAGCCAGGTGATCGCTTGGACTGCGAGGACAAGGTTCTTAGCGCTTGGCAAAACCAATTGGCGAGGCGTGCTCACTGGAGGCGCGATGTTTCGTGAAGTCGAGGGCGGTCCTTTTGTGGTCGATGTTGGCCGGGGTGGGATCACCGGCGCAATCGTATTCTTGCCTGCTTTGCTTCTGCCAATTTAGCGTCTTCGATCATCTCGCTTCCTTTGCGTTGGGTACTTTCATGGAAGAGTTCTTCCTCATGATCCATCGTAAGGTAACGGAACTGCACAAGGTGGATGCAGATTGACCAAAAATAATCATGCACTGCCTTCCATCCGCAAGCAAAAGCGGCGTTTTGTTCTGTTGCGTGACCTGATTTCCAATGAAGAGTTTCGCCAGTCAACGTTCGAAACGACCCACACAATGTAAGCGCGACTGGCACCACACTATTAGGTCTGGCGCGATCGGCACGTCGCCCGGCCACCTCTGTTCCGCTCTCGTTTCCTTCCTGATGCAATCTCCGTGACCTAGCCCGTCTGCCGGGCGCGGCTTTCAGCCCCCCTTCAAGCAGAACTTTCCCTTGCCTGCTTCGCAGTCATTCCTCGCGCCCCAAAGTTCTGCCTGACAGCCGGTCCGGACAGTCACGGTCTCTCGTTTGCATCGAAAACGAAGGAGAACCGATATGACCAAATACTACACCGTCACCACCCCCGACACCGGCAAGGATGGCAAGACCCGCTTCCACAAGGTGGGTGTCGCCTTCCCGCAGAACGAAGGCGCCAAGTCCTTCATGACCATCCAGCTCTTCGCAAACCCGGTGAATGGCGAACTCGTCCTCTTCGAGCCGAAGCCCGATAGCGACGACGGCCAGGTCACCGAGTGACCCGACCGGGGAGGGGCCTCTCGCCCCTCCCGCGAACCTCACCGACATCTCATACGAAGGACAGGCACATGGAACTACTGCCCCAACCCATCCTCAATCAGCTTGCCGCCAATGGCCGCGCCAACCAGGCGCGCATCGAAGCTGGCGAGGACACCATTGACCATCACCCGGTCGTCAAGCTCTTCACACCAGACGGCGGTGCCACCTGGCTCCTCAGCGAAACCGACCCTGAGGATCCCGACATCGCCTTCGGGCTTTGCGATCTCGGCCTCGGCTATCCGGAACTGGGCTCAGTTCGCCTCAGCGTCTTGAAGGCACATCGTGGCCGCCTCGGTTTGCCAATTGAGCGGGACCTCCACTTTGAGGCCAACGCGCCGCTCAGCACCTATGCCGAGCGTGCCCGCGAAGCCGGAGGGATCACTGCATGAGCACGAACATTCGTCCCGAACATATCGGCGCCTTCGAGGCGTTGACCTCGGGAGAGCATGACAATTTCGCGCTGTTTTCCTGTTTCCTCGACGGAGCACCTGCGGTTGCAATTGTTGCCGTGACGCCGTCGGAAATCGAGGACGGCAAGTACCAGATCACGCCGCTCTTTGAGGGTATCACGGAGATCATGGTTCTGACGGATCATAAAGGTGCTGCCGCCTGACGGTCGCGCGTCGCATGGTATCTAGAAGAAAAGGTCGCTCATTTCTGGGCGGCCTCTTTCAGTTTCGTTCACGATCCCACGCGAGCAAAGCTGGACGAAAGTTGGGGGGCGCGCTGACGAATTAGAAGGGTTCACTGTTCCCCGGCTGATGATGGTTTGAGGTTTCTTGAATGGTCGGGCCTCGCAGCACTCCGTTGGTCGAGAAGTGCCAGCAATGGGCCGCAAAAAGACATATCAAGCAAAACGTAATATTGTGTACTTTGATGTATTGAAGTATAAGCGAAGGAGAGAAGGAAGACGTTGGCAGGATATGGTCAATGTTTGCACATTTTGTCCGAGGGGTCTGACCCGTGCCGAGGCCAGCGAAAAACCTGAAGCTTGAAGAGCGCATCGAAGTGGCGCGGCGCTTTGCAGCAGGTGAGAGTGCAATGGAGCTGGCGGTGGCATTTGGCATCTCTCCGCGCCACGTGAACCGGCTCGCGAAAGAAGAGGCGGGCGAGGGCATCGCGGTGCGCGATCCAAGCGAGACGGTGGCGTTCCGGGCCAGTCAGTCTGAGCTTGCGGCGTTCGATGCTGAGTGGCGCGAGCGGGGCTATGCCAACCGGTCGCAAGCGCTCAATGCGGTGCTGCGCGGACGGTGCGGATTCCTCGATGTGCCGCGTGATCTGGTCGCGGAATTCTGCGCCGCATGGCGTCAGGCGAAGGATGTGAGCGACGCTGGTTTGGTGCTCGCCAAGGCGGTCCATCGCGGCCGGTTGGAGGTCTCGGAGGCGGATCGCGCGGTGCTGATCGAACTGCTCGATCTGGCGCAGTCCATGAGCCGTGAGATGGGCCGGATGAAGGATGCGGCGCAGGCGCTGCGTCATCAGGAGTGGCCGAAAAAGGAAGAAGGGCGGGGGGTGGAGATCGCGGTTCTGGAGGATGACCCGCGCGCGATCGGGCGCGGATTGAGGCTCGTCAGAAATGGCTGATCCCCTCGCCCTTTACGCCTCGGTCATGGGGCGGCTCTGGGAGGATGAGCGCATCCGGGGCCAGGCCGCAGCGCGGATCGACGCGCGGCTGGCGGGGCGTCGACAGGGGCGGAGTTTCGCGCGCGTCGGATCCATGTCGGCACGCAACGCGCTGAAGGCGGCCTCGGGGCAAAGCCGGGCGGCGGTGTTCAAACGGATCCGGGCTGGGGGCTGCAAGACGCGCGCTTCGCTCGGTGCGCAGATCTCCTACATCAATGACAAGGCGGTCTACACCTACTCGACGATGACCAACGCGCTGACCGATGCGGCGGTGCTTACTGAAGAGCAGAAAGAGGGCATCATCGAGGATTGGGCCGGGACCTGGCGTGGCTCGACCAAGCTCGGCTTCACCTCGCACATGCTGCTCTCGTTCCCGACCGACGTAACCGTCGACCAGGTGCGCGACATCGCCATGGACTGGACGGAGCATTTCTTCGAGAGCGGCGAATACGGCGACCAGTGGGATTATGTCCTCGCGGTCCATGACGACCGGGCGCACAAGCATGCCCACATCATCCTGAACAATCGCGGCGTCGAAAACGGCACTTGGTTCTCTTGCTGGGCCGAGGGCGTGATGTCGCCGCAGCTCATGCGCGAGAAGCAGGCCGAGATTGCGGAGCGCTACGGCGTGATGCTTGACGCGACTACCCGGCTCGAGCGCGGCATCTTCGAGAAGCCCGCCGGGATTGAGGAGATCTACCGCGCCAAGGAAGAGGCCCGCCTGCCGCGCGAGATCGTCTTGACGGCCCAGGAATCCGCCATCGCGCAGGCACAGGTGGTGGGCTTCGCCAAGGACTACAAGAACCTCGCCGACCTTCTGGACCATATGGACCAGCGCCACATGGCGCGCGCCCTGCGCGGCATGGCGGACGCGCTTGGCTCCGGCACGCCGTGGAATTTCACCGAAGGAGAGATAGACATGAAGGACATCAAAACCGTCGGTGATGCGATCGACTATTCCGAGCGCACGATCGAGGCGCTGAGGCTCAAGGCCGAGGAACTGGATCCGACCGAGCGCGCCGCGTTTGAAGCCAAGGCCGCTCCGATTATCGCGGACCTCTCGCAAATGGTTCCAGACCCGGAGCTACGGGCGCGCTTCGGCAAGCAGCTCGAAGAACCCTATCCGCCCGGGGCGGGCAGCGAGGTGCTGATCGCCGCGCTTCAGTCCGGCAATGACGACGGGTTGCGCGACCTGCTCGAGCGCGCCGAGGAAGCCGGCATGGACAGCGAGGAGCTGGTGGCCCGGATCGCGGCGGGCGGTACACGCAACTACGGCATGGCGCAGGACTGGGTCGAGCGCGACATGAACGCGGTGCTGGCAAAGGACGGTCTCAGCGTGGAGACCGCGAGTGACGACCAGCTCGATGCCGCGCTGGAAAAGGTCGATGGGGTGATGGACGCACTTTTGGAACGCGCCAAGGAACTAGGTGTCGAGATCGGTCGAACCCTTGCCGATGAGGAGGAGGCGACACTGCCCCTGATCGACGAGGATGACCGGACGCCCAATCCCTACCTGCAGGACCTCGCCGACATGCTGCGCGACGGCAAGCTCAGCGAGGAACAGGAAGAGACGGTCGAGCGGACCCTGCAATCCGAGCTCTTCAAGGAGTTGGGTGAAGTAGGCTTGGCCGAGCTACGCCGTGGCAACTTCGAGGTGCTGGACGCGGCGCTGCCGAGCAAGCTCGACCAGATCACCGTCACGCAGGAGTTCCTGGAGATGACCTTCGAGGAAACGGGCGATCAGGTCTTCACTGATCGCGCCGCCGGGTTGCAGCAGGACAAGGCGACAGAGGTGGCGCGGCTGCGCGGCCAGCAGGAGGCGCAGGAGTTGGGGCGTGATCTTGCCCGAAACAAAACACTAGACCGCGGTCTCGATGACGAGATGGAATTCTGAGGGGGATGACCACCATGACCAAGACACTTCCCCTCTGGGCCGCGCTCCTCTTCGGTGTGATCTGCGGCGCCTTCATCGGCACCATCGTCGCCGCCTTCTACCTGACCCTGGCCCTGAAAACCGGGTTTCAAAGTTTCGACATGCTGGCGCTCTGGAAGGCGAGCGCGGGCACCCGCGCGGCGCACTCAGAGGCCTTCAAGGTGGGGTTTGGCGCCGTCGGTTTTGGGGCCATCGGCCTCGGCGCTCTGGCGCTGGCCTGGACCTGGAAGAAGGAGCGGGACGATTATGGCTCGGCCCATTGGCAAACCAAGGCCGAACTGAAGAAGAACGACATGCTGCAGACCCCGGGCAAGGGCTTTGTCTGCGGCAAACTCGGTGCGCCGACCTCCAAGGCCGAGTTCATCTCCTCGACCACGATCCCGCATGTGATGATGGTGGCCCCGACCCGCGCCGGCAAGGGCGTCGGCTTCGTGATCCCGAACCTTCTGAGCTTCGCGGGTTCGGTCGTGGTGCTCGACGTGAAGGGCGAGAACTTCGAGAAAACCGCGCGGCTGCGGGCGCTCAACGGTGATGAGGTCTATCGCTTCAGCCCCTTCGATTGGGCCAATGCCACGCATCGCTATAATCCGCTCGCACGGATCGCGAAGGCCCCGAGCTTCGCGCAGCGTTTCACCGAGGTCTCGATCCTGGCGGACCTCTTCCTCGACAAGGACAACAAAACGCTCGACACCTTCTCCGAGGCCGGAAAGTCGATCTTTGTCGCGGCCTGCCTGCTGGCGATCCAGCGCGGCACCCCGAACCTTGGCGAGGTGAACAAGATCGTCGCCGGGGGCGAATACAAGAACGCGCAATACAAGACCTATGCCGACGAGGCCGAGGAAGACATCCTGCGCGAGCTTTGGACCAACGCAGCCTCAGCCTCGTCGCGGTTGCTGACCTCGAATATCCAGGCGCTGATGACGGCCGGTCTCAAACAATGGGACAACCCGGCGGTACGCTCGGCCACGCAAGACAGCGACTTTGATTTCTCGACCTTCCGTAGGACCCCTCAGTCGCTCTTCATCGCGGTGTCCGAGGATCACATCGCGACCCTGGCTCCGCTCCTGCGCCTGATGTTCGCCGATCTCATCGCCTCGATCCGCCTGAACGAGCCGGGTCCGGACGAGCCCTGGCCTGTCATGATGATGATCGACGAATTCCAGCAGATGGGGGCGATGCCCTATCTCGAACGCGCGATCCATTCGCTGGCGAGCTATGGTGGCCGCGTCGCAATGATCGCACAATCGCTTGCCTCGCTCGACCGGATCTACGGGCCGGAGGGCCGCGAAAGTCTTGAGAATGGGGCAGGGCTGAAGCTCTACATCACGCCACGCGACCAGCGGACGGTGAAAGAAGTCTCCGCTGCGGTCGGCAGCACGACCCGCGAGGCGGTGACCCGGATGTATGGCCGCAACAAGGGTTTCCTCGGCGCGACCTCGACGTCAGCGCGACTGGAAGAGCGGCCGCTGCTTTCCGAGACCGAAGCCCGCCTCATGGATCCCGACGAGGTGATCATCCTCGCCTCGCCCCAGCATCCGATCAAGGCGAGCCGGATCAAGTATTACGACGATCCGTTCTTCAAGGAGATGCTGGCCCGCCAGGAGGGCAAGCCCTTTCCATATCCGCCGAGCGTGCAGGGGGTTGGGCCGTGGGGTAGAGACGGTGGTGACGAGGTCGGCGCAGACGAGCAGGCGAAACCAGCCGGACGCGCGCCTGTCCGGGATCGCTCGCAGCGCCGCGAAGCACGCGCGATGAGCGTGATGGCAATGGAGGTCGACCGCGGGCAACCAGAGCCCGAGACTCTCGAGCGGGAAGCCGCCGTGCCGAAGAAATGGGAGGCGGCGCTCGACCGGCAGGGGGATTTCATCGAGGAGTTATTGGGTGGGTGATGACGTGACGGTCCCTCTAACCTACAGTGGTTCCGGGAAAATCGTTTTGGTCTGGAAGGTAGTTTGTTTTGAGAGTTGAGGCCGCGGAAAATCCAAAGCACGATCCGATCGAAGGTGTCTCTTTGGACGAAGCTCGCTCGGTTCTTCGGTCCGCGACGCCGGGTGGTGGAATTGGTCTGGAAGAACTCATTCGCACGTTTGACTGCGATGCGCTTCGTGCTGATGTGGACCTGTCACGCTTTAGTGCCGCCCCAAGCGCTCGTTTAGGCCACTTTCCGTTCGAATTCGACCGGGCTTTTCCAGCCCAGTGCTGAGTGTCGGCGCCGTGGATTGTAAAAGCCATTGATGTACTGGAAGATGGCGGCTTCTGCCTCGCGGCGTGTTTGCCACGGTCTTCGCCAGATCAGCTCTGCTTTGATGGTTTTGAAGAAGGTCTCGACAGCGGAATTGTCGTAGCAATTGCCTTTGCCGCTCATCGATACCTTGAACCCGTGCTGGCGCAGTATCTTCTGGTAGTCATGTGAGCAGTATTGCGACCCGCGGTCCGTATGATGGATGCAGCCTTTCGGCGGTTGCCGCAGTGCGACCGCCATCTTCAACGCCCGGATCGCCAGGTCCCGCTTCATACGATTACTCACTGCCCAGCCAATGACACGCCGCGAGTGCAGATCAAGGATCACAGCCAAGTATAGCCAACCCTCACGCGTCCACACGTAGCTGATGTCGCCCGCCCATTTCTGGTTTGGCAGCTCTGCGCGAAAGTCCCGGTTCAGAAGATTGGGCGCGATGTTGAAGGCGTGGTTGCTGTCGGTGGTCACTTTGTATTTCTTTGATCTTTCGACCCGTATGCCGTTCTCACGCATCAATCGACCGACACGACGATGACCGACGTTCAAGCCAAGCTCTTTGAGCTCTTCGGTCATTCTTGGTCGTCCATAACTGCCCAGACTGAGCCGGGACTGTTCTTTGATATGCGCCAGGACCACCATGTCGCCCCGTTGCCTTTGGCTGGCCGGGCGACTGCGATAAGCGCGTAGGCCGCGTTCGCTGACATCCAGCACGGCGCACATCCGATTGGCGCAAAACGCATCGCGGTGTTCTTCAATGAACCTAAACCTCATGGCTTTTGGCCCGCGAAGAACTGCGTTGCCTTCCTAAGAAACAGCCGGTTCAGGCAAAACGGGCGCCAAGGTGTAGCCCAGGGTCTTGGCGCGCCGCTGAAGGTTCGCGAGAACGCACTGGCGGTGTCGCTCATCATAGGCTGCGGCGCCCTGATCCTGATAAGTCATTCCATTCCGGATGGCGTTATAGAACAGGACGGCGATCTTGCGGGCGGTCGCCGTCACCGCCTTCTGCTTTCCGATCCGCGCCGAGAGACGGTGATAGAAGGCGCCCAGAGCGGTGTCGCTGCGTCCGATGGTTGTGGCGGCCAATCGCAACAGGGCCGCCGCCCGGCTCGAGGAGCGCCGCGTCTTCGACGACAGAAGCTTGCCCCCGGAGATCTTGTTGCCGGGTGCCAGGCAGAGCCAGGATGTGAAGTGCTTTGCCGTCTTCCACGCGCGCAGATCAGTGCCGCACTCAGCCACCAGCTTCAGCGCCAGCGAAGGGCCAAGGCCATGTATCTGGGTCAGGTCGGTTCCCAACACCCCGTAGAGCGCTGCTCGCACGTCGAAGGCCGGTGCATTGACTTGCCTGCCTTTGATCCGGGCCTTCGGCAGCGGCGGCAGATCGTCCCCTCCCTTGACTGAGAGGGCGGCAACAGCCGCCTCCAGCCGCTGATCGCATTCTGCCGTCTTGGCTTTGTAGAAGTCGTAAAGGTCGAACGATTGCGCCAAGGCGAAGACGTGTTCCGCTCGGTCATTGACCACAAGTGCGGCCCGGATCGTCGCCGGCGACGATTTGCACCGCACATCACGGTAGTCTGCCAGCACGTCCGGATCGCGCTCACCCGCGACGATGGCGCGGATGATCTTCATGCCAGTCGCGCCGGTGATGTCGGAGACCACATGATGGAGTTGCAGGTTCATCTCCATCAGGGCCTTTTGCATATGTTGGATATGTGCCGCCGCATATTCCGTCAGACGTTCGCGCTGCCGCATGTAAGCACGCAGGGTGGCGATCTCGGCTTCGGGGCGGAAACTACCACGCAACAAGCCGTAGGAATGCAACTGGCGCAGCCATCCTGCATCGCTGACATCGGTTTTGCGGCCGGGCACGTTCTTGGCATAACGGGCGTTCACGAGGATCACCTCGAAGCCCCTGGCCTCCAGGATCTCGAACGCCGGTATCCAGTAGACGCCGGTGGATTCCATGGCCACGCTGGTGACGCCGCAAGACCGGAACCAGTCTGCGAGGTCGTGCAGATCCTGGGTGAACGTGCCGAAGGCGCGCACCGGCATGTCACAGCTGGACGGGTTTACCGCTGCCATGTGCATCGTTGAGCCGATGTCGATCGCGGCCGCATTGGGATTGACCATCTTCAGGTCCGGGTGGTCGCCGGTCGTAAGTCTGGGCATGCCATCTCCTCCGTTCAGAACGAAGGGCGTGGGCCATGCAAGTTCGTCATCTTCCTATCCGGGATCGCCGCGAGCGCGCCGTCACCACTCTCAAGCGCGCATCAGCCCATGTGCCACGTTTTTTAACGGGGTCCAGCCCACCAATAAGCCATCGGCAACTGCCCTTCGCCAAGAGCGTAACACAGGCTGTTGCTACCGCGCACAGGCGGGCTGCGGCCCGGAACGGTTTTTTAAGATCTCCCTTTCCTCCTTGAGAATGCGGTTCTCGCGTCGAAGCCGTTCATTCTCTCGGGCCAGGTCCAAGTCTTTGTCGGATACTACCTCGGTGTCGCGATGCGCTGTGATCCATTTGTTCAGGGTCGAAAGGCCAACACCCAAATCAGAGGACACTTGCTTCCTGCTCAGCCCGCTCGTCAGCGCAATCCGCACCGCATCAGCACGGAATTCGTCCGTTCGTTTCAGTCCCATAGTTCGTCTCCTTTGCTGCAATAAATGCTATCAAAGGAGCGGCATCAAACCGTGACACGTCCAATCCTTCCAGGCTGGCTGGCGGCCCCCGCCATCCGCGCTGGAACGCTGGAGCAATTGCTCCCGGATCACACGGTGCCCTCTCTGCCGGTGAACCTGTTGACGCCGCCGGGGTCTGAACCCGCTCTGCGTGTCCGCTGCCTGATCGACCATCTTGTGGACCACCGTGCCGAGATCGCGACCCTCATGGCGGGTTGATGGCCTGGTCGCCATGCTCACGGGTGTTACGCGCATCATTGGCCATCTTGTGTACTGCCCGGCAGCACATGCGTCGTGGCGAAGGCACGCATCCTGTGTGACGCATGTGTGACAGGGGCGCCAGACCGGTAAGGGCGGCGGCATGCTTTCTGCTTAGCGCTTCGAGTTTCGGAATGTGTCTGCGTAGGCCGCAGTTCCAGGATGCGTCCAATTCTGGCCAGTATTTCGCCATCCATTACCCGGCAGCGCATCGCGGCACGCGATGACGCAAGAGGGGGGCCTGTCGGTCTTTGCAACATGTCCCGTGGCTTCGGCAATCCGCCGTACCCGCCTTGAATCGACCGATCCGTAAGTCAATCCCCGGCGCGATGGTATACGCTTGAGATCCCGGTGATTTGCTCCGGAGGCTTCACATACGATGAGTGGGCCGCGCTCTAAAGCCCACTTGCCGAAGGCAGCCAATCCGGCAGCATTGGTTCCGAACTGCCGGTGCTCGCTTCTCGCTGGGGAATACGCATCCAACGCCGCTTCGGCACATCGATCCCAATCATATTCTGCTTGGTTATTCCGCGGATCATTTGCGGGACCCTCCGGACTCCGTTCAGGATCGGTGCAGTGCGGTGGCACCTCTCGGGATTCTTCCTGCGCAAAGACCCTGCCGGTCAGCGGTTCTCCATGACCCAGGGGGGTACGATCCTTCCCTCGCCATCACGTCGATAAGCGCAATTGGCGTTATGGCTCGCATCATGCAGCGGGAACTGCCCAGATCATTGGACAAGAGAGGATCAAGGTCCTGTTCAAGCTGCCGCTTCGCCAGACGGCCGGGATGGTGGCAAGCCAGCTGAAACTGGCAGGACGGGAGTGGCCGGTGCCGGATTTCTCCACGCTGTGCCGCAGGCAAAAGACCTTGGCAGTCCAGGTTCGGTATCGCTGCACTGATGGCCCGCTGAACGTGCTCCTTCGCTCTCGGGACATCCCTGCGAGATGCCCTGCCGCATGCGATACAGCATCGGGATCACGTTTGTCGGTGATGGCGCCAGTGGCGCCGGGTGCATCTGGCGATGGACCCGGCCACATCCCGAAGAGCGAACCGATCGGCACAGCGATGCCGTCGGGGTGCGGTCACCGTGTCAAAGACCCAAACAGGCGAAAATAACTTGGCAATTCCTTGCGAACATCCGGGCGCTGCCAAGAGACCTCCGCTGTCGGTTCTACTGCGCCTCGAACAGTTCACGCGGCGGTTCTGGCCGCTGTCATGCTTCTTCATATTCCGAGACCCCCTCCTGCTTGCGGGACGCGTGCATCGGGCCACCTTTCCAGCGAGGAAAGCCGTAGCCGTGCACTTTGACGAGGTCGATGTCGGCAGGTGACCGGGCCACGCCTTCTTTCAGAATGGCTTCTCCCTCACCCGACATGGTGGCCACCAGATGTGTCGCAATCGCGTCACGGGTCATGCTGCGGCTGCCCGTGATCTGCTTGGCCAAGAGCGCTTCCACGGTCGTCGAAGGCAGCGGTCTGCGCGCGCCCTTGTCGTAGTCGTACCACCCGGCGCGGGTCTTCTGACCTTTGCGCCCTGCACGGACGAGGATGTCCCCAAGAGTCTCCGGCACGGCCTGCCCTGCGGCCCGCGCGCCCTCGCGTTGGAGGAATGCGATGTCCAGACCGCCCATGTCCTGCGCTTCGAAGGGCCCCATGCGAAAGCCATAGTCCCGCATGGCGGCGTCGATCTCGGGGATCGCGATCCCCTGCGTGACGAGGCTTTCCGCCTCGGCGCGATAGCGTTTGAGGATGCGGTTGCCGATAAAGCCTTCGCATATGCCCGTCTCTACGGGGATCTTGTTCAGCTTTCGGCCAAGGGCAAACCCGGTGGCCAGAACCTCTTGCGCCGTGTCGGGAAGGGGCACGATTTCCAGCAGTTTCATGACGTGCGCCGGGCTGAAGAAATGCAGCCCGATGAAGCGTTCGGGATGGGGCAGGTCGGCCACGATCTCGCGCGGATCGAGATAGGAGGTGTTAGTGGCGAGAACCGTCCGCGGACCACAAACCTCTGATAGCGTCAGAAAGACTTCGCGCTTTACGGCCAGATCTTCGAAGACGGCTTCGATCACCAGATCGCGGTCTTTCAGGCGGGCGTAGTCAGTGTTGGCCTTCAGGCTGGCGATGGCGAAATCGTAGCCGTCGGGTGTCAGCTTGCCGCGCGTTACGGCCCCGGACAGGATGTCGTCGATCCGCTGCATCCCTTGTTCGACGGCCTCGGCGTTCCGCTCGATCAGGATCACGTTGCTCCCCGCCAGCAGGCAGGCGGCTGCGATCCCGGCCCCCATCGTTCCGCCTCCGATCACTCCGATCCGGTCCAGTGGACGCGGCGTGATCTGTTTCAGGCGGGCAGGCCTTGGCGCGGCGCGTTCCGCCAGGAAGACATGCCGCAACGCGCAGGAGGTCGCGCCGGAGCGCAAGGCCAGAAATGTCTTCCGCTCATGCCGCAGGGCTTCGGTCAGGGGGCGTTCGCTGGCAAAACGCAGGCTTTCGACCGCATGCAGCGGCGCGTCGTGACCGAGCCGGGGCAGGGCGGCGCGCGCTTCGGCCCAGAAGCCGTTGGGGAGCGGCGACAAGGGGCGTTCCGATGTAACCGGCGGCAAGGGGCGGGTCAGCGCCGCACGGGCAAAACCCACGGCGTCGGCGACCAGATCCTCCCCTGTGACTGCGTCGATCAAGCCCGCCTCCAGCGCCTCGGTCGCGGTGATCGGGCTGCCGGTCGTTGCCATGCGCAACGCCAGGTCCATGCCCGTCAGGCGGGGTGTCCTGACCGTGCCGGAGGCACCGGGGATCAGGCCAAGCGTCACTTCGGGCAGGCCGAACCGCGCCCCGGCCTGAGCCACCCGGAACCGGCACCCCATGGCGATTTCCAGCCCGCCGCCCAATGCAGACCCGTGGATCGCCGCGATCCATGGCTTTGCTGCCGTTTCGATCCGCGCCACCACGTCAGGCAGGTGCGGTTCCTGCGGCGGACGGTCGAACTCCTTCATATCGCCCCCCGCGATGAAGGTCCGCCCTGCGCAGCTTAGCACCACGGCGCGCACAGTGTCGTCCGCGTCCAGCCGCGTCACCACGTCGATCAACCCGGCGCGCACGGCGTCCGAGGTCGCACTGACCGGCGGATTGTCCAGCCGGACAACGGCGATATCGCCGTCTGTCTCGACACTCAAAAGAGGCGGGCGGTCGTGGCTGAGGTCATTCATGCGGTCGGTCCCATACTTGTCGGCCATAGGTATTGCAGGGATCGGGCAGGGGGCAGCCGCCGCACAACGGCGCTGACCCCGGTCGTCCTCCCCATATTGCAAAACATAATTGACCGTCCGGTCGGTTTATGCAATAGGTTTATCAGAGCGGGCCGCATTCTGAGGAGGAGCGACAGGCCCGGAGGAGAGCCAATTGACCCAAACAGACACCGTGCTTTCATCTCTGGATGACGGCGTGCTGACCGTGACCTTGAACCGTCCCGACAAGCTGAATTCCTTCAATGAAGACATGCACATGGCGCTGCGCACCCAAGTGCAGCGCGCGCATGACGAGCAGGCCGTGCGCGCGGTCCTGCTGACCGGGGCAGGGCGGGGATTCTGTGCTGGTCAGGATCTCGGCGACCGCGACCCGCGTACCGGAGTGAAGCCCGATCTCGGGCATACGCTGGAGACCTTCTACAATCCGACGCTGCGGATGATGCGCGCTTTGCAGAAGCCGATCATCTGCGCGGTGAACGGCGTGGCCGCCGGGGCTGGAGCGAATATCGCGCTGGCCTGCGACATCGTCCTCGCGGCGCGATCCGCGAAGTTCATCCAAGCGTTCTCGAAGATCGGCCTGATCCCCGACGCAGGTGGCAGCTGGTCGCTGCCGCGTCTGATCGGTGAAGCCCGCGCCAAGGCGCTGGCGCTGACCGCCGAGCCTCTGATGGCCGAACAGGCCGCCGACTGGGGTCTGATCTGGAAGGCCGTCCCCGACGACGCGCTGATGACCGACGCACAGGCCCTCGCGGCAAAGCTCGCTGGCGGCCCGACGCGCGGTCTCGGACTGACCAAGATGCTGATCCATGAGGCGGCCGCAAACGATCTGCCGACCCACCTCGAGCGCGAAGCGCAGACCCAGCGCGACGCGGGCCGAACCGCCGATTACGCCGAGGGCGTCACTGCCTTTCTCGAAAAACGTGCGCCGGTCTTTTCCGGTCGCTGAACCGCGATTCGCTGCACTCGCATGTAACCCTTCCGGGAGGAGCCCCAATATGACCCGAATGACCGACATGACCCCCAGCCGGGAGATCCTCGACCCGATCGAGATCGCCAGCCGCGACGAGATCACGGCCCTGCAGCAGCAGCGCATGGCGTGGTCGCTGCGCCATGCCTATGAGAACTCGTCGTTCTTCAAGGCGAGCTTCGACCGGCACGGGGCGCATCCGGATGACTTCAAGACCTTGGGCGACCTGGCAAAATTTCCCTTCACGGTGAAATCGGACCTGCGCGACACCTATCCCTTCGGCATGTTCGCCGTGCCGCAGGACCAGGTGGTGCGCATCCATGGGTCCTCCGGCACCACGGGCAAGCCGACCGTCGTCGGCTACACGCAGAAGGACATAGACACATGGGCCGATTGTGTCGCGCGGTCGATCCGGGCGTCGGGCGGGCGGCGCGGCGACATCTGCCATATCTCCTACGGCTACGGCCTGTTCACCGGCGGTCTCGGCGCGCATTACGGGGCGGAGCGGCTGGGCTGCACCGTGGTGCCCATGTCCGGCGGCATGACAGAACGGCAGGTGACGCTGATCCAGGATTTCAAGCCGCGCATCATCATGGTGACGCCCTCCTACATGCTCGCCATCCTCGATGAGTTCAAACGCCAGGGGATCGACCCGCGCGACAGCTCACTGCAGGTCGGTATCTTCGGGGCCGAGCCCTGGACCAACGCCATGCGGGCCGAGATCGAGCAGGCCTTCGACATGCACGCCGTCGACATCTACGGCCTGTCCGAGGTCATGGGGCCGGGCGTTGCCAATGAATGCGTCGAGACCAAGGACGGGCTGCACGTCTGGGAGGATCACTTCTACCCCGAGATCATCGATCCGGTGACGGGCGAGGTGCTGCCCGATGGCGAGCTGGGTGAACTGGTCTTTACCACGCTGACCAAGGAGGCGCTGCCGATGGTGCGCTACCGCACCCGCGACCTGACGCGCATTCTGCCGGGCACCGCGCGGTCGATGCGGCGCATCGAGAAGATCACCGGGCGCAGCGACGACATGATCATCCTGCGCGGCGTGAACGTCTTTCCGACGCAGATCGAGGAGCAGATCCTCAAGTGCCGGGGCCTCGCGCCGCATTTCCAGATCGAACTGGTGAGCAGCGGGCGGATGGACGCGATGGTGGTGCATGTAGAGGCCACGCCCGAAATGGCCTCGGGTGACGCCCGCGCGGCCTCGTCGAAGGAGCTGGCGCATCACATCAAGTCTGTCGTCGGCATTTCGACGAAGATCGAGGTACACGACCCCGAGGGCATCGCGCGCTCGCAGGGCAAGGCGCAGAGGGTCATGGACAACCGCGCCAAGTGAGGCACGCGCCCGACCGACTGGTCAAGGAATGAACGATTGGTTAAAGCGGGGGCGACAACGTCCCCGCTTTCGCCATTCGAGAGGAGCCAAGATGGCCCGCACCCGCGCCAAGGATTTCGAGGAGAAGCAGCATCAGCTCTTGGTGGATGCTGCCAACGTCTTTGCGACCGAAGGTATGGAGAAGGCCTCGATGGCCGGCATCGCGAAACGCGCCGGGGTCTCCAAGTCGTTGCTTTATCATTACTATCCGTCGAAGGCGGAGCTGATCTGCGCCATCATCCTCGGCCATCTCGACGATCTGGCAGCGGCGATCGAGGCGGCGGACGATGCGTCGCTCGACCCGCGCGCCCGGCTGGAGGCGATGGTGACGGCGGTGCTGCTGGCCTACGAGGGCGCGGATGATGCCCATAAGGTGCAGCTCAACGCCGCCGAAGCGATGAATGCCGAACAACAGACGCAGGTGCGCGAGCGCACCCGCGCCATAGTTGGGCGGTTCTCGGCGGTGATCGAGACCTTGCTCCCGAACCTGAGCGACGAACCGCGCCTGTTGACGCCGGTGACCATGTCGCTCTTTGGCATGTTGAACTGGGTCTACACCTGGTTCCGGGAAGACGGCGGACTGACCCGCGAAGACTATGCCAAGGTGGCCACCACGATGGTTCTGGACGGGGTGAAGGGCCTTCGCTGAAGGCCCCTCTCCGGGCTGCGCTGAGCCCCTTCCGTCATTCTACCAGCGGCCAGGTCTTGGCCACCATGGTCAGAACGTCGTATTGCGCGACCACTGCGTCGTGCTGGTTGCTCACCCGGCAATCCCAGCGCACCTCGCCGTAGACGGAGCCTTCGCGCGGCGTGATCTGTTTGCAGGTCAGCCGCACCTGTAGGCTGTCGCCGAAGTAGACCGGCGTGAGGAAGCGCATGTTGTCCACGCCGTAATTCGCCAGCACCGGGCCGGGATCGGGCTGTACGAAGAGACCGGCGGCGAAGGAGGCGATCAGGTAGCCATGCGCCACGCGGTCGTCGAAGAAGGGGTTCGCCTTCGCGGCGGCCTCGTCCATATGCGCATAGAAGGTGTCGCCGGTGAACTGGGCAAAATGTTCCACGTCCTCTTTCGTGATGACACGGCGGTCGGTCACCAGCTGGTCGCCCACCTTCAACGTGTCCAATGACTTGCGGAAGGGGTGTTCCCCCGCCGTGTCCGCCGGGGCGCCCGCGACCCATTGGCCGGTGACGGCCGCCAGCATCCGCGGCGTCCCTTGGATCGCCGTGCGGGCCATGAAATGCTTCACGCCGCGCATGCCGCCCATCTCCTCGCCACCACCCGCCCGGCCTGGACCGCCGTGCACCAGAGGTGCGAGGGGGGCGCCGTGGCCGGTCGAGGACTTCGCCGAGTCGCGGTTGCCGATCAGCACGCGCCCGTGTTGCGGGGCCAGGCCGAGGGTCAACTGGGTGGCAAACGCTTCGTCGTCGGTGAAGACCGAGGAGACCAGCGAGCCGCGCCCCTTCATCGCCAGCGCGACGGCCTCTTCGACATCGGCGTAGCCCATGACGGTGGCGACGGGGCCGAAAGCTTCGATGTCATGCGGGGCCTGCGCCGTCATCGGTGACGCGCAGCGCAGCAGGACGGGGTTGAGGAAGGCGCCTTTCTCGGGATCGCCCGAGGAGGTCGTGACCTGATCCGGGTCGCCAAAGACGATCTCCGCCTCGGCTGCGATCTGCGCGATCTTCTCACGCACCGAGGCGCGATCCCCCAGCGAGGCCAGCGCGCCCATGCGCGTGGCCTCGTCCCCGGGCAGGCCGGGAACGGCCTTGGCGAGCCGGGCGGAGAGCACCTCGATCACCACCTCTTCCTGCGCCGAAGGCACCATGATCCGGCGGATGGCGGTGCATTTCTGACCCGCCTTCGTCGTCATCTCACGCTGCACTTCCTTGATGAACAGGTCGAATTCCGGCGTGCCGGGCGAGGCATCGGGCGCGAGGATCGAGGCGTTGAGGCTGTCGGCCTCCATGGTGAAGCGCGTGGAATTTTCCACGATGGCCGGATGCGTGCGCAGCTTGCGGCCCGTCGCCGCCGAGCCGGTGAAGGTCACCACGTCCTGCTCGGTCACGTGATCCAGCAGGTCGCCGACGGAGCCGCAAAGCACCTGCAGCGCGCCGTCCGGCAGGAGCCCCATGTCGAGGATCCGCCGCACCATCAGCTCGGTCAGGTAGGCGGTGCCGGAGGCGGGTTTGACGAGGCAGGGCATGCCCGCGATCAGCGCGGGCGCGATCTTTTCCAGCATCCCCCAGACCGGGAAGTTGAAGGCGTTGATGTGCACCGCGACACCCAGCATCGGCGTCAGGATGTGCTGGCCGACGAAGGAGCCGTCCTTCGAGAGCATCTCCACCGCGCCCTCGGGGATCACCTTCGCGTTCGGCAGCTCCTTGCGGGCCTTGGAGGCAAAGGTCAGCAACGTGCCGATGCCGCCTTCGATGTCGGGCAGGGCGTCGCGCGGCGTGGCCCCGGTGGCGAGGCTCTCGGCATGGAACTCCGCCTTCTGTTCCATCAGCTTCAGCCCCACGGCCTTCAGCATCAGGGCGCGTTCGTGGGTGGTGTGACGGCGCAAGCCACGGCCCCCAACCTCGCGGCCCCATGCGAGCGCGGCGGCCATGTCCAGCCCCTCCGCCCCGATCAGCGCGTGCACCTCGCCGGTGGCGGCATTCAGCACCGGGCGGCCATCGCCATCACCGGCACGCCAGGCGCCTTCGAGGTAGCTGGTCAGGCGGCGGGCGGTCTTGGTTGAATCGAGCATCATCAGCCCCCTTATGCGTCGTAGCTCAGGACAACTTTGTCCGAGAGCGGAATGCATTGGCAGGACAGCACGTATCCGGCGCGGACCTCGTAATCCTCGAGCGCATGGTTGGTCATCATCTCGACCTCGCCTTCCGACACCTTGGCGCGGCAGGTCGAACAGACGCCCGCCTTGCAGCTGTAGGGCGCGTCCATGTTCTGCGCGATGGCCGCGTCGAGGATCGGGGTGCCGTCCTTGGGCATCTGGAAGGCGCGCGTCTCACCATCGAGCGTCACGGTCACGTCGCATTGCGCGCCGTCGCTCTGGACATGGCGCGATTGCGCACGCTGCTTGGCGCGGCCCTGCTGCGAGGCAAACAGCTCGAACTTGACCTGTTCCTCTGTGAGGCCGTGGGCCAGCAGGCTCTCCTTGATGGTGAGCATCATCGGTTCCGGCCCGCAGATGAAGGCGGTGTCGATGCTCTCGGCGTCGATCCAGAGACGGAAGAGCGCCTGCATCTTCTCGGCGTCGATGCGGCCGGTGAAGAGGTCGATGTCGCCTTCGGATTCAAGGATATGCACTACCGAGAGCCGCCCGAGGTAGCTGTTCTTCAGATCCTCCAGTTCCTCGCGAAACATGATCGAGGTGACCTGGCGGTTGGCATAGACCAGGGTGAAGGTCGCGTGGGGTTCGCGCGCCAGCGTCGTCTTGATGATCGACAGCACCGGGGTGATGCCGGAGCCTCCGGCGAAGGCTACGTAATTCTTGGCGGTGGCCGGGTCGAGCACGGTGAAGAAGCGGCCCTGCGGCGGCATCGCCTCCAGCGTGTCGCCGGGTTTGAGGTCCTCGTTGGCCCAAGTGGAGAAGGCGCCGCCGTCCACCCGCTTGATGCCGACGCGCAGCGCGCCGTCGTCGAGACCGGCGCAGATCGAATAGCTGCGGCGCAGCTCCTCGCCGTCGAAGTCGCGGCGGAAGGTCAGGTACTGGCCTTGGGTAAAGGCAAAGTCGCCGCTTTGCGGTTTCAGGGTGACGACCACGGCGTCGCGGGTCTCGTGACGCACGTCGAGCACGTCGAGCGTATGGAAGCGGGGCATGTCAGACCTCCTCTTGTCTGAAGCGGTTCAACGCTGACATCGGATCAGCAGAGCGAAGGGCCACGCCCGACCCTGGGAGGGCAGGCGCAGCGGATGAGTTGGTCGGGCGGCCATCACGCGCATGCCGATGGATCGGAGCGTGTGGCCCCCGAACGCCCTCCCGTCACGCCGGAGGCGTGCTCCGTACAGTGGCGCACCTTCGGTGCGACGGGAGGGTCGGGCGTGGCCCGGGGTGCCCCCGGGCCGCAGTGTCCGAGCTGAACTCCACGACCTCCTGCCTCAATGGCACTTGAAGTAGTCGAAGGGCTCGAGGCAGTCGCGGCAGACATAGGCCGCCTTGCAGGGCGTCGAGCCGTATTGGCTGACCTTCTCGGTCGTGGACGATCCGCAGCGTGGACAGGCGATGGTCAGGTTCGACCCCGACAGACGCGCCGCGCGACCCATGCGGCCATCGCTGGCGGTGCCGTCCACCGGCGGTGCGATGCCGTAGGCACGCAGCTTGTCGCGCGCGCCTTCCGTGATCCAGTCCGTCGTCCAAGGCGGCGAGAGGCGGCGTTCGAGGGCGATCTTCTCGACGCCCTTCTCGCGCAGCTTCTCCTCGACCATCAGGTCGATCACCGCCGTCGCCGGGCAGCCGGAGTAGGTCGGCGTCACCGCGACCTTCAACGTGTCGCCCTCCCAGGCGACCTCGCGGATGATGCCCAGCTCGGTGACCGAGACCACGGGGATTTCCGGGTCGGGCACCTCCGACAGCCAGTCCCAGACCTGGTCCGTGCTCACCATTGTGCCCCCGGATAGGCGCGCTGCAGGAACTGCATCTCGGCCAGGATATAGCCCAAATGTTCCGTGTGCCGCCCCTGCTTGCCCCCCGTGTGCACGTCGAAGCGGCGTTCGGGCGCGGTCAGCGTGGCTTCGTCGAGAACCTCGGCCACCAGCGCCTCCCAACGGGTCCGCAGCTCCGTCAGCGCAGGCGCGATCCCGGCCTCCGCCATGGCCTCGTCCACCGCGTCCGCCACGAACATCTCGCCCGCGTAGGGCCAGAGGTGATCGAGCGCGGCCTGCATCCTTGCGTGGCTCTCCTCGGTGCCGTCGCCCAGCCGCACCACGAGATCCGAGGCGCGGTCGAGCTGATACGCCACCTCCTTCACCGCCTTGGCGGCGATCTCGGCCACGCGCGGCGAGGCGCTGTCCTTCAGCGCACTGAGCAGCTCGAAGTGATAGGCATCGAACAGGAATTCCCGCATGATCGTCTGCGCCATGTCCCCCTTGGGCAACTCCAACAGCTTTGCGTTGCGGAACTGCAGCGCGTCGCGCAGGTAGGCGAGGTCATCCGCCGTGCGGCCCGCGCCCTCGACCTCCGCAGCGAGGCCCAGCCACATCTGGCATTGGCCGATCAGGTCGAGCGCGGTGTTCGCCAGCGCGATGTCTTCTTCCAGCGCAGGCCCATGGCCGCACCACTCGGAGGTGCGGTGGCCGAGGATCAGCGCATTGTCCCCCAGGCGGCAGAGCCAGTCGAAGATGGCCGGGCGCAGCGCCACATCCGCCATATGCGGGTCCTCGGCGGGCTGTTGGGCGGCCGCCCGGGCGGCCAGCCGGGCCACCTCCGGGGTTTGAACGTCGGGCAGAGAGGACATCACATGTGCCCCACTTCGTCCGGAATGTCGTAGAAGGTCGGGTGGCGGTAGACCTTGTCCTCCGCCGGGTCGAACAGCGCGCCTTTCTCGGACGGGGCCGAGGCGGTGATCGCGCTCGACGGCACCACCCAGATCGACACGCCCTCCTTGCGGCGGGTGTAGACGTCGCGCGCGTGGTTGATCGCCATCTCCGCATCCGAGGCGTGCAGCGAACCCACGTGACGGTGGTTCAGCCCGTGCTGGCCACGGATGAAGACCTCCCAGAGGGGCCATTCCTTGTTCATGCTCTCTCTCCCCTTTATTCTGCGGCCATGCGGCGGCTGGCCTGCTTCTCGGCATAGGCCGACAGCCCGTCGCGGAACCATTCGCCGTCGGACCATGCCTTGCGACGGGCGCCGAGGCGTTCCTCGTTGCACGGCCCATTGCCGCGCAGCACCTCGAAGAACTCGGTCCAGTCCGGCTCGGCGAAATCCCAACCCTGCTTGTCCTCGTTCCATGCCAGTGTCTCGTCGGGGACGGTGAGGCCGAGGTAATGCGCCTGCGGCACGGTCTCGTTGACGAAGCGCTGGCGCAGCTCGTCGTTGGTGTTGATCTTGATCCGCCACGCCATGTTCTGGCTCGAATGTACCGACTCCGCATCCGACGGGCCGAACATCATCAGCGAGGGATACCAGAAGCGGTTGAGCGCATCCTGCGCCATGGCCTTTTGCGCCGCGGTGCCCTGCGCCATCTTCATCATGATGGTGTAGCCCTGCCGCTGGTGAAAGCTCTCCTCCTTGCAGATCCGCACCATGGCGCGGGCGTAGGGACCATAAGAGGTGCGCTGTAGCGGCACCTGATTCATGATCGCGGCACCATCGACCAGCCAGCCCACCGCGCCCATATCGGCCCATGTCAGCGTCGGGTAATTGAAGATCGACGAGTATTTCATCGCCCCCGAATGCAGCCGCTCGAACAGCTC
Source organism: Leisingera daeponensis DSM 23529 (assembly GCF_000473145.1). Classification (NCBI taxonomy): domain Bacteria; kingdom Pseudomonadati; phylum Pseudomonadota; class Alphaproteobacteria; order Rhodobacterales; family Roseobacteraceae; genus Leisingera; species Leisingera daeponensis. The sequence goes on along the minus strand of NZ_KI421503.1, from coordinate 122,029 downwards.
GTCGCGGGAGATCCCCAGCGTCTCGCAGGCACTATAGAGATACAGGCCGTGGCCCGCCTCGTCCTGCACCTTGGCCAGCAGGATCTGCTTGCGTTCCAGCGTCGGCGCGCGGGTGATCCAGTTGCCCTCCGGCAGCTGGCCCACGATCTCGGAATGGGCGTGTTGGCCGATCTGGCGGATCAGCGTCTTGCGGTAGCCCTCCGGCATCCATTCCTTGGGTTCGATCCGCTCGCCGCGGTCGATGCGCGCCTGAAAGGCGGCAAGCTCTTCCGGCGTCTCCTCCGACGTTTCCGACTGGATCATCTGTGCGTACATCGTCCGTCCTCACTATGGGGTTCAAACACGTTCCAGGATCATGGCAATCCCTTGGCCCACGCCCACGCACATGGTGCAGAGCGCGTAGCGGCCGCCGGTGCGGTGCAGCTGGCGCGTCGCGTGCAGCACGAGCCGCGCGCCCGACATGCCCAGCGGATGGCCCATGGCAATCGCACCGCCGTTGGCATTCACATGCGCCGCATCGTCCGGCAGGCCCAGGTCGCGCAGCACCGCAAGGCCCTGTGCGGCGAAGGCCTCGTTCAACTCTATCACATCCATCTGGTCGAGCGTGAGCCCGGCGCGGGCCAGCACGCGGCGGGTCGCCGGAACCGGGCCGATGCCCATGACGCGGGGCGCGACGCCTGCCGCCGCCATGGCCACGACGCGGGCCTGCGGGGTCAGGCCGTTCTGCGCGGCGGAGGCTTCGGACGCGAGGATCACCCCCGCCGCGCCATCGTTCACGCCAGAGGCATTGCCCGCCGTGACCGACAGATCGGGGCCGTTGACGCCGCGCAGCTTTGCCAGCTGTTCCGGCGTGGTCTGGGGACGGGGGTGTTCGTCGGTGTCGACGATCAGCGCATCGCCCTTGCGCTGCGGGATGGTGACCGGCGTGATCTCGTCGGCAAAGATCCCGGCCGCATGGGCGGCGGCCCAGCGGCGCTGGCTTTCAAGCGCAAAGGCGTCCTGATCGGCCCGGCTGATGCCGTAGTCCGCCGCGACGTTGTCGGCGGTTTCCGGCATGGAATGGGTGCCGAACTGCTCGTCCAGCCGGGGGTTCTTGAACCGCCAGCCGATCGTGGTGTCGTAGATCTCCGCATTGCGCGAGAAGGCGGCGGTCGCCTTGGCCATAACGAAGGGCGCACGCGACATGGATTCCACGCCGCCCGCGATCATCAGGTCGCCGTCGCCCGCACGGATGGTGCGCGCGGCAAGGCCGATGGCATCCATGCCGGAGCCGCAAAGACGGTTGACCGTGGTGCCCGGAATGGCTTCGGGCAGGCCCGCCAGCAAGGTCGCCATGCGGGCCACGTTGCGGTTGTCCTCTCCCGCCTGGTTGGCGCAGCCGTAGATCACGTCATCGACGCTGTCCCAGTCGACGCCTGCATTGCGGGCCTTCAGCGCGGCCAGGGGGATTGCGGCCAGATCGTCGGCACGGACAGGGGACAAGGCCCCGCCATAGCGCCCGATGGGTGTGCGGATGCTGTCACAGATGAAAGCGTCGGTCATGCGGGTCTCCTCCCCCGGGTCGTCTTTGTAGCGCCCGAACAATTAACCGTCCGGTCGGTCGATTAATTACTAGTCGGAGATTCCGATGTTGTAAATACATTTATTCAGATGCTGTGACGGATCACATGCGCCCCGACCGCTCCACCAGAAATTCGATCAGCGCGCGGACACGGCGCGGGATGATCTTGGCCTCGGGGAATACAAGGCGTACGGGAATGGGTTCCAATGCGTAGTCCGTCAACACCTGTTCAAGCGAAGTGGCATGACCCAGCATCCAGTCCGGCAACACCGCGAGACCGGCATTCTGCCAGGCTGCGCCTTCGGAGAAGTCCACATCGTTGCCGGTGAGGCGGGCCCGAATCGCGATCGATTGACGTCCGTCCTCCGAATCAAAGGTCAGCCGGTCGGAGGGAAAGACCTCCGGCACGATCAACCAATGGTCTTCGAGATCGAGTGGCAGGGCGGGGCGACCCTTGCGCTCGAGGTACTCGGGCGATCCCGCCACCACCCAGCGGTGCGTGCTGAGCAGGCGCTGACGATACGGGCCTTCGAGCACCGCCGCACCGCTGAGCGCAAGGTCGATCTTGTTGTCCAGCAGGTCCGGCGGGCTGCGATGAAGCGCGACTTCGATGCTGATGTCGGGGTAGAGATCCATGAACTCGACCAGTTGCGGCAGCAGGATGCGCCGGCCGTAGGAATGTGGCGCGGCCACGCGCATCTTGCCCGAAAGCTTCGGCAGCTCACCATGGGCCACGCGCAGCACCTCGGCGCGGGCGTCCAGCATGTGGCGGACGTGGGGAATCAGTTCCTCGGCCTCGGCGGTGGGGCTGATGCGCCGCGTGGAGCGCACGAACAGCTGCACGCCCAGCGTTTCCTCTAGCGAAGCGATCTGTTTCGACACCGTCGCCTGCGGCACGTTCAATGTGCGCGAGGTTTCGGAAAAGCTTTTGCGATCCATTAACTCGGCGAAGATTTCATAGGCCTGAAGGCGGTCGCTCATGGATATTTATTCCATTCGTGATAAGTCATATGCGATAATTTATCTTTCGCTGACCGACCTGTCGACTTATTCCTGATCGCCAAAGAGACACGGGAGGAACGAATGTCCAAGAGAATCGCAATCGTCGGCGCAGGCACCGCAGGCCTGCACCTCGGCCTGCACCTGCTGCAAAACGGCATCAAGCCGACGCTGTATACTGACCGCACGCCGGAGCAATACGCCGACGCCCGACTGATGAACACCGTGGCGCATCACCACGTGACCTGCGAGCGCGAAGAGGCGCTCGGGATCACGCAGTGGCCGTCCGGCGAATACGGCTACTTCGGTCACTATTACTACATTGGCACGCCCGAACCGATCGAGATGTTCGGCGACCTCGAACGCCCGAGCCGCGCCGTCGACTACCGCCTGTACCAGCCGTCCCTGTTGCAGGACTATATCGACCGGGGTGGCGACGTGGTCTACGGCGCTGTCGAGCGTGAAATGATCGAAGGCATCTCGGAAGAGCATGACCTCACCGTGGTCTGCACCGGCAAGGGCCCGATCGGCCAGATGTTCGGCCGTGACGACCGGTTCTCGCCCTTCGAGCGCCCGCAGCGGATGCTGTGCGTGGGCCTGTTCAAGGGCATCACCGAGCCCGAGACCCGCGCCGTGACCATGTATTTTTCGCCGGGCGCAGGCGAGCTGATCGAGATCCCGACCTGGTCCTTCAACGGTTGGTGCAACGCGCTGGTGCTCGAGAACCACATCGGCGGCGACCTCGAGATCCTCGCCAAGACCAAGTACGAGGACGACCCGCGCGCCTTCCTCGACCTACTGCTCGAGAAGCTCGAAAAGCACTACCCGACACTTTATGCGCGCATCGACCGGGACGAATTCGATCTGGCGAACTCGCCGCTCGACATCCTTCAGGGTGGCGTGACCCCGACCGTGCGCAAGACCTACACCACGCTCGACAACGGCAACCTGGCCGTCGCGCTTGGCGACGTACATGCGGTGGTCGATCCCGTGCTGGGTCAGGGGGCGAACATGGCGTCCTACGCCGCCGTGATCCTCGGCGAAGAGATCGTGGCCAACGACGTTTTCGACCAGCGCTTTGTGGAAAAGTTCGATGCACGTCGGCATGACCGCGTGATGTCCGGCACCCGTTGGACCAACTACATGCTGGAAAACCTGGCCAAGCTGGACCCGACGCTGCTGGAATTCATCGGTGGCCTCGCCCAGAGCCGTCAGCTCACCGATCAGTTCACCGAGGATTTCAACCACCCTGAAAAGCAGTGGGACGTCTTCTCCAGCCCGGAGCGCGTGCGCGCGACCGTGGCCCGCTCGCAGATGCCGATGGCGGCAGAGTGAGCCCAAGGTGAGCCAGGCGGGGATCGCGCCCACCGCGATCCCCGGCCCCTGACGAAAGTGAACAGCATGAAGACCCTGATCCCCGCGGCAGCCCTGCTGACCGCAACCCTCACCTGTGCGCCGGCGCTGGCGCAGGAGGCCACCGGCCCCTGGTCGCTGCGCCTTGGGCTGGCGCACATCGGATTTGATGAAAGCGCGCAGATCGGCCTCGGTGGGACGACCGTCCCCGGTGCGAGCTTCGAGACCGACAACGACACCACGCTGACCGTTTCGCTGGGCTACCGTTTCAACGAGCGTTTCTCGGTCGAGGGCACGGTGGGTCTTCCGCCGACCGCCGCCCTCACCGGCACCGGCCCGTTGGCGGGCGTTCCGCTGGGCGAGGTCACCTACGGACCCGCGACCCTGACCGGCCTGTACCACATGCCGTTTGCCAACGGCCTCGAGGCCTATGTCGGTGGCGGGGTGAACTACACCATCGTCTTCGACACGGAAGACGGCACCGTGAGCGACTTCGAGGTCGACAATGCCTGGGCCCCGGTTCTGCAAGTGGGCCTGTCGGGGGCGATCCCAGACACCCGTGCCGCGTGGTTCCTCGACGCGAAGTACATCGCGCTGGAGACCAAGGCGCGCGGCACCGTCGGTGGCGCACCGGCCACGGCAGACATCACGCTGAACCCGACGATCCTCACCGCAGGCATCGCCATCTCGTTCTGAACATCGCTCCGCCGGGCCTTCCCGGCGCGGTCCATCACAAAGGAGAGCCCATGGTCACCGTAGATATCTTCCGCGCCGCCCTCGCCGAACTGGCCGCAGGCGTCAACATCGTCACAACGGAGCAGGACGGCGACCGCCGCGGCATCACCGCCACCGCCGTCACCTCGGTCTGTGCCGAACCGGCGACCATCCTCGCCTGCACCAACATGAACACCGGCACCTACGCCATGATCCGGGATGCGGGTCGCTTCGCGGTCAACATCCTGAACGACAGCCATCAGGGCGTGGCCGAGACCTTTGCCGGGCGCGGCGGCGTCACCGGCGACGACCGGTTTGCCACGGGCCAGTGGTCCGCGGGCGAGGCCTTGGGGCTGCCGGTTCTCGCAGGGGCCACATCGCTCGAATGCGAGGTGTCGGAGATCGTCACCACGGGCACCCACGCGGTGATCTTTGGCCACGTCAAGGGCGCATCCATCAACGGCATCGCGCCGCTCGTCTATCACGCCGGGGCCTTTCGCGGCCTGATCGACATGCAGGCGCGCCTGGCGAGCTGAATTCTCGCGGCCCCGAGGAGAGGGCCGCATCATATCCAAGGGAGGGACACACATGGATACCACACTCGACAGCTGGAAGCCGCGCCTGCGGGACATCATGGCCGGAAACGGCGTGCTGATGATCTTTGCCGCGCTGGTCGGCGGACTGGGGCTCTGGATGTACGTTCTGGGCGGCTTCGAGCTGCTGCCGGGCGTCTTCCTCGAATTCCAGTTGCCGGGATCGGAACGTGGCTGGACCGCCGCGCACACCGGGCCGGTGATGAACGGCCTGATGGTCATCGCCGTGGCCTTCGTCATGCCGCACCTGAGCTTTTCGCAGAAGTGGGGTCAGATCTGGGGCTGGATCGTCATGCTCGACGGCTGGTCGAACGTCGGCTTCTACTTCTTCTCGAACTTCTCGCCGAACCGCGGTCTCGCCTTTGCCGAGACGCCCACGCTCGGCGGGGCGGACATCTTCAGCTTTCTCGCGTTGTTCCCGGCCTACGTCTTTGGCGTGCTGAACATGATCGCGCTGATCGCCATCGGTCGGCAGGCGATCCTCGAGGCCAAGGCACGCCGCGCCGGTCACGCAAATGCCGCAGCCATGAAGGCTGCATGATCCAACAACGGGGGCCGAGTGCCCCCATTTCTTCGAAAGGAGCCCGACATGTACTGCCTGTGCGTGCACTACCCGACCCCCGACGATCCGGCGCAGTTTCGTGACCACTACGAGACCCGTCACTTGCCTCTCGCCGAACGCCTGCCCGGACTGCGGTCCTGGGACTTGGCCTGGCCGCAGCCGCTCGGCCCCGACACCGGTGCGCCCTTCTGTGTCTTTCGCGGCTATTTCGACAGTGCCGAGGCCATGCAAAAGGCCCTGATGAGCGAAGAAGGCACAGAGGTCGCCAAGGACGTGCCGAACTACTCGCCCAAGGGTGCGACGATGTATCACTTCGCCGTCACGACCAAGGCACTGGCCCCCGCCTGACCGGAGCCTCACCCAGACATGATCATTCAGAAAATCGCCCGGATATTTCGCGGCGGCGAGCCTGCTGCGACCGCGAACAGCCTCGAAGGACAGATTCCCATGAACACCCAGACCCCCACCGATACCGCCGGTTTCGCCGTGCTCAACCCCTCGACCGGAGAGGTTGTCGGCCATGCACCACTGAACAGCCTCGCCGATCTCGACGCAGCCGTGGCCCGCGCCCAGACCGCCTTTGAAAGTTGGTCGCAGACCCCGGATGCCGAGCTTCAGGCCTATTGCGAAAAAGTGGCCGCCGCCATCGGAGAACACGCCGAAGAGCTGGCGCAGCTGGTCACGCGCGAGCAGGGCAAGCCCTTGAATGGCCTCGGGTCGCGGTGGGAAATCGGCGGCGCGCAGGCCTGGGCCGGCTATACCGCATCGCTCAAGATGGAGGCAAAGGTGCTTCAGGACAGCAACGAGGGAAGGGTGGAGCTGCACCGCAAGCCGGTGGGGGTCGTGGGCTCGATCACGCCGTGGAACTTCCCCGTCATGATCGCCGTCTGGCACATCCTCCCCGCGCTGCGCACCGGCAATACGGTGGTGGTGAAACCCTCGCCGAACACGCCGCTGGCCACGATCCGCCTGGTGGAGATCATGCAATCCGTGCTGCCCGCGAACGTGGTGCAGGTGGTGACGGGCGACGACCGGGACGTGAACCTCGGCGCAGCCATGTCGGCGCATGAGGGCATCCGCAAGATCGTCTTCACCGGTTCCTGCGCCACCGGCCGCCGCGTCATGCAGACCGCCGCCGAGACCATGAAACGCCTGACGCTGGAGCTGGGCGGCAATGATGCGGGCATCGTCCTGCCCGACGCCGATCCGGCGGCCATTGCCGAGGGGCTTTTCTGGGGCGCCTTCATCAACAACGGCCAAACCTGCGCGGCGATGAAGCGCCTCTATGTGCACGATGAGATCTACGGCGCGGTCTGCGAGAACCTCGTGGCCTTTGCGCGTCAGATCCCCGTTGGCGACGGGCAGGACGAAAGCAGCATCCTCGGCCCGATCCAGAACCAGATGCAGTTCGACAAGGTCGCGCGCCTGGTGGACGCCGCCAAGGGCCGGGGCCGTGTGCTGATCGGCGGCAACGCCGGCGAAGGCCTGTTCTTTCCGCCGACGATCGTCGCCGATCTCGACGCCTCCGACCCGCTGGTCTACGAGGAGCAGTTCGGCCCGGCGCTGCCGATCATCCGCTATTCGGACGTGGACGAGGCCATCGCTGCTGCCAATGCGTCGGAGAACGGGCTTGGCGGGTCGATCTGGACCTCCGATATCGAAAGGGGCCGCGCGCTGGCGGGCCGGATGGAATGCGGCTCCGTCTGGATCAACAAGCACGGCGCAATCCAGCCCAACGCGCCCTTTGGCGGGGTCAAGCAATCCGGCGTCGGAGTCGAATTCGGCGAGGAAGGCCTGGCGGAATACACCGATATCCAAGTGGTGTTTTCCTGAGGAAAACGGGCGGCCTGGCTCCCTCCGGCCGCTTGTCGTGCCTTGCCGCCCCTCCCGCAAGGCTCAACTGTCTGCGCATGCAGATCGACTGGTGCAGGTCCGTCTGGCCTGCACCTTTTTCGTCTGGCTCGACCGATCTTGAGGATTACCGCAAAGGCGCTGCCGCCCATGGCACCGGCCCGTGCCGCTGTCGCGGTTGCAGATGAGCCTGTACGACACAGCGACAACTCTTGCGTAGCCGTCCGGGTGCGACTTGTCATGCGTGTCAACGACGCCATCGTGGATCTCATCCTGCAGCGACTCGAATGTGCCGGGTTCGGTTTTGTCGCGAACGAACACACGTAGGGATTCAGCATGAAAAAAAGCTTCACGTGAGCGTTTGAGATGGTCGTTGAGAGGCTTCCACTTTGTGATCTCGAACAAGGATAACTGAGCTTCGCCGGCATGGTCCGCATAGGCCTCGAGCAACCGGTCTACATAGTTCCTTTCGTGGGCTTCGACTTCCTCGGGGGGCATTTCCGACTTCGGCCGAGGCGGAAGTCCGCCACCAAACCGCCTCTGGTGATATCGAGTCTTGCCATGCTGCTCGATCACCTTTCGTGCTGCAGGAGCCTTGAAGATACGGAAATCGAAGTTGTTCACGTATTTCGAGAAATCGCCGACAAGTTCGATAATCTGCTTGTCAGTCACCCTTTTGGAAATAGATTTTTCCCACCCTTCGATGACTTTTTCCTTTAGCTTGGATGCATTTCCCAAAAGCAGATCGAGAGTTGGTGTTGTGCCTTTTGGGGCGATGAAGAAGCAGGCCTTTGGTGCTATGTAGTCGCCGCAGAACGAGTACCAGAGAATCTTCCCGATCTCTGGCGCGATGTCGGTGAAGCCAAGTGGACGTGCATAGTGCTTGCACTGATAGTTGTCCCAGTCACCCAAGAAGCAGTCGGCATCCATGAAACCCGCCACGTCGATCCCTTTGTCGCCGGAACCAGTCGGGCGAACCACGTCGGCATAAATCTCCTTCAGTGAATGAACCCACTCATCGACGAATGTTTCCCACTCATCGGAGTCATAGGTGAAGATCAGCCTCAAAGGATCGATCTTTGGGCCGTCCTCAAAGCCCGCGGCGGAGAGGGTGGTATCGTGGGGAAGTTCCTTAATTGCGCATTCGAACTCGATCATGGAGACCAATTATCAGATTTCTCTACCTAAAAGTGTTGTCACAATATCAAGTGTTCCTCTGTGATCAATCTGCAATTTGTAGTGCGATGGGCCTAACTTGGCAAAGAGTGATCGGGGCGGCGTTTGTCTCCGCCCGGCAGATAGAACTCGGTGATCCCACGCTTTCCATCGACCCGCCCGAGCTGCACGATCACATCGATGGACTTTCGGATGTACTCCCCCACCTCGGCGAAGGTCAGCGGCGTGCCGGCCTGCAGCACCATGATCGCCAGCCGGTCGATGGCGAATTCTGCGGTTTCGGCGTGGATGGTGGAGACTGATCCGCCATGGCCTGTGTTAATGGCCTCGAGATAGGTCAGGGCCTCGGCCCCGCGCAGCTCGCCGACGATAATCCGGTCAGGGCGCATGCGGAGGGAGGCCTGCAGGAGGGCGTTGGCGCTGCGTTGTGAGCCGGGACCGCGGTCGGCCAGGAGGGCGACGGTGTTCGGCTGGCCGGGGAAAAGCTCAAAAGCGTCTTCGATGGTGATCAGCCGCTCGTGCTCGCTCACATGGGTCAGAAGGTGCCGGGCGAAGGTGGTCTTGCCAGTCGAGGTGCCGCCGCTGATCAGGACGTTAAGCCGTGCCTCGACCAGGGTTTGCAGCGCGGCCTCAAGGTTCTCTTCGGCGAGGGAGGCGATGTTTTTCATCTTCTCGGCGCGGAGCGCATCGAGCGAGACGGCTTTGCCGAAGAGATAGGCGGGGGCGTAATCCCGGACGCTACCGGAGGCGAAGAGGCGGATCGTGATCGAGGCACCGCTATCGATGGCGGGCGGCACGGCGACCTGGACCCGAAGCGGACGACCTGCATATTCCACCTTGCCGGAGACGAGCGGGTTCTTTTCAGAGACGCGGGCCTTGGCGTCGCCGACGATGGTGTGGGCCATGTTGAGGGCGGTGGTGCGATCCACGGTTTGGCCTTCGTGGCGCATGGTAGCGTCGCCCGCGACCTCGATCCACACCTTGCCGTCCGGATTGATCGCGATCTCGACCACGTCATCGCGTCTCAGCAGGTCGCGGAACGGGTCGAGATAACGCTCGAGATAAGAGGTTGGTGATGCTGCCTCAGTCAATAAATCACCACATCCCGGTCGACGAGCACGGTGACCGAGGCCCCCTGATCGACATAGATCGTGGGTGCGATCGAGACCTGGTCGGCAATGACCGATCCGACGGCATCCTGAAGATCGCTGCCGACATCGCCCAGAACGATGCTGGTCGTTTCGTTGTTGGCACTCTCCGCCGCCACGGCAGGCGCCGCCCCGATCACGGAAATCAGCGCCGCCCCGCCGAAACGTTCGGCGAACTTGGTGTCGACCAGACCTGTGAGCCCCGAGCGACCGAGCTGATCGCCGCCCACGGCGGCGATTTCCATCGAGGTGCCGTCCGGGGTCAGGACGCGGGTCCAGAGTATCAAGATTCGCTTCTGNTGCATTTCGATCCCGGAGCGATATTGGCCAAAAAGGCGGGAGCCCCGGGGGATCAGGATCCGGTCCCCGGAAAACGCCGGAACCGGCTCGGAGACGACCGCGACAACAGAACCCGGCAAATCGCTGTTGATGGCGGTCTGGAGCGCGGCCTGGATGACAGATCCTTGTGTCAGCGTGCGTTCGGGATTGGTGAGGCGGGCGGCCTCCTGCACCTCGAGCGGTCGCGCACTCTGCAGGAAAGGCTCATTGCCCGACAGGGCCGGACCACCGGTGCCAGGGGCCGCCGGATCAGCGACTGCCGCGCCACTTTGGCCACCACGTGGACCGTCGGCATAGACCACGGCGGGGGATTTGATCTGCGCGGTCAGAAGCTCCTCGGCGACCCGCTCGGCCTCGCGCTGGCGCTGTTCCTCTTCCTGCCGGCGGCGTTCTTCGAGCAGGCGCTGATCGGCGATCAGCCCTTCGCGGTCGAGCTCGGCCTCGAGCCCCTCGCGCTGCGCACGTTCGGCGTCGAGCATGGCCTGCAGCCCCTCGATACGGGTTTCGGTCTGGCGCTGCAGGTTGGCCAGCTCGGTTTCCTTTGCGGCGAGTGTGGCTTCAAGCGCGGCCTTTTGTTCGTCGAAGGCTTCGCGCAGGTCGGCGACGGCGGATTGGATTTCCGAGTTGCGGGCGGCCTGGCTGACGGCGAGGGCCTCGCGAAGCTTGGCGATCTCGGCCAGCACCTCGGCGCTTGGTTCCGGGGAAGGGGCTGCGGGCACGTCCAGCGCCTCCTCGACAGCGATCAGCGCGTCATTNACCCGCTGCTCTGTCTCGTCAGGAGGAAACTCCAGCCGCCCGCCGGTGCCGGGCCGGCGGTCCTGGAAGGTCTCGACATCGGAGGTCTCAAGAGCGCTGTCCCCCTCTTGCAGACTGGTCGCCAGGAAATACGCGACCCCGGCCCCGCCGAGGGCAAGGGCAGCGGCGAGCGCGCCGACCCCGAGGCTGTTGCCGCGGCGTTTGGATTTGCCGCGCTGGCTGAACTGATCGAGGCGGTCCTGCAGGTCGGGAGGGGTTTGATCGGCCATGGTCAGTTGCTCACGTAAATCGCGCTCTCGTCGCGCCAGGCACAGATCGCCTCGTCGCCGATGCGCAGCGTCCAGTAGGTGTTCACCCCGAGCACCCGGACCGTGTTGCCCTGCTGGGTCCAGTTCACGGTGCGCTCACGGCCCTGGTCATCGGCCTTGAAGAGGGCGGGCTGACGGGCGTTTTCCGGGAAGACGAAGTAGGTATAACGACCGTCGTCGTAGATATGGCTGGGTCGAAAATCCCCTTCACCCGAGACCCGGTAGTTGTAGTTGCGCGGGGCCTCATAGCCCTTGGGCTGGGTGGCACCCGCCGCGCGGCGTTCCTCGTCGGGGTAGCGGAAGCGGACTTCGAAGAACATGCCGGTCCGGTTCGGGATCGAACCTTCGCGCAAATGGAAGGAATAGGTGCGTCGGTTGGTGATCACCGTCATGTTGGTCGAGGCCTGCGCCACATGCGGTTTGATCGTGAGCACATTGCCGAGCTCAGGGATCGGATCGACCTGGAAGCTTTCGGTGTCGCCGACAATCACCGCCTCGAACCGCTCCCCGGCCCCGAAATGGATCGTCGTCGAATGCCGCAAGTCGGTTTCGATCCGGTAGACCTGGTTTTCATCATAGACGGCGGTGCGGATGCGGATGTCGAGCGGGCCACCTTGCGGGGTGGCTTCGGCGGATGCGGCAACAGGAAGGGCAAGCGCCAGAAGGAGCGCGGGCAGGGATTTCATCTTGGTCAGTTCTCCAGGGTCTCGGCGTCGACGCGGTAGGAGGTCACCACGAAGCCCAAGGGGTTGGCCCAGACGTCCTGAAGGCGCTGGCGGGTTTCAGGTTGGAAGTCATAACCAACGGTAGCGACATAGGATCGGGTGACGGTGCGGGTGTCGCGGGGACGGCGCAGCGTGCGGGTGAAGCGGACCTGGGCCACGCCGCGCTCAATCTGGTTCACCGACTTGATCACCACCTCGATCTTGGCGTCGCGCCCGTAGACGGTGATCGGGTAGTCCTCGTTCGTGGAGGACCAGAGATCGCGCAGCGTGCGGGCGGCATCGCCATCTGAACGGTCGAGCACCGAGTTGATGCGTTGCTCGCCATCGGTCAGGTCATAGGTCTCTCGATCATCGACATAGGCCACGAGATTGGCCTGGATGATGGCATCGCTCTCGGAAAGGGTCAGCGCCTGTACGGCGGCAACCCGGTCCATCTCGCCGGTTTCCTTGTCGACCACGACCACGAAGGTCTCGGTCGATTTGAGCGGAAAGAGGCTCGCGCCCGCGACCATGCCGGCGACGCCAACCAGGACGCCTGCAGCTGCGACGAACCAGGCGAAACGCTCGCGCCGCCGAGGCCCGTAGATGAAATCCGCCTCAAACGCGTCGCGGTCAGGCGCGGAGGAACTGGCTACAGTCTTCTTCAAAGTCGTCGTCTTTCAAATCAGGGTTTGCGGAAAGCCTTGGCGGCGGAGAGGAGCGCGCCGGGGCTTTGCCGGATCAACTCGCCGGTTTTCACCACGCCCGCATTGGCCATCTGGTTCAGCTCGTGCGGAGACTTGCCGGTGACGAGGCGCGAGGCGGCACCCGTGCCGTATTCCCGCGTGTTCACGAAGCCCTGACGCGCGAGGCCGGTCAGGCCCACGGCATTGGAGGCAATGCCAACGACGCCGGTCAGGTTGGAGGCGATGTAGGGGACCGAGGCCATGATCCCGGCGCTGAGGATCAGGATCACGAGGAAGGGCAGGATGAGGCTGACGGTCTCGACATCGCCCGGATCGGCGGAGGCGTCCCCTATGGCCTCGGCGATGGCGACGATGATGCCCGCCGCGCCTGCGGCGGCGACCGGCATGAGCGCATAGCCGATGGTGGCGCGGGTCCAGGCCTCGAAAAGGGATTGGGTCGGCTTGAAGAGCGAGGTCACGATCATGAAGGGGGCGATGACGATCATCAGCGCGAAGACGATGCGGGCGAAGGCGATGATCCCGGCGGTGACGGCGGCGAAGACCGCCGAGAGGACAAAGAAGATCGCGCCCAGGACCGCGCCAAAGACCCAGCCTGCGCGGTCGCCGATCGTGTCGCCATAGGCGGTGATGCGGGCGACCATGTTGTCGAGGCTTTCATAGACCCCGGCCTCGTCGCCCGAGCCGGTGAGCGCGAGGATCGAGGCGCCGACGGAGTCGGGCACCTGCGTGACGATGTCATAGATGACGCTGAAATTATCCCAACTCTGCGCGAAGATCCCCACAAGTGCGACCTTCATGCCGAAGGCAAACCCGGTGCCAAAGGGCAGGGGGCGGAGTTGCATGACCGCGTTGATCCCGAGGAGCACGACGAGGAGCGCGGCCCCGGCGGAGATCACGTCGCCGACAACGCCTGCCGAAGAGACAAAGCCGTCCTGTGCCACGGTATCCACCGCGGCGTCGACCTGGCTCAGGATGTCGCGAATAACGCCCATCTACTCTACGCAGGCCTCCACAACTTGCGCCTCGAGCGCGTCCGCCTTGGCGTAGAGCTCGAGCACCTTGAAGGGCAGACGCGGGTTGTCCGAGGTCTGGAACCGGGGCAGCGCGCCCAAGGCCTGATCCCAGGTGAACTGATCCAGCAGACAGGTGCAGGTTTCCGAGGCGAGCGCCTCTTCGGCGATCAGGATGCGCAGGATCGCGCGGTAGCCGTTGCGCAGATAGGCGGTCTCGGCCAGATCGGCGGGGGGTTTCGGAGCACGACATTCGTCGGCTTCGTCCCGCGCGATGGCCATCGAATTGAAGGGCGTGTCGCCGGAAGGGTTCGTGCTCGGGGTTTGGGCCAACGCAACACTGGGCAGGGCACTCACGACAAGTGCGGCGAGACCAAGCGTCCGAATTGGTGCCAAGCTGTGGGTCATGGTTTGCCTCATGGATCCACCGCCATCGACCGGAACTTGCGCTCATCCGCGAGGGTCGCTGCATCGACGACGCCAAGCTGGCCGGCGCTGACGCCTTGCGCCGCTTCAAGCCGCCAGATCTGGGTCAGGATGATGCCAAGTTCAGCGGTGACGCGGGTGTTGAGATCGACCGCAGCTTTCAGCCCGTCCTGATCGTCGATGAGCCCGACCATGGTCTCGAGCCGCTCGAGGCTCTGTCCAGCTTCTTCATGGCTTTCTTGCGCGGCGACCGACAACATGGCGCTGGCCCCGGCCGAGGTGGCGATGCGGTTGTCGGCGGGCTGATCCGATCCCGAAAGCGTACTGAGGCGCTCCGAGGTGAAGCCACTGTCCGAAAGAACCCGCTCGACCGAGGCGGAGAGTTCTGCGCCGGGATTGAAGCCGCTGAGAAAATCGCCGCTGGCCAGAGATTGTGCGGTATTGAGGGGCGCGATCAGCTTGCCGCGCAGCGCGCGGAATTCTTCGACCGTCGCGAAAAGTTCACCGAGCCCGCTGCCCTCAATAAGAGAAGTCAGTTGCGCCTCGAGGTTTGTGAGCTGCGACAGTTGGGTTTCCAGTTCCAGCCGCATGGTCGCGAGCTGCTGCATCTGGACATTCAGGTCCTCGGCCATGTGCTCGAGCTGTGCCACGAGCTGACCAAGCTGTGATCCATCAAAGGTCGGCACGCCTTGGGCCGCTGCGGGCGAGGCGAGCCCGAGTGTGGTGACTGCGGCCACGGTCAGGAGAAGCTGTCTCATTCGGGAACTCCCATCTGCATGAAGTCGCGCTCGGCCAGCCGGTCGGCCACAAGGTGCTGTGCATAGGCCGCCTCGCGCTGCTGGCTCGCGGCCATCAGCCGGACGCGGAGGTTGAGGATGCGACCGATTTCGGCCTTGGCGTAGGTGTTGAGTTCCCAGGCCGCCTTGGCATTAGGTTGTGCATCGATCTGCAGGATGATGGCGCGCAGACGGTTGATAACCTGCTCGGTGGTCGCCGAACTGTCGGCGGCGTAATAGACGCCGGCCTCGGAGATGCTGGCATATTCGGCGAGCGCAAAGTCTGAAGGTGAGAGCGTGCCAAGCGCGTGGGCGCCGCCCACCACGGCGAGATACTCGTTGTAAAACTTCGAGATGTTGCGCACGTAGCCCTGGGTTTCGGCAAAGGGCGGTACGCCGCCATATTCGATGACCCGACCGGGTCCGGCGTTATAGGCCGCGAGCGCATGAGGAATGTTGCCGAAGCGGTTGAGCTGCGTGGTGATGTAATGTGCGCCGCCGCGCAGGTTGTCTTTCACGTCATAGCGGTCGACGCCGAGATCGGAGGCGGTGCCGGGCATGAGTTGGGTCAGGCCATAGGCGCCGACCGGGCTTTCGGCAGCGACGTTGAAGCGGCTCTCCTGTTTGATTAGCGCCTGGAAGAGGCAGCGCCACTGGGTGGCTGAGAGACCGGCGCGGGCCACACCGGGTGCGCCAGCGAATTCGCCCGCGACCTCGACGATCATCATCTCGACGGTCTCACGGCCTTCGCCGAAGAGACGGCTGTTCATCGGGTTTGGGTCAATATTGGGATAGACCGCCGCCACCCCGAAATCCGCATTGCCCTCAAGCGCGCGAATATCAAATCCGGGGCCGGTGATGGCCGCCGTCATCTCTTCGAGAACGCGCAACTGGTCGGCCTGGACATCGGCCAGTGTGGACTCGGTGCGATCCTTGTCCTGCTGGACGCCTAGATCCTCGGCCAGTGCCGCTACGCGCGCAATGGCGCGCCCGATCGCGGAATTGTCCTGCGTCGGCACGCCCTGGGCATGCGCGGGTAGGGCGCCGAGGCCGAAGCAGAGCCCGGCGGATATGAGTGCCGCACGGTTCATTCCGGACGGGGCAGGGGCTCGAAACGGCAGTCGGGTTGGGCCGTCTCCTGAGCCGGTGCGCCCATGGTCGAGACCGAAAACGCGGACCGCGTGACCTGCGGCTCGCCATTGCGCCCGAAGCAGAGCGAGGTTTTTTCGGTGTACGTCTCGCAAGCGGCGAGAAGGCCCGCTGCGGCGCAGAGCGCCAGGAGGGGTTTCGAACTCATAGGACATGTCTCCAGAAATCGGGGTTGGCGCGCCAATCGGCGGGTACGCGGGCCTCGCCGGTGGCACCGCCGCCAAGGATGGGAAGGAGGGTGCCGAGGGCGGAGAGATCGGCATCGACGAAGACGCTGTCGCCCGCCGAGCGGACAAGCGCGATGCGTTGACCGATGGTGGGCTGAACGAGGAGGGCCGCTTCCTTGGCGTTCACGCGCAGGAAGTCGTAGTCGGAGATGGTGGCGCGGTCGTTCGGGAAGAGGATCTGCGTTGGGACTGTCTCGACGATGGTCTTGCCGACGCGGGACTCCCGCAACTGGCTCGGATATTGCGTCATCATGATCACGACGCAGTTCATCTTCCTGAGCGTGACCAGCCAGTTTTCCAGCCGCGCCCCGAAATAGGAATCGTCCAAGAGTTTCCATGGCATTGCCAAGTTGATCACGGGGTTCCGTCGGGATAGGCGGTCATCATGAAAACCGTGCCGACAATTCGACGCCTGAAGGGCTTTCGTTTTCCCCGCGAGATCATCTCCTATGCCGTCTGGGCTTACCATCGGTTTGCGCTGAGCACGGCAGATGTCGAGGATCTGCTGGCCGAACGCGGCGTGATGGTCAGCCGGGAAACCGTCCGGAACTGGGTGAACCGGTTTGGCCGCCATTTCGCCGATTGCATCAAGCGCGACAGGCCGGGCGCCAGTGACAAATGGCACTTGGATGAAGTCGTTGTTCCGATCAATGGCGTGAAGTTCTGGCTTTGGCGGGCAGTCGACGCGAATGGGAATGTGCTCGACATTCTCGTGCAAAAGCAACGTAATGCAAAGGCCGCCAGCCGGTTCTTGAAGCGGCTGATCGACCGGTTTGGCGCGCCGCGGGTCGTGATCACCGACAAGCTGCGCAGTTACATCAGGCCGATCCGCAACCTCGTGGCGAATGCTGATCATCGGGCGCACAAGGGCTTGAACAACCGGATCGAAGGATCCCATCGGCCAACCCGCAAGCGAGAGAAACTCATGGGGCGGTTCAAGTCACCCGGACAGGCTCAGAGATTTCTGGACGCACATGACCAGATCAACATGTTCTTCCGTCCCCGCCGCTATCGTCTTACCGCCACATCGTACCGCCACGCCCGATCCGATGCCTTTGATCTTTGGAACGGCTACGCACTCGAGATGACCGCATGACGGGCGCGGAGCAGGCCGCATTCAGCCGGGTGCAAATAAGTTGGCAATGCCTCCGCGAGAGAACCCAAACAGCAGCACGCGATCACCGGGCTCGTAATGGGCAATGATCTGCTCGTAGCAATCGATGATGTTGTGGTCGATGCCAGTTCCGACGGCGCTTTCAAGAATCGGCTTGATCCGGCCGAAAAATCCGCCCCGCTCTCCCGTTCCCAGGCCGGGGTCGTAAAAGGCCACTTGGTCCTTCGGGCCAATTGGTGAATCTGGGCCGGGACGCATGGCTCGATACATTTTGTAGACATTCGATAGCCGTTGGTCCGGCCTGGCGCCACCCATCTGGCCGGTTCCGTCCGAGAATATGCATATGTTCTTCGCCATGATTTAGCTTTTGCCTTCGCTCGGACGAATTTCGATTGGCTTGGGACGTCCGCCTGACCGTTTTAGGGAGAAAGGAAGAAAGCAGTCGATTTCATCGTCGGAAAAGGTCATATCTTCTAGCTTTTTCAGTCGATGTTGCGCTTCCCGGTATGCCTTACCGTCAGTCTGTGGTGCGCTTGCATAAAGGGCTGCGAGAGCCGCCTGCAGTTCGTCACGACGCTCGATTGCTGCTTCGTGCTCAAGCCTTACGAGGTCCGTCAGAAGCGAAAGATAACACTCACGGACATTCCAGAGCTTTGCAGCTGCGTCGCGGTGCTTTTGGGCGATGGCGCCTGGGTCGAAGTTTTTTAGGTAAGCGGCTACGAACAGCGTCAGGAAAGAGACCACGACGGTCGCGATCTCTACCCATTTCTGGTCACTTGCTATGACCCCGACTGCGCCGGCACTGGTAAGTGCTGAGAGCGCGATCTGGGCCATCTTGTATCTGCGCAAAGTAGCCGCGCAATGATCGGCCATACGTTCATGGGTCTTGTGGGTATAGACCACACGTCCGAAGCATTCCCTGACTTGGTCTTCAAATGCGACATCGTAGTCAGGCTGCATAGTCTTCGTCCTCGGCGTCTCGCACACGGATCGGTACACGGATCATGTCCCTTGCTATGACAACGCCACGGCTGACGGCGTAGCACTCGACGAGGTGATCGCCGCGGAAATTTGTCGTTTCTCGACGCTCGCCGCGTCCGTCGTCGCGCACGATCTGACCCCGGATCATATCGCGGCGCTCGGCTTCGTCACCTCGGTTCAGGACTTTCCAGTACAGCTCAATATCATCTGGCAGGTCCGATGTGTCGGAAAGAAAAAACCGAAGTTCTTTCTGCGGTCGGAGGATACCGTACCCTTCTAGTAGCTCACGGAGCATCGTAGGGCGGAACCCATTCTGAGTAACCTCGCAGTTGATTCGAAGATGATGGCGAATATCGACACGGAACCTGTCTTCAACAAACTGTTCAGTGTCTCTAAAGACATGGGAATACGCTGCGGACTCTCCCGCTGCGCTCTTCGTCACAGGTGCCGGATAGGCATTGCCGAATACGTCACGCCACTTTTGGCGCTCATTCTTTTGACCGCTGGCCTCGATTGCCTTAACGCACAAGTCATAGGCCTTCTTGGCCTTCGTCTCGAAGCGCTTCTTGACCCGCACTCGTTGCCGACTACCCAATGCGGCGTATTCGGATTGCTTCGGTTGATCGGCCAGAAACTTGAAAAAATCCCGGCACATCCAGTCATAATAGTAATAGCTTCGATCGTCGTATTCGTCTGTCGATTCTAGGAAATTGTACGCCAAGGTATCGATCAATAGTCCGCCCATGGCGACACCGTGTTTGTTTTTCCACGCCCTCGCCATTTTACAAAGTCGACGAAGGTTGCGGTTCTTGCGCTTGTTGGCCTCGCGCATTTCATCAATTTCTGCCTGCGGCTTAGTGATCTTCCACGATCCGCCATTCGCGGTATCTGGGTATTTGTAACTACCATCATCCTGCTTGAACGCTGGCATCACTTCTATGTGGAAGTCCTTGTAAAGGACGCGAACAACCAAACGGTCCACACGTACCGTTGTAGACGGATAGCGACGCTTGATAGCTTCTTTGGTGTCTTGGAGCAGCTTGGTCTGACCACTGTTCTTATAGTCGTCCCATTTTCCGGCGGGCATGATGTAAATCATGTCCAAGTCAGACACACCCTTGATGGCGGTCCACCGTCCGTAGGATCCAACTTGGAGGCTGTTTGCTGTCTTGGATTCGGTATCTCGGAACTGCTTGTTAAGGGCAGCTGTAACCTCGCCGTACCGTAGCGAAATAGTTTCGGCGTTATCGACCTGGATGTTTTCCAAAAACGCTTTGAAATCGTCGGAAATGCTCATTTGACCTCAACTTCTCTTCTGGAAACACACACCAAGACCGCCCGATCGCAGGGCTTGGCCTCAGCTTGCGCCCATGATTTTCTTTGCTTCTGCGATGGCTTTTGGCGAACCTTCGACATTCCAAGTCGCCTTGCCATTTCGAACCTGCTTGGTGACCTTAACTGGTTGACCTGTTTCGGGATCACAAAGGGTTCGCAGGCGTCGCTCCACCTCGCCTTCGGCCTTGGCAAGCATATCCTTCTTGATGCCGTCAAAGAACTGTTGGCTCGACATTTTGCGCCCGTTGCGTCTGAATTCTAGCATCTGCTCAACTCCCTAGTTCCCATGTCTTCTCCTGTATGTGCTTCTGCCCATCTACTCCGCGAGGAGGTTTCCAAGGCGAGATTGCTATCTTTCGCGCACAGTAGTTTTCGGGTTGGCCTTCCCGTACTTCGCCGTCACAAAACGACCACTTACAGCGCTTCGGTAGCTCCCGCCCGTGGACCCACTCTTTCCGGGCGCCTCTAGGATAGTCGTCCGTGGATGCGATTTCCCGTATGTCTTCGTGACGTAGCGACCCGACTTCGCGCTGCGGTATCCGCCGCCACCTTTTCCCTGGTTTGCCATGATCTGCCCCTTTCGTTTCCAGTGCCCGATTCTTGTTGGTCATACTTAGGATGGATGGTTAACCGCGTGTTGTCAATACAAGCACAACGACAGAATGAAATGTTTAAAATACAAACATGATGTTTGAGATATTGACACGGCAATGACAAAAATGGTAACGGAGCGCATGTCAAGGGAACTGATACACAGGGCGTTCGGTCGTGCAGTGGCGACCAGAAGGAAGCAGCAAGGCAACATGACCCAATTGGAGCTCGCTCAGAAAACGGGGCTCTCGCGTGCGTCGATTGCGAACATAGAGCGCGGTCAGCAGAATGTTGGCCTCCATCACCTTTATTCGATAGCCAACGCACTCGAAGTGTCTTCGTTATCTGACCTGCTACCTCCTCTGAGTATTGGTCAGAATAGGGAGGAAGAACCGCAAATGCGTACTAGCGAGAAACTGTCTGAGGCCAGCAAGGCAGGTGTAGAGCAACTCATCCGCAACGCTTTGAAACAGGGCGCGAAGCAGAGTACCGGACGATGAGTGCGGACAAAGAACGAGCAATCACGGCGGCGCGCAGAATACTTGAAGAGCACAATATTCAACGAGCGCCAGTTCCCGTAGAGCGCATTATCAAGAGCCGGAACATAGTGCTTGATTACGCGCCTCTGGATGAGGACTTATCGGGTATGGCCTATAGCCAAGACGGCGTTTCGATGATCGGGGTAAACGCTTTGCACCATCCCAATCGACAAAGGTTTTCGGCGGCGCATGAGCTGGCTCATCACGTATTGCATGAGGAAAGACTGCATGGCGAAGTTCACCTTTCCAAGGGGTTGCGGGCATTGAGGCGCGATCAAGTATCTTCGCAAGGCACAGACCCGTTGGAGGTCGAAGCGAATACATTCGCGTCGGAACTTCTAATGCCTCACCAACTACTGCTGGATGCTTGTGGCAAAGAGGGCTTGGATTTGGATGATGAGGCCAAGGTCGAGAAGCTCGCCAAGAAATTTCGGGTCAGCGTGTCTGCAATGAAATACCGGCTGGCCAACCTCATGTGATTTTGGTGGCCACATGTCGTTCATATTTTTTGACACTGAAACTACTGGTTTGCACGCTGGTTTCGATCAGATCGTTCAATTTGCAGCCGTCAGAACAGACAATGACCTCAACGAAACCGATCGGTTCGAATTGAGATCAAGAATCGATCCGAATGTTGTTCCGGACGTTCAGGCGATGCTTGCCAACGGTTTGTCAATTGAAGCACTGACAGACCAGCATCTTTCCACCCATTATCAAATGATGCGGGATTTGAATGAGCGGCTGCTGTCTTGGTCTCCAGCCATTTTTTTAGGATACAATTCCATAAGATTTGACGAAGAGTTTCTTCGCCATGCGTTGTATCGAACATTGCACCCTCCCTACCTTACGAGCCTTCATGGGAACGCTCGGAATGACGTTATGTCACTCGCTTTGTCCTGCTCGGCGTCTGGTGACAACGCCCTACGCGTGCCGCTCAAGGACTCAGGTGATCCAAGCTTCCGCTTGCATGATATTGCAGCGGCCAACGGAATTGCAGTGCTCAAGGCACACGATGCAATGTTCGACACACAAACAACGCTTGAGCTCTGCCGTCTTGTGAAGAAGCTGAGCCCGGATCTTTGGCGAAGGTTTGTGCGTTTCTCCAACAAAGCTTCGGTTGCCGATTTTGTTACGTCGGACGAACCCTTCGTACTTACGGAGTTTTATGGAAACAGAGCATATCACACTCCTGTAGTTTTCGTTGCAAATGAACCCGACCAACCAAATGGCATGCTTTGCTTGAGCTTGGTCGAGCCAATCGAAGAGCTCGCATCAATGTCAGATGAGCAGTTGGCAAGCTGGTTATTGAGCCCACCACGCCCAATCCGGAGAGTTCGATCAAACGCAGGTCCGACAATGATGCCACTTTGGGAAGCATCCGAGGAATTTTTCGTGGGCACCTCATGCGAAGAATTAGAGGATCGGGCCGCGCGAATTGTGGAAGACGAGGGGCTCAAAACTCGAATCGAGCGAGTCTTCTCAGAAAACCGTGCGCAGTATCCTGAGCCAGGTCATGTTGAAGAGATGTTGTACACCAAGTTTTCAAGTCGGAACGACGCTACGCTGTGTGATCGGTTCCACAGCGCTCCTTGGAGCGAACGGCACGCAATCGCACAGTCCTTCGAAGATGACCGACTCAAAGAACTAGCGCTGCGCATTTGCCACTTTGAATGCCGTTCTGCACTCGCACCCGAGTTGGTGCAGGCGATGGATGTCGATCTCGCGCATCGACTTATGTCTACCGACGCTCGGCCTCCGTCGGTTGAGCGGGCCCTAAAGAAAGTCGAAGAGGGGCGCCCGAGTTCCGAGTGTGAAGTGAGCGATATCGGGCTGCTGGAAGGCTATGGGGCCTTTCTTTCTGAGCGTCGGATAAAAATTATGAGGTTTCTTGAGGCGCAATAGGAGGCTGTACCGGTTCGTTGGGATGTCCGTCGTCAGAGTTTTTGGGCCAGTTGGCGGCCTGATCTAAGAGAGGGTCTGGCACATCTGGTTGGTCTGATTATGCGGCGGATCTTCGGTGAAGCAAGCGCCGGGTTTCGATAGTCTTTCGTTTGATCCTTTCTCGCTGTTGCAGGATGGTCTGACCGCGCCCGAAGTAGACGTCGGCCGGGGTGAGGTTCTGCAGGCTCTCGTGATAGCGCCGATGGTTGTAATGCTCGACGAAGGCGTCGACCTTCTGCCTGAGATCGCCGGGCAGATAGTAGTTTTCCAGCAGGATGCGGTTCTTCAGGGTCTGATGCCAGCGCTCGATCTTGCCCTGGGTTTGCGGGTGGTACGGGGCGCCGCGGATGTGATCCATCTGCCGATCTTCCAGCCATTCGGCCAGTTCGCCCGAGATGTAACTCGCCCCATTGTCACTGAGCAGTCGCGGTTTGTGCAGCACCGTCGCCTGGTCACAGCCTGAGGCTTGTAGGGCCAGGTCCAGGGTGTCGGTCACATCGCCCGCTTTCATCGTCGTGCAGAGCTTCCAGGCGATGATGTAACGGCTGAAGTCGTCGAGGATCGTCGAGAGATAGAACCAGCCCCAGCCGATAACCTTGAGATAGGTGAAGTCGGTCTGCCACAGCTGGTTCGGCCGGGTCGTCTTGTCCCGGAACTCATCGGCCGCCGACAGAACCACATAGGCCGGGCTGGTGATCAGATCGCAGGATTTGAGGATGCGATACACAGAAGCCTCTGACACAAAATACTTTTCCGTGTCGGTGAAGCGTATGGCCAACTCGCGTGGGGACAGGTCACTTTCCTGCAAGGCTAAATCCTTGATCTTCTCGCGAACCGGCCCAGGAATGCGGTTCCAGACCCGCGACGGCCTGGGGCGGCGGTCTTCCAGCGCCTCGGGACCACCGGCCAGATACCGGTCATACCAGCGATAGAAAGTGGTCCTGGGGATGCCCAGCTTGTCCAGCGTGCGTTTGGTCGGCAAATGGGACTGTTCGACCAGCCGGATAATCTCCAGCTTCTCGGATGCGGGATACCTCATTCGTCGTCGCCCCCATCCCCGAGCATGCTTTTTTTGAGCAGCCGTAGCTCCAGCGCCTGTTCTGCCACGACCTCCTTCAGATCACGGGCCTCACGGCGCAGAACCTTGACCTCGCTCGACGTCGCCGCACGCGCTGTGTCCCCAGCCAGCCGCTTCTTCCCAGCTTCGAGGAACTCCTTCGACCAGCTGTAATAGAGGCTCTGGGCAATACCCTCACGTCGACACAGCTCGGCAATGCTGTCCTCGCCCTTCAGGCCGTCCAGAACGATCCTGATCTTCTCTTCCGCAGAATATTGCTTGCGCGTGACCCGGCGGATGTCTTTGATGATCTTCTCGCCGTGGCTCTGCTTGCTTCCGGGTTTCTGTCTCATCTTCACTCCTTGGTGGTTACGATGAGCCAGAAACCCTCTCTTATCAAATCACCCTAAACTGTCCCATTGGTGCTGACGTCAGACAACGCCCGCCTCGGAGATGCTGGCATATTCGGCGAGGGCAAAGTCCGAGGGCGAGAGCGTGCCAAGCGCGTCGGCGCCCCCCACCACGGCCAGATATTCGTTGTAGAACTTTGAGATGTTGCGCACGTAGCCTTGGGTCTCGGCGAAGGGCGGCACGCCGCCAAATTCGATGACCCGGCCAGGGCCCGCGTTATAAGCCGCGAGCGCATGGGGGATATTGCCGAAACGGTTGAGCTGGGTCGTGATATAGCGCGCGCCGCCGCGGAGGTTGTCCTTCACATCATACCGGTCGACGCCGAGATCGGAAGCGGTGCCGGGCATGAGTTGGGTGAGGCCATAGGCCCCGACCGGGCTTTCGGCAGCGACGTTGAAGCGGCTCTCCTGCTTGATCAGGGCCTGGAAGAGGCAGCGCCACTGGGTGGCCGAGAGCCCGGCCCGGGCGACGCCGGGGGCGCCTGCGAACTCGCCGGCGACCTCGACGATCATCATCTCGACCGTCTCGCGGCCCTCGCCGAAGAGGCGGCTGTTCATCGGGCTTGGGTCGGTATTGGGATAGACAGCCGCCACCCCGAAATCCGCATTGCCCTCAAGCGCGCGGATATCGAAGCGGGAGTGGACAGAACATGGGGGTCATGCGGCGCGTTTTCTGTTTGCGACGGTCAGCCGACCATCGAGAACTGCGGCCCTTGTGACGGCTACTCGGTGAGCCCCTTTGGGCGACCACCGCATCCTTCTGCGCTTTCCCATGCGGGCATTGGCAATGTCATCGACTGATCCTTCGGCACGAGATGACGAGATGGGCAGCCCGTTACGGTACCGTCGGCCATAGTCGACAAGGGATTCCATGTTGTTCGCGAGATAGGTGTACAGTGTCCCGCATCGGGCCTGCACACGAGCGGCAGCGGTGCGGACAGCCAAAGGTTCTTCCGCAAGGCGGGTGCAATCGTGCATGAGCCCTTTCAGATAAGTTTCCGCGACCCGTGCTCTGCCATGCCACAGCCACCAGCGAAGGCTTTTCGCGGGGCGCTGGAACAGCACCGGAATTCCAGTGAATCCCGGTATCTGGACCAGACCCTGAACGGCGGCCTCGACATGTCGAATACGCATCGAGATGTGCCACCAGTCGAGGATATGCTTCACCTGGCCGTCGCCACCCATGGCATTCCGTATGAGGTTCGGGAGAGCAAGCTCGCCATCAGAGATTACCGTCAACAGACGGCCCGGCTTCCATCCAAAGTCTGACAGCTCTTCTCGCATCCGGCTGCCTGGCGATGCCGTCGCATTGGCGACCAAGCCAAATCGTCGGCACATATTGCGACTTTCAATCTTACCGACCACAAGATCCAGGTGTCGCTGCTGATACTCCGGTCGACAGCGGATATGCGCACCGTCCAGAAAAACCGTCAAACCCCCTTTGGGAAGTGCTTCAGCGGGATCGCCTGATGCCCTTCGACTTTTCTCGAGCCCCGCGGCTACTCTTCCCAACCGGTCACGCACCGTGGTGTGATGGGGCGGATGGCAGGGGAGGAAGCTTTTCATCAGCCGCGCGGCTTCGCGAAAGGAATGCCGGGACCCGAGTTCCGCATGGAGCCGCTGCAGCTCCGGGGTAGCCCGGTCAGGAAAGAAATAGGCCAGCGGAGAAATAGGTCCGCCGGGCATCGCCGCTGACCTGGCATCACACGAACAGCGGCGCAAGCGCGCGGCTTTGACCCGAACCCGCCCAAAGAGCGTGTCGAGATCGCGCGTGCGATAGTCATGAATGGCACGAACCGAGGCGCAATCCGGGCATACGCGGCTTTCTCGAATGATCTCATCGACCTGATCGTAAAGGATTACCCTCTGGATCTGTTCGAGGATCCTTTTCCCATCCTCGAGGCGCAGCCCGATCCCGTCTGGGCAGGTCACCCGGTATGGTCGAGAAATGCCGTCAAGCTGATGAGTGCGCTTCTCCCCGTTGTCGAAGGTAGTTTCGATTGTAATCCGTACGTCCATGGCAGCCCCCCATACAAAGAGCTTACCTTAGCACAGGCCAGATCACCGACGACGACCCCCATGTTCTGTCCACTCCCGATTTAAAGGCAAAATATCATATTTAAGGGCAAAGCAAGGCCGTTGATTTCGTTGGATTTCTCATCTCACAATTAAGGGCTACGCGACAGGCATGTTCATGCCGCTGCCCGGCCGGGCACATGGCTTGGCGAGATGCTGACGCGCAAGCCGCCGATGCTGGTGCGGGTCGCGCTGGCGAACAAAATGGCGCGGATCGTCTGGGCGCTGATGGCCCGAGGCGGCGCCTACCAGTCTCCGACCGCTGCGGCGTAAGCCGTCACTGGTCGCGAGGACGTCGGAGCGGAAGAGGGCAAGGAGACGTTTGGCGCACGGTCGTGAGACGGGATCGGGAGAACCAGAGCGCAACAGAGTGCC
Organism: Leisingera daeponensis DSM 23529; assembly: GCF_000473145.1. Taxonomy (NCBI): domain Bacteria; kingdom Pseudomonadati; phylum Pseudomonadota; class Alphaproteobacteria; order Rhodobacterales; family Roseobacteraceae; genus Leisingera; species Leisingera daeponensis. The sequence goes on along the minus strand of NZ_KI421503.1, from coordinate 95,251 downwards.
ATCGAGCACGCGGCTTTGATCTGGACCCGACCTGCGAACACCATACGGGCCCGCGGCGTGATGATGGCCGCAACAGAGGCCGGATACATGTCAGCACCCGACACCGCGCGAAACTGATCCAGAAACCCTCTTGCGCAAGGGGCGGTTATACATGTTGCGCAAATGCTGTGAAGGTTTCACCTTGCGAATCCAGTCTGTTAGTCAGGCTGCATGAGCAGACCCATACCCCCGACCTACAAGACCAGGAACTGGCCAGCCTACAATGAAGCAGTCAAGCGCCGGGGCTCGCTGACGATCTGGTTTGACCCCGAGATGAGCTGGGATGCCGCGCCGACAGGCAGGCGTGGCCGCCAGCAGACCTACAGCGATGCCGCTATCCAGACGTGCCTCTCGATGAAAGTGCTGTTCGGCATGGCGCTCCGGCAGACGACCGGGTTCGTCGAGAGCCTGCTACGGCTGGTCGGCCTGAACTGGACGGTGCCCGACTTCAGCACGCTATCTCGCCGCCAGAAGACCTTGGCCGTGAACATCCCCTACCGCGGCTCCAAGGGGCCGTTGCACCTGCTGATCGACAGCACCGGGATCAAGGTCGAAGGTGAAGGCGAGTGGCACGCACGCAAGCATGGCGGCCCGAAACGGCGCGTCTGGCGCAAGCTCCACCTTGGGATCGATGAAGAAACGTTGGAGATCCGGGCCGTCGAAGTCACCGGGAGCCACATCGGTGATGCGCCCATCCTACCCACCTTCTCGACCAAATCCCGCAGGACCAGGAAATCGGTAGCGTTACGGCTGATGGCGCCTACGACACGCGCAAATGCCACGATGCGATTGCAGATCGCGGTGCCCATGCCGTCATCCCGCCCCGCAAGAACGCGAAGCCCTGGAAGACGATCACCGCCGGAGCCGTGGCGCGAAATGAGGCCCTGCGCGCGGCGAAATACCTGGGCCGCGCGCTCTGGCGACGATGGAGTGGATACCACCGCCGAAGCCGCGTCGAGACAAAGATGCATTGTATCAAGTTGCTGGGCCAGCGGCTCATGGCACGGGACTTCGATCGACAGGTCGCCGAACTCCAGGTCCGCATCGCCGTCCTGAACGGCTACACCGCGCTCGGAATACCCGTCACGGAAGCTGTGGGATAAGTCCGTCCGGGGAAAGGGGAACCTCGGCCTTAAGCCGATTTGTGCATCAGAGCCCTTGACACTAATAATTAGCTATCTATGTTTTTCCCGGCGATGGTTCCCCGGAAGAGGAGCCGGATTTCATCGCTGCATCAAACTGGAGGAAATTCATGTCACGGACAGCCAATTTGGTCGGCCCGCGTTCGCGGACCGGAATGGTGGTGCTTTGCCTCGCTCTGACCGCGGGCTTCGCCCCGCTCGCGTCGGCGCAGGAGCAGCCCGCCTTCAACGAACATGCGGGAACCCTGCCGGACGGGACGGCATGGCTGATCCGCGTGCCCGAGAACTGGAATGGTCGACTACTCAGGGATCTGGATTTCGCCAGCAACGTTTCGGTCGCGTCAGCGGTCCAGCGGTATGACGACCTGCTCGGTCGTGGCTATGCCTTCGCCGGGCTCGCCCGGCACCCGCTGCGCCTGTGGCAATACGATCCGCAGCGTGAAATCCTGAATCTACAAGCTGTTCAGGACATTTTCACGGACCTGGAGCGCGCTCCTGACATGGTGCTGCAATACGGCTGTTCTGGCGGAGGGCTCGACAGCCTCGCTTCGGCCGAGGATTACCCGGACAGGATCGACGGTGCCGCCGTGCTTGCCGCCCATACGCCGGTCTGGATCATGAGCAGTTTCCTGGATGGCTGGTTCGCCATGCAGACCCTGCTGGGCGAAAGCTATGAGGCCGCTGGGCACGGTCCGGCCAGCGATCTCGCCATCGTCGGCCTGCCCAATGCCGGAGCGGGTGGCGAGCGCAGCCTTGACGCGATCCGTGCGTCCTGGATGGCCGCCATCGAAACGGCGGGCGAAAGCCCGGAGGGCCGCGCGCGGCTGGCGCTTGCCTTCGCCATCGGACAGTGGTCGCCGTGGATGGTCGAGGGGACCGAACTACCCGACACCGCGGATGCCGGCGCCATGGCCGACATGATCGTGGCCTCGGCGCTGCGCATCGGCGGTAATGTTGGCGGGTCCTCGCGGCTTCTGTTCGAAAACGCCGCATCGGGGCAGCAACTTTCCGGGAACGAGGGGGTCGACTATGCCGCCTTCTACCAGAATGCCGCACCCGCGATGGCGCGGACGGTTGAGGCGCTCTACGAACAGGCCGGTTTGGACCTTCAGGCCGACATTGCCAGGATCGACGCCGCCCCCCGCATCGCGGCCTCGGATTATGCGCGCGATTTCTGGGCCGCAGACGGGCGCACGACGACCGGCGATCTGCAGGTTCCGGCGATCCGCATCCACATGCTGGGCGACTGGGCCATTCCCTACACGCTGATGGAAGGCTACGGCGCGCTGGTGCAGGAGCAGGGTACCGGCGATCTGTATCGGCAGTCGCTGGTCCAGGGCACGGGCCATTGCGAGTTCACGGCTGCCGAAAGCACGGCCATCGTCGAGACCCTGGTCGAACGGATCGAAACGGGCGCCTGGCCCGAGACATCGCCCGAGGCGCTGAACGCCGCAGCCGAGGCGCTGGAAACCGGGAGCGCCCCCCGGTTCATCGAACACGGTGATTGGCGCGTGGCAGCCTATAACCGGCCCTGGGTTCCGGCAGAATGAGCCGATGGGGAACTGGCGCTGCGCCGGTTCCCCCACAGGTCCGGTGGCGCAAGTCATTGGTGGACCGTCGCCAACGCGCAGTGGGCATCTCTGGCGAGGGCAAGTGTTCCCATGTCTGGACGACCCCTGCTGCGCAAGCTGGGAATTGACGCGCCTATGCCGAAAGCAGTCATGTCTACGGCCTTTGTGGTGCGGTCTAGCCGCTGGCCCAGATGAAGTCCGCGGATCGGGTCCCAATCAAAATTGCGCGCTTTCTGCGCCTTGACCCCCTGGGGTGTCCCGATCCCCGGTTCGACCGGTTTGTCATCTCTTCTCAGCTTCACGCATTCCGTCAGCGGTTCCGCGCTCAGGAGACAGGGGCCGCGTAGATCTCGTTGCGGCGCAGGAGCGCCCAAGCGATCCGGGCAGTCTTGTTGGCGAGCGCGACCGCAACGACTTTCGGTCGCTTGCGTGCTTTAAGCCCAAGCATCCAAGCCTTGCCGGCATCGCCCTGCCTTGCAAAGCGAAGCACCGCAGTCGCGCCGGAAACGAGCAGTCGCCGGATATATCCATCACCCTGCTTGCTGATCCCGGTCTGTCGATCCTTGCCACTGCTTGAGTTCGCCCGTGGCGTCAGGCCTAGCCAGGCCGCGAACTGTCGTGCCGAGCGGAACAGGCTCGGATCCGGAACATTTGCAGCAATTGCGCTGGCGGTGATCGGTCCGATACCGGGAATGGTCGCCAGTCGCCGGCTCGTCTCGTGCGTCCGGTGCCACTCGAGGATCCGTTTCTCCAGGGCCTCAGCCTGATCGGCAATCGCCTCCGCTTGGCAGATCAACGCATGGATGGCAGCCGCAGCATGGTCAGGCAACCGTTCCTGGTTCTCTCGGAAGTGGGTGTCGCCTTGCCCTTAAATCCGAGACACGGCGCGTTTTCCGGCCTTTCTTGCCCTTAAATTTGAGATGAGGTGGCTGAACCGCCGACGCGTAGTCGCATCCGCTGAGCAATCTGGTCGACGGTTGCAAGCAGTCGGGGCTCCTTATCGTAGGCGCGAAGCAGGGCAACTCGTGCGTAGACGTCGATGTCCATGCTGCACAACGCAGCCTTTACCAGTGGACGTGATTGGGCGGAGGCAATGGCGGCAAGGCAGAAGAGCCTTATGTTCGGGCGGGGGCTTTGAAGCGCGAAGAAAGGGTCTCCACATAAAGCTTTGAGTCCCATCGCGAAGGTGACCGCCCGCATGGCTCGGCGTAGTTGACGCGCGCTGCCCGACACCGCGACACGCTCCAGGATCCGTGCCCCCCGGCGGGCACGATCAACCAGCTTTTCGGAGACCGCTGCGCCATTTTGCCTGTCGGCCTTTGGAAGAAGCCGGGCACCACAAATCTGGCAGTCGAACGCCCAGGCCCTACGCCAGTGCCTGAGCTCAAGGCCGCCATCAGCGCAGCTTGTGCAAGCCTGGAACGGCACCTGTGCGGTCAACCGCATCTCTGCTTCCGGCATCGCCGCGAAAGTCATCGACGACACGAACGCTGGATCGAAGCGCGCCGCAACGGAAATCCTATCCGCGGCCAGCATGTCGAGATCAAAATCAAGGGCTGCAGCATATTTTGCGTCGATCCCGATATGGGCGAGCAGGTCTGCTACCTCGCAATGATTGGAAGCGGCCAGTCGCGATAACCAACCAGAAAGCAACTCGTCCGGCACTGGCGTCACCGATATCGGCAGCGGGATACACGTCACGCCCCAGATTTCTCGAGCCGTCGCTGAGCGTTTGCATGGCGCGACCAGACCGGTGTCCATTTTGCGATGGCATCATCAGTGACGCACTCGTCACCGCTGATGATCGCGTCGATGGACAGATCCTTGACCAAGGCAAAGATGCGGGACGTCACCCCGCCAGTTAATGCGAGGATCTGCTTGAGCGACCGCACTTGCAGATTGGATTTCTTCTCCAGCGGCATGGCCGCGATCAATGTCTGGATCATATCCGAAAACTCGGCATCATCGCGCCAATTCGGCAGGTGGTGTTCATCAAGCCGACGGGCCAGTTGGACATCGCCGCGAATGGCATCGACGGCTTCGCTGACACCGTAGCAGACCAAAGATGCCTCCAGCTCGTTGCTGAGATACCTCAAGACATTGAGGAACCGGCGCTGTTCCCTATGCGTGCCCGCAAGAAGGTTGTGGACTTCGTCGATCATGATCATCCGCAGCCCGAGGTCGCGCAAAAGGCCCACGACCCGAACTTCCAGCGAGGCAACACTCTGCGCCTTCAGGCTCAGCGTCGACGACGGGGCTCCGACGGCTGCGAGGATGTGCATATAGAACCGCCGCTCATCAGGAGCGGGTGGCGCCTGCAACAGAAGTAACGGGGTGTGGGTGACGCCCGACTCCGGATCATACTCCGGCGCATAGCGTCGCGACAGGTTGCGGGCGATCATTGTTTTGCCGATGCCGGACGCCCCATGCACCAGAAGGCCAGGCATGCGGGTCTGCCGCGACATCTCAATCAGACCATGCAGCCGGTCCAGCACTTGCTCCGCTCGGGGAAAGCCGATCCAGATGTCCGATTGAATGAGGGCGATGCGGCCGTCGTCTTCAGTTTCTGCCCTCAATTCACCAGCGCTCCACCTTGAACATGGGGCGCGATGGGCGTTGTTGCAGAAAGTCGGCCTGAGTTGTGAGTGCCCCTTTCCCATTCAGTTTCATGCCACGCGGACGACGTGGGCGGTGCCGAGCGCGTTGAAGCGATTGACAAGGGCGACCCGGATGTGGATTTCGGCGGTTTGGCGATCTGGATCCCGCGCGGCGATGCGCTCACCGAAGGCCTTCAGGCATCGCATCTTGGCCTCCACTCGGCTACGGGCGTGGTATCCGGTCCACCGCTTCCAGAATGCCCGACCGTAGTGACGCGTGGCGCGCAGGGTTTCGTTGCGCGCCTTGGCAGCCGGGCAGTCCTCTTTCCAAGCTCGACCGTTCCTTCGGGTCGGTATGATTGCCGTGCCACCGCGTGCGATGACGGCGCCGTGGCAGCGGCGGGTATCGTAGGCACCATCCGCGGTCACGGTGCCGATGTCCTCGTCCTCGGGGATCTGGCCCAACAGGTCCGGCAGGACTGGGCTGTCGCCTTCCCGGCTAGGGGTGAACTCGACGGCCCGGATATCCGAGGTGGCGATATCCATCGCCAGATGCACCTTGCGCCATTGGCGGCGGCCCTGAACGCCATGCTTGCGGGCCTGCCATTCGCCGTCGCCAAGAAACTTGATGCCGGTGCTGTCCACCAGAAGATTCAGCGGCCCTTCGGCACGGCGATAGGGGATCTGCACCTTGAGGGTCTTCTGTCTGCGGCACAGCGTCGAGTAGTCCGGAACGGGCCAGTCTAGCCCTGCCAGGCGCAGGAGGCTCGCGACCATTCCGGCTGTCTGCCTGAGCGGTAGCTTGAACAGAACCTTGAGCGACAGGCAAAACTGGATCGCGGCATTCGAAAAGACCGGCGGGCGCCCTGGGCGTCCCTCATGCGGCGCGTGCCAGGTCATCTCCTTGTCCAGCCAGATCAGCAGCGATCCGCGCTTCCTGAGCGCATCGTTGTAGCTGGACCAGTTCGTCGTGCGGTAGCGGGCGGGCTTGGGCTTGCTCATGCAGATCGTCTAACCGCATGGATTCCCGATGTGAATCCTTCACCGACTGAGTTCTGCAACAACGCCCAGTGCATCACCCAAAAAAAGGGAAACGACGCCAGACCGAGAAGCCTGACGCCGCGCTAGAAAAAAACCCCTGAACACGGTTCTTCTAGCGCAGTGTCCGAACCCCTGCAACCAGCAAAGTGTTTTTGCTGGCAAGAATGTTGTTTGCTCTCGACATGGCATCGTCTCTCTCAGGAGATACGACCATGGAACCAACGACTGGCCTGATCCTAAGGCGGATCACGCAGACAGACCTCTCTGTTTCGGCGCACAAACTGGCCACGCTCATCCTCGACGGAATTGCGTGGAAGGACGGGTATAACGGCCTGCCCCGCGGCACGGCTGCCTTCACCCTGTCCTCTCTGGCAGCGAAGATGGGCGTCTCGCGCCAGTACCTGAGCGTTCTGCTGAGTGAGCTTGAAACTTCTGAACTGAAGCTTGAGCGCGAGAAGTCGAACGGCAAGTTCGCCCCCTGGCTCTTCCGCTTCGCGGCCTTTGACGACGGCGAACAGACCCACGATCTCGTGTCAGACGGAGACGACACATCACTATCTAGAGAAGAATCTAACAAAACTATATTCACAGGACAGATCAACATTGACGGTTGCTCGAACGTGTTCCGAACATGCTGGGCCGAGCTGATCAAGGCCGCGAAGAGCGCCCTACCCTGCTGGAACGTCGATACGCAAGTGATCTGGGAACGCTTCCTTGCCTTCAACCGGGCCCGTGGGAACAGCAAGGTTCCGGCCGGTTTCCTGCTCGGCTTCATGCGCCGGTGGCGCACCTCGCTTGGAGAAGCGACGCGCCCACCGGCTCTCCCCGCACCACAGCCGGTTCAAGAGCCACGAGAGCGCGAGCTGCACGAACAGATCAAGGCTGCGCCAAGCTCGAACCGCCAGTTTCACGCGTCAGACCTGTGTCGCGTCATAGGGCAAGCGGCGTACGATGCGCGCATTGTCGCCGTGATCCGGCAGTTCGGTTGCCCGAGGTTCACTGCTACGCTTGCAGTCCACGGGCGTGCAGTCCTGGCGGGCGAAATCTCGCGGTGATGATGGATCGGGTGCCACAACTCTGGCCAGAACGTATTCAGTCAGGGCAGTTCTGGGATCAAAGCAGGTCGGCGAATTGCTCCAGGTCGGCAACCGTGGCGACCAACCCCTGCTGTGTCAGGATCGCGAGATACTCGTCGACGCTTTTGAGCGGATTCTTGAGGCGCGCGCGAACTTTCCGCAGCGCGGAACAGACCAGACCGGGCGCGAGAGACAGTTGGTTCCGGAAAAAGTCGTCAGGGTGTTGGGTCTCGATGCCAAAGGGCGCAAGTGCCGCTGGTGGGAAGTCCTTCAGGTTCTGCGTGACGATCGCGTCACAGCGCCCAACGATTGCCGCCGCCAGAACGTGCCGATCGTCAGGGTCCGGCAGTGTTAGGGCCGGCACCAATGCCTCGTAGCCGGTGACCAGACAGTCGCGTGTGGCCCTGTCCATCAAGTCGCGAGTTCGTTCCAGCGCGGCGCGCTCCCGATGAGGTTCATTGCGCAGAAGCGCATCAATCCACTCCCGATGGATATCGGCCGTCCACTTGGCCTTGAAAAGGTCTGTGACCGCCAACTGCATCAGTGCATCGCGCATCGGCGCGGGATAAAGGACGTTCGCATCGAACAGGACCGTGTACTGGCTCATTTCGAGCGGTAGCCCATGTCCTGCTCTTGAGCGTCGGCGGCCAGTTGATCGAGCGCAGCTTCACGCTCGGTATCGATCGCGGCCTTGTAGGACATCACGTCTTCCATGCGGACGCGGCGATGCTTGCCGACCTTCCGATGCGGTATGGCACCATCCTCGAGCAGCTTGATCAGGAACGGACGCGAGACGTTCAGAACCTCAGCGGCCTGTACGGTCGAGAGTTCGGCGTTCTCGGGGATGATGGTGACCCCCCGCCCCGCTGCCATCGCCTCGAGGATCTCCATGAGCAGCGATACGGCGCCCGCAGGAAGCTCGATCGGCTCCATCTGCTCGGAGTCCGTCACACGAAGTTTCAACGGCGCGCGCGCCTGGGCGAAGCGTGACAATGCCTGGCCAGAGACGCGCGCAATCGCTGCGTCCTGCGGCGTGGGCGGAAGATGTCGGTGTGCCAGCATGTTCATGGTGGTCTCCTCTCCGGTTTCTGTTCTCTACCACCATATATGAAATAAGTGCAACAAATGCATTAAGTGTTGGTGAGTTTCTGCGCGCCCTGCCGCGTGCTCGCGGTTATCGCTGCTGTCGAGTGAGCGGGTGAGACCCACGCTAACCTTCAGTTTGTCGCCTTCCACATCCTGAACCGCCCCTGTCCTGTCACCTCGCGGATCAGACCCCGCTCTTGCATCCATGCAAGGTTGCGCTGAACAGCGGCGCGACTGGCACTCGTCAGGGCCTGGGCCATTGGCGCAGAGACGAGCGGCCATTCGGTCAGCACTGCGCGCAAGGCCGGCGGCGTCCTGCCCGAGAGCAATGTCATTTCGGCTTCCGCCCGCGCCGACCATGCCTCGATATCGTCAAGGTGCCGCACCGCGGTCAGGCACGCGGCTTCCATCCCGTATAGCCAGCGTTCCAGACGTTCGAACGGTGAACCACCGGCTCGTAGTCCCCCTGCCCCGCCCATGGCCAGAGGCGTGAAGACTGCGCCTCTTCCATCGCTGGCCGCGATCCGCGCAGCTGCGACAGCCGCTTCCATACGGTCGTCGTGCTGCCCGAGCCCCGCGAGGCGCCAGAGGTGAAAGCCCGCGCAAGCGCGAGTGATCGGGTGCAGGTCCGTGGCCTGCCCCATCAGATCCAGCCAACCGCTCGCGCGATCCACGAACGGCTCGGTCTCATCACTGATGTTCTCGGGGTCGCGACGGTCGAGGAAGGCGGAAAGGTCCTGCTCCGGTCCCGGTCCACCCGTCAGTCGCCGAATCGCCCATCCGACTCGCGCCAGCGCCGCCGTGTCGTCCTGGACACCGGACAGGCGCAGCGAGATCCAGAGCGCCAGCCGGTCTTGGCTGATGCGGTCACCGGTGTGCCAGCTCAAATCTGCGGCCTCCATCAGCGCAAGCCGATGCCGCCATCCTTCCGGTCCGCGCTTCAACCGGTCGTCCAGCGCGCCGACGCGACCGGCCACACGGGCAAGACGCGCGGCCTGCCCGCCCTCTGCCTTCCGCCATTCGTCGAGGACCTCGGTTTCACGCGGTTCGGCCCGTGGTCCCGGCGGCAAATAGTCCGGCTCGTCGTCCATCGGACCGGGCAGAAACCACAGGTCGTCCTCAGACGCCTGTTCGACCTCCTCAGCATAAATGCCGAGCGCGTCGGATTCATCATACAATGCGGGGGTTCCAGGCCTCATATGCGCAAAATACAGTTATTTTGAGCTTTACCCAAGGGTTTTATCAGAGTGCGTTTGTACACCTTACATAGCACGCGCGCGCGATGGTCCGCGAGACCTCCCTGATCGCGCTCTGCGTATGGAAACCAAGGGCTTTCTGATGAACAGCGCCACAGAGCGCGCCCTTGCATTCATTTACAAACGGTCGATTGTTCACGTGATCCGCATTTGTAAAGAGCCAGAGAAAGGGAAGCCCGGGTGCCGGGCTTGAAAGGATAGAGAGAGGCTCTTCCGGGTCCGGCATGACAAGGACCCTGATCATGGCCAAGACCACGACCCGATCGAAACCCGCCACCAAGAAAAAGACCGAAGGCACCGGACCGGCAACGCCCGACGGCGCCGCCGGCGTCCGGATGATCTCACTCGACCAGTTGGAGCCGAGCCCGCTCAACGTGCGCAAGGTTGCGGCAAGCGCCAGCGATGACGCCGAGCTCCTTGCCAGCATTCGTGAGACAGGCATCAAGCAGAACCTGGTGGTTCATGCTCTGTCTGAGACACGTTTTGCGGTCGATGCTGGCGGCCGCCGCCTCAAGGTGCTGAAGCAGCTCGCACAGGACGGCGTCATTCCCGTTGATCACCCGGTGCCCTGCCTCGTCGAAGATGAGCGCAATGCTGTCCTCACCTCCGCCACGGAAAACCTCCAGCGCGCGGCGATGCACCCGGCCGACCAGTTCGAGGCCTTTGAGGCGATGATCGGCGAGGGGCGCAGTGAAGACGAGATCGCCCTGAAGTTCGGCGTCTCGGTCGACCTGGTGCGCCGCCGGCTTAAGCTTGCCCGTGTCGCGCCGGAAATCATCGAGCAGTTCCGTGCCGGTGATCTGACCCTCGAATGCGTCATGGCCTTCACGTTGACCGACGACCATGATCGCCAGCTTGCGGTCTGGAACGCAGTGAAGGGCGGCTATCACATCCATCCACAGAGCATCAAACGCCAGCTGACCGAGACGGCGCATTCGGCGAACTCGGCCCTCGGGCGCTTTGTTGGCATCGAGGCCTATGAGGTGGCGGGCGGTATTCTGCTACGCGATCTCTTCGACGACCGTGCGAGTGCCCATATGGAAAACCCCGAACTCCTCGAGCGCCTCGCCATTGAGAAACTTCAGGCTGCGGCCAAACCCTTCGAGGCGGCGTGGAAATGGGTCGAAGTGCATCTCTCGGTGGACTACGGCGCGTTTCGCAGTTTCGGGCGGGTCTATCCACAGGATATCGACCCCGATCCGGACCTGCTCGCCGAGGAAGAGCGTCTGATTGCGCGCGAGGAAGAACTGGCGGCGCAGAATGACGGTGAGGATTGGACCGACGCCGAAACCGAGGAATACTACGCCATCGAGCCGCGCCTGCGCGAGATCGAGGCCTTGCAGCGCGAGCGGCAACCTTACGCAGACGAAGACCGCGCTATCGCTGGCGTCGTTCTGACCATCGGTCATGACGGGGCGTTGCGCGTCGAGAAAGGACTCGTGCGACCGGAGGATATTCCCGCTGCGCCGGAACCTGACGAGACCACCGCAGATGCGGATGGCGCCCCCTCCCCTGCCCGCCCACACGTGACGCCGCCGACCTCCTCCACGCCGGTGCCGAGCTCCGACCCGGCCGCGACGTTGCGCAAAGCCGATGGAATTTCGGCGAGCCTTGCTGATGATCTGCGTGCCACGCGTCAGCACATCCTGCGGGCGCATCTGGCGGCGGATTTCGAGGTGGCGTTCGACGCGATGCTCTACGCGCTCTGCGAGGAGGCTATGGGGCGGTCCTACAACAATGAGGCGCTCGATATCTCGATCCGGCCCTTCCAGGCGCAGAACCGCGAGGTTCTGCATGTGGACACCGTCGCCCAGAAGATGCTCGAGGCGCTGGAGCAGGACCTCGCCACCGACTGGATGAAGCTGGAGAAACCCGAGGACTTCCGGGCCATGTCGGTGCTGCCTATTGCCGACAAGCAGGCGCTTTTCGCCTGGGCGACGGGTCTGGCGGTCAAACCGCAGCTCTCCTCCGACAATCGCCCCTCCCCGATCATCGAGGAGATTGGCGCGCGGCTCGATGTCGATGTGGCGGCCTGCTGGCGCCCGACCGCGCAGAACTACTGGGGTCGGGTCAACAAGGGGCATGCGGTGGCCACTGCGCGCAAGCTGATCGGCGACGACTACGCCGAAGATCGTAATCGCGAGCGCAAGGGCGATATCGCGGCCGCGATGGAACGGGCTTTCGCGGAAACGGCGGGCGAGACGGAAGGGTTCAACGCCGCGACGGTTGCAAAGACGACGCGCTGGCTGCCTGACGGGATGGTCTTTGCCGGTGCGACGGAGGCTGACGCCAAAATGACTGGCGATGCGCCCGAGGCCGAGGAAGGCGACGTGCCCGCGGCAGATCCTCTGGCCGAGGCGGAGAGCGATGAACCATCGTCCTTGCCCGCCTTCCTCAGCGGGGATGCGGCCTGACGCAGCAAACACCGATCTGAACCTGACCTGAGCCTTGGGCCGTCCTCACATCGAGGGCGGCCCTTTCCGGCTGACGGGTTGCCTACAGCCGATATCGGATCGGCTGGCCCGTCCTGGAGATATCCCATGACCACCACACTCGATCTCGATCCCGTTCGGGAAGCCGCGCTGATCGCCGCGCAAAACGATGCGTTTCGCCGCTCGATCCTCGGCACGACCCCTGTCGCCGATGCCCCGCAGGGCCAGTTCGTGATGACACGCGGCGTCGCGGCGCTTGGGCCCGACGCCCAACTGGAGCTAACCCGCCGTGTTGCCGCGTTTGACGGGTTCGATGCCGACAGCGACCCGCAGGGTTGGCACGAGATGGGCGTCATCGACCTCGATGGCACAACCGTCTGGTTCAAGGTCGATTTGTACGACGTCGACTACCAATATGGCTCGCCTGAGCCCTCCGATCCCGCGCAAACGCGCCGCGTCCTGACCCTGCTTCTGCCGTCGGAATACTGACGCCCTCCACCCCCAATCGCCGCCCTGGACCGCCCTTGCACAAAGGGCGGTCCTTTCGGGCTGGCGGGTTCCAAGGGGTGCGATGATCGCGTCCGGCCTGCTGCAGGAGACCAGAGATGGCCAAGACACTCGACTACCAGATCACCCTCTATCCCGCGCATCGTGACGGCGCCTTCGTTGTTACCCAGTTCCAAATGCTGGGGAGCTACCCCGAAAAGCGCATCCAGGCCGCTGGCATGGATGACCTGATCGACAAGGTGACGCAGTTCGCAATGGAGCACGGCGAAAGCTGTAGCGCTTCAGTGCGTTGTCTCGCCCCGCGCAAACCTCCGGGGTTCAAGCGCGCGACTGAGAACCTCTATTTCAACCTGGTTGACCGGACGGCTTAAAACCGCGGTGACGCTGCGGCCTGAAGCCCCCCCAAAGGAAACTCCCGGGCGGCCTGGCTGAGCGGGCGCCCTCCCCTTCCTTCAATTCCAAAGGACCAAAGACATGACACAAGCGACTGATTTCTACGCGCAGAAGCTCGAATCCCAGAGACGTGCTGCCGAGCAGCGGGCCGAGACCCGTGCGGCGCTTCTCTCCGAGCTGCGCGCTCTCGGCGTGACCAGCATCGAGGTGCAATACGAAGGCTACGGAGATTCCGGCAACGTTGAGGATGTCGTGGTGACGCCTGATGCGATCACCCTGACGGAGGAGTTGCGACGCCGGGTCGAAGACTTCGGCTGGGATTTTGCCTACGCACTAAGCCCCGGCTTCGAGAACAACGAAGGCGGCTATGGCGAACTGACCTGGGTGCTCGAGGTCGATAAGATCGATGTCAGCCACTCGAACCGCTATGTCGAGACCAACACCACCGAACACGAGGGGCTCTGACATGGCCCATCCTCTCCATCACGCCGAAAGCTCGGCCCGTAAGTTTGGCGGTGTTCCGGATGATTACCAACATGTGCATGATTGGTTCGATGCATCCAAAGAGCACCTGGCCCTCTTCGTTCACAGAGCCTATCGTCATCATACGGCCGGGGTCTATGATGCTCAACGAATTTTCGGCCACAGCCTGATCAACAGCGCGGGCCGGGTCGTCCCGATCCGCTGGATCGGCGAGCAGCATGTGCGCGAGGATTGCCAGGGGCGCATCCCGTCGCTGGCGGACTGGCTCGGGCGCATTCAGCCGGAACCGTGGATGGCCAATGGCCGGATCGACAATGATCCGACGCAGATCGGCAGCGATCCGCGCGCGGCTTGGGTCGCGGCGGTCTCCAATCACCAGACCATTCTCGGCTTCGAGGATTGGCTGCTGAAGGTCTCGGTCGAGCACGTCCAGCATCGCGAGAACCGCGCCGCCGCCTGATCCATGGGGGCAATGACGCCAACGCCCCTCGGAAAGCACTCTGATCGACCCGCTCGAGCCACTACCGGCCGGGCGGGTCAATTTCGTTTCAAGAAAGGACATCGATATGCACGACCCTGTCTATGAGGAGGCCCACCGCGGCCACACCATCAAGATCTACCACGACCCCGACGCTGAGAGCCCGCGGGAGTGGTCCAACCTCGGCACGCTGATTTGTTGGCACCGCCGATACCGCCTGGGTGACAGCCACTCCTTCGACAGCCCCGAGGCGTTCTTGCGCGATCTCTCGGGCATCTCAGCGCAGAGCGACCTTTCGATGGACCAGCTGCGGGACCGCGCCGAACGCAAGTCCGTCCTGCTGCCCGTGTTTCTCTACGACCATTCCGGCCTCGCAATGAACACGATCGGGTTCCATTGCCCGTGGGATTCCGGTCAGGTCGGTTACGTCTATGTGACGCTCGAGGCGGTTCGGAAAGAGTTCGGTGTGAAACGCGTCACCAAGGCGCTGCGCGAGAAGGCTGAAGACATCCTGCGCGGCGAAATCGTCAGCTACGATGCCTATCTCGGCGGCCGGGTCTATGGCTATGTCATCGAGCAGGACGGCGAGGAGATCGATGCCTGCTGGGGTTTTTTAGGGCACTATGAGTTGGACTGCCTGTCCGAGGCACGAGCATTTGTAGACCAAATGAACTTGCGAGAGGCACACTGGCCCGCCGCCGCCGAGCAGGGCGCAAGCCCAGCCCCGAGTTGAAATGCCCGCAATACTCATATATCTTATTCATGCGTATTCCGGAGATGAGAATGGCAAGCACAAGCGTGACACTCGGCCCCCATTGGGATGAATTTATCGCCCTGATGCTGAAAGAAGGCCGATACGGCTCGACTAGCGAGTTGATCCGCGCTTCCTTGCGTCTGATGGAAGAGCAGGAAGGTCAGCGGGCGCGGCTTCGCGTTGCGTTGATGGAGGGCAAGCAATCCGGCTACGCGGGTCCGCTCGATATGGATGAGATCAAGCGCGAGGCGCGGAGCCGCTCCGGCGCTCCTGATGCGTGACATCCATCTCTCCCAGGCCGCAAGATCCGATCTCGTCGACATCTGGGCCGAGACATACCGACAGTGGGGCGCGGCGCAGGCAGACCGCTATCTCGACGACATCGATCGTGCCTTGCAGGGGCTGATCGCCAATCCTCAAATGGGGTCTGACTGCTCTGATCTTCTGCAGGGCGCACGCAAATTGATCACGGGTCGGCACCTGGTTTTCTACGAGGTGGGTCGGGACAGGATATTCGTGATCCGGGTCCTGCATCAATCCATGGACGTGCCGCAACATCTGCGTCCGGCCTGACATCGGACAAACACGCAGCGGGGCTCTGCCATGAAAGAGCAAAAGACAGGACGGGAGGGGTGACCCCTCCCGGGTGAGAGAGTGCGCGCGGGGCTTGGGGCCAACCCTCAACCCCGGAGATTGCCGATGAACGCTCACCCCCATTCCGTCCAGCTTGCAACCGAGCCCGAAGCCCCTGCCCGACGCGAGGCCTCGGGTTTCGCCCAACACCTTATGCAGGTTGCGAGAACCCTCGTCCCCCTGTTCGAGGCAGGCAGGTCCATCGACGCCGCCGCCCTTCGCGCCGCCATGGAAGAGGCCTTCGGCGTCAGCGACACGAGTGGCGCCTGGGTCTGGAAGGACGCCTATGAGGCCGCCGAGACCGCCCAGATCCTGATGCTTTCGCGCTACGGCGCGCTGATGCAGCGCCAGGCACCCTCGCCGCAGGCCTTTCTTTACATGATCGAGCGTCTCGCCGGTCTAGCGCCGTCCCACACGCGGCGCTCTGAGGACAGCGTCCGTCTGCAACAATTCTCAACGCCTTTGCCGCTCGCAGCCATCGTTGCGCAGGCGGCAGGGTTTCGGGCCGAAGATCTGGTGCTGGAGCCCTCTGCGGGCACCGGCATGCTGGCGATCTTTGTACAAATTGCAGGTGCTCCGCTGGCGCTGAATGAGCTTGCGGAAAATCGCCGCGCCTTGCTGGAAAACCTGTTCCCCGGTGCCGTCGTCTCGGATCACGATGCCGCCTCGATCGACGACCGGCTTGATCGCTCGATCATGCCCTCGGTCATCGTGATGAACCCGCCGTTTTCTGCGGCCAACCATGTCGAGGGCCGGTTCCGGCAGGCAACCAGCCAACATGTGCTTTCCGCCCTGGCGCGCCTTGCACCGGGTGGGCGTCTTGTCGTCATCACTGGCGAAAGCTTCCGACCCTCGACGAAATCCTTCCAGTCGACATTCCAGCGGATTGGCCAGAGTGCCGATGTGGTGTTTTCTGCCGCCATCGATGGCAAGGTCTTCGCGCGACATGGCACCACGATCGACACGCGGCTGACCGTGATCGACAAGCGCACGGTCGGCGAACAAGAGAAAGCTCCGGACGACATCGAGGCCGCCTATCATCCGATCTGCGCGACCACGGCCGATCTCCTCGCGTCTGTTCTGACTAACTGCCCGGAGCGCCGCAGCCCCCCGCCCTGCCCTACTAGTTCGGCGTTGTCGGTTCCGTCCAGCCCGACGCGTACGAACCTGCATGCCCTGCGCAATGCCGCCCGCAAGGAAACCCGTGCGCTCGCCGAGGAACGTGCGAGGCATCCGTTCGGCGACATCCAGACGGTCCCGCTCGACTACCTGCCGAAAGCCTGGAGTGAACCCGAGGGCACGCTGCAGGACGCGGTTTACGAGGCCTATGACCTGCAGGCGATCCGGATCGACGGCGCAGCGTTGCACCCGACCGCACTTGTCCAATCCGCCGCCATGGCCTCGGTCCCGCCGCCCGTGCCGACTTATCGTCCCGTCCTGCCGAAGACCCTCGTCGCGGACGGGCATCTTTCCGCGCCGCAGATCGAAAGCGTCATCTACGCGGGCAATGCGCATGAGATGCATCTCAAAGGCTGGTTCAAGCGCGGCGAGATCGAGGGCCAGCTGATGGCGGCGGCCGAGGGTGATGAGGGGGCCTTTCGCCTGCGCAAGGGCTGGTTCCTCGGCGATGGCACAGGCTGCGGCAAGGGGCGGCAGGTCGCGGGCATTATCTTGGATAACTGGCTGCAGGGACGACGCCGGGCGGTCTGGGTCTCGAAGAGCGACAAGCTCATCGAGGATGCCCGGCGCGACTGGATGGCGCTCGGGGGGCGCGAAAGCGATATCGTGCCGCTCTCGAAGTTCCGTCAGGGCGGCGACATCAGGCTGCCCGAAGGCATCCTCTTCGTCACCTATGCCACCCTGCGGTCGGCTGAACGCGAGGGCAAAGCCTCCCGCCTCGATCAGGTGACGTCCTGGCTCGGCGAAGGGTTCGACGGTGTCATCGCCTTCGACGAAAGCCACGCCATGGCGAATGCTGCCGGCGAAAAGTCCGACCGCGGCGACAAGAAGGCGTCCCAACAGGGCCTCGCTGGCCTCGCGCTGCAGAACGCCATGCCCGACGCCCGCGTGCTCTACGTCTCGGCCACCGGCGCGACGGTTGTCGGCAATCTCGCCTATGCTTCGCGACTTGGCCTTTGGGGCACTGGCGATTTCCCCTTCGTGACGCGGGCAGAATTTGTCGCCGCGATGGAGGCTGGGGGCATTGCCGCCATGGAGATGATCTCGCGCGACCTGAAGGCGCTCGGGCTCTATCTCGCGCGGTCCCTCTCTTATGCCGGGGTCGAATACGAGATGCTGGTGCATGAGCTGACCCCCGCTCAGGTCGCGATCTATGACAGCTACGCCGATGCCTACCAGATCATCCACAACAACCTTGAGGCCGCCCTTCAGGCCTCAGGCATTTCGTCTGAGACGGGCACGCTGAACCCCCAAGCGAAGTCTGCCGCGCGTTCGGCTTTCGAGAGCAACAAGCAGCGCTTCTTTAATCATCTCATCACCGCCATGAAATGCCCCTCGCTGATCCGCGCCATCGAGGCGGATCTGACGGCGAGTCATTCGGCAGTCATTCAGGTGGTGTCGACCAGCGAGGCGGTCATGGAACGCCGCCTCGAGGATATCCCGCCTTCGGACTGGGACGACCTGCAGGTCGATTTTACGCCCAGGGAGAACATCATGGACTACCTGATGCACAGCTTCCCGACGCAGCTCTTCGAGCCCTACACCGACGAGAATGGCGATCTGCGCTCCCGCCCTGCCCTCGATGGCGACGGCAATCCGATTATCTGCCGTGAGGCGGAGCGGCGACGGGATGATCTTGTCGAGCATCTTGGGGCCCTCGCCCCGGTGCAGGGCGCGCTCGACCAGATCCTCTGGCATTTCGGCGGGGATGCGGTCGCCGAGGTCACCGGACGCAAGCGGCGCATCGTGAAGACGCGCGAAGGGCGGCTTAAGGTCGAGAACCGCCCCGCCTCCTCCAACCTCGGCGAAACCCAGGCCTTCTTGGATGATGCCAAGCGCATCCTGATTTTTTCCGATGCCGGGGGCACCGGGCGCAGCTACCACGCCGATCTGGGGGCCAAGAACCAGCGCCTCCGGGTGCATTACCTGCTTGAGCCCGGTTGGAAGGCCGACAATGCGATCCAGGGGCTGGGGCGCACCAACCGCACCAACCAAGCGCAGCCGCCGCTCTTCCGCCCCGTCGCGACCAATGTGAAAGGTGAGAAGCGGTTTCTCTCTACCATCGCGCGCCGCCTCGACACGCTTGGTGCCATTACCAAGGGGCAACGCGAGACCGGCGGGCAGAACATGTTTCGCGCCGAGGACAACCTTGAGAGCCCCTACGCGCGCGCGGCGCTGCGGCAGTTCTTCTACAAGCTGCGCGCGGGCAAGATCGACGCCTGTTCTTACGCGAAGTTCCAGGAGATGACCGGGCTGACGCTCGATGAGGCGGATGGCACGATGAAGGAAAACCTGCCGCCGATACAGCAGTTCCTGAACCGTTGCCTCGCTCTCCGCATCGACATGCAGGACGCGATTTTTGAGGCTTTCGGCGGGTTCCTCTCGGCCATCATTGAAGATGCGCGCCAGGCGGGCACGCTGGACGTCGGGCTAGAGACCCTGCGCGCCGAGAAATTCGACATTGTCGACCGCAAGGTCATCTTCGAGCATGAGGCGACGGGGGCGACGGCGACCGCCCTGACCGTTGAGCGGACCGATCGCAACGACCCGCTCACCCTGCCCCGCGTCAAGACTATTTGCTCCGATACGAAGGGTGCGACGCTGTGCTGGAACAAGACTTCCAAACGCGCGGCGCTGATGGTGAAGGCGCCGGCCTTCATGGATGAGGACGGCGTGCCGATCCTGCGGGTGAAGCTCCTGCGACCGATGACAACCGAAATCCTCGCCGCCACCGAGTTTTCGAAATCGCACTGGGAAGAGGTCGACGATGCGATGTTCGAACAGCTCTGGCAGGCCGAGGTCGAGGCGGTGCCAGAGTTCACCATCTCGAAAATCACCCTGATCTGCGGGCTTCTTCTGCCAATCTGGGACCGGCTGCCCGCTGAGAACATGCGCATCTATCGCTTGCAGACTGAAGATGGGGAACGCGCTATTGGGCGTCTGGTCAGCCAGGAGCAGCTTCTCAATGTCTACGCGCGGCTCGGGCTCGATTGCCAGATCGAGATGACGCCGCAGGAAGTGCTCAGCGCAGTGATGGAGGCGAAGACGACCCTCAGCCTGCTCGGGGGCTACCAGCTGCGGCGGTCGCTGGTCATGGGACAGCCGAGGCTCGAACTCATTGGGGGGTCAAGCGCGGCCCTGCCCTCTCTGAAGGCCATGGGCTGTTTCACCGAGGTGATCCAATGGAAGACGCGGGTGTTCATCCCGGTGGATGGCATCGAGGTGCTGGCGCGGGTTCTCGCGGTGCATCCTGTTGGTGCCAGCGCAGCGGATACGGCGGCATGAGCGCGCAGCGCAGCATCGCAGACCTCTCGGCCGATCTTGCGAACCGGGTCGAGAGTTTCTGCCGCCAGTATTTCCCCGACGGACGCAAGCAGGGCAACTATTGGCAGGTCGGCGATACCTCTGGTGCCAAGGGGCAGAGCCTCGCCATCCGGCTGCAAGCGCAGGGTGGTCGTAAAGCCGGATCCTGGCAAGATTTCGCGACGGGGCAATATGGCGATCTGATCGATCTGCTGCATGAACGGCTCGGGTCGGTCACGCTTAAGGAAACGCTGAGGGAGGCCCGGTCCTTCCTCGGTGAATCGCCCTGCCCCGCCGTCCCGCACGCGGCCCGAAAGGCTGAGCGCCCGGATGCTGCCTCCGAAAAACGCATCGCGCGGGCGCGGAAGCTCTTTGCCGCCGGCAAGCCGGTGCTCGGCACATTGGCCGCCACCTATCTGCAGAGGCGCGGGATCACACGGCTCGGCCCGGCCCTCCGCTATCACCCCCGGGTCTTTCTGCGGCAAGGCGAGGATGAGAACGCTCCGCCGCAAAAGGCCCCTGCCCTGCTCGCGAAGATCACCGACAATCGGGGTCAGATCACCGGCTGTGCGCGCACATATCTGGACCCGTCGACCGGCGGTTTGGCCGCGATCGAGAGCCCGAAACGGATCCTGGGGCAGCTGCACGGCCATGCCATCCGTTTCTGGTCCGGTACGGGCCGCTCCGACCTCATCGTCGGCGAAGGTCTCGAGAATACCCTTTCGGTCGGCATTGCCCTCCCTGAGTTCGACCTCGCCTCCTGTCTCACCGCCACCCATCTCGGTCTCTTCATCCCGCCGCCGGGGATCAAGCGTATCTGGATAGCGCGGGACAATGACGAAGTTGGACGGAACGCATCCATGAGATTGCGTAACCATCTGGAATCGCTTGGAATTGCTGGTGGTGATCTTGTACCGCAGTTGGACGATTTCAACGACGATCTGTGGGCATTTGGCAGAGATGCGCTGCGCCGGTCCCTGCTCAAGGCCATGAAAGAGCAAGGTCTGAAGGTCGAGGACGAGTGACAGCCAACCTCCTCTCGGATGCCTGACAGAGCAAAGGTTCCGCCGGTTAGATCTGATCCCGTTTGGATAAGGGGAGCGATGGACCGGCGGGTCGGGGCTGAGCGCCCCTCGCCCGGGCAGCAATGCGCCGCTACCCGGAAAATTCCCCTGCCCCTTCGGGCCATTCCTCGCGGGACCAATTTTCCGGCCCGCGGCGCATTCTCCGCTTTGCTCCGATCCTGACGGATGCGGCCCGGTCGCCGCCGGTCCTGGTATCGCCCCATCCAAATCGGGTCAGATCAAACAGAGGAACCAGACCATGCCCCATCAGACAGACATCCAAGAGGAGACCGGCGTGACCTCCGCCATCCTCGACCACCTCGCACTTCACGGCGCAACGCCCGGGCCCGGCGAGACCGATCATCGCCCCCTGCCCCAGCCCGACGAGGTCGAGCTCGCCATAGCGACGCTCTTTGACACCACCATCGGCCTCCTCACCGGCAGCCAGTTGGAAGACAATCTCGAAGAGATGCTCTGGTCCCTCACCTCGATCTTCCATCGCCGGCTCACCCATATCCAGAAGCTCCTCGACGACAACGAATTCGAGGTTCGGGAAAGTCTGGCCAACCAGGACGGTTCCGAGGTCTCCTCGGTCGAACTCGAGCGCCTCCAAATGATTGGGCTGAAGCTCTGGGACCATCGTGACGCTTTCGAGCAGATGCGCGATCTGGCCGTGGAGCATTTCTCGGCCACCACCGGCTCGCCCTGGCTGCCCCGCACGGGATCGAAGGTCTCGCATCGCGGTCTCACTTCCGCCGTGGTGGACAGCCGTGCCTATCTTTCGGCCAAGCGGCGCAAGGAGACCGAAGTGCACTGCCCCGAAGGCACGCGGATCGCCTTCTCGGGCGGGGACTATCAGGCCTACGACCTGATCTGGTCCGTGCTCGATGCCACCCATGCGAAATACCCTGACATGGTGCTCTTGCATGGCGGTACGCCCAAGGGTGCCGAGATGATCGCCGCCCGTTGGGCAGATACCCGTGGTGTCACCCAGGTGGTCTTCAAGCCCGACTGGAAAAGCCACGGCAAGGCCGCTCCCTTCAAGCGCAACGACAAGATGCTCGAGACGATGCCGCAGGGTCTGATCGCCACCCCCGGTTCGGGCATCACCGAAAACATCGTCGACAAGGCCCGCAAGCTCGGGATTCGCATCAAGAGGATCGGGGCTTAGGCCCCGGTTCTACCATGACATCAGTCTGAGCGCCCTGTGCGGTTCGCTCAATGATTTCACAGTTCTGCGTGATTTGGTCTGTCAGACTGCTGAGTGTGTGGATGAGTGTTTCAAGCTGGTCGCTGTAGCGGGACTTCCTAAAGCCTCATGGCGCTCACGTCGTCCAGCGATCAGCGGGATGTTCGCCGAAAGGCAGCCCATGTCGGCCAGGAAACTGACCAATCCGACGATCGTCTTAAACTTGCGCAATTTGAAGACGCTACGGCTCGTGACAAGCATCTTCGCATCCTTGCCATCCTTCGTCACCGCGTGCACGACCCAGGAGCCATACCAACTGTTGTGGCGCTTCTCGGCGGTCTGGTTGCAGATCACCTCAATGAGGTAGCCATCTGAGAGCAGATTGCGCAGGCCATCCTCGGTGACCACATTCGGTGTTGCGCCATCCAACAGCTTATCCCCTTCACATGTGACGAGACGCAACAGAATTTGAGCAGGCCCGAGCTTTTGCCTGATCTTCCGAGTCGCATGCGTCGTTGCTCAGTTTCGCGATGCCATACGGGACATCCTCGAAGTTCGCAACGCGGCCGGGATTGAAGCCTTCGGGGACAGATACGCGTGTCCTCGCCCTGGCATTTCATCTTCTCCAGCCTGTCAGATCACTTTCTGCTTGAGGCCCCTGGGTGACTCGACCGAGGAACTGAACACGGGCCGGTGTTGCGTTGCGACGGGTCGTGGTGTGTATCGAAAGATCAGGTGTGACTGTGCAAGGATCGCTTCTGCATTCTCGGCTGTCGGCTGTTCACCACCTTCCTTCATGGCCACTGCACTTCTCCGGGTGTCTGAGTTGCATGACATGCTGGTCGCAGCTGTCGTCCCGTCCACAAAGGTTGTCGCCGATCTTTTTCCCCTGCCCCTGCGGGTCATTCCGCGCGGAGCAAAAAGAACGGCTCCTGCCCCTCTCCGCTGCGCTTCGCCTTCGGTGTGGCCGGGCCTTGGCCAGCTGCAAGGTGACCACCATTGCAACGCAAACAAGGAGAAGAGCAATGACCACGAACTGCATCAAATTCACCAGCGCCGACATCGAAACCGCCAAGGGCATCGGCTCCATCTCGACCCTGACTTTTGATCTCGACATCACGGTCGAACCCGTCGCGAGCGCGAACCCGATGGCGCCCACGCACCGCGTCCTCGGCCGCTCCCCGCGCGGCAAGCTGGTCGAGTGCGGC
>NZ_KI421503.1:71552-71720 GCF_000473145.1 Leisingera daeponensis DSM 23529 | reverse complement strand
GCCCGCCGTGACCGACAGATCGGGGCCGTTGACGCCGCGCAGCTTTGCCAGCTGTTCCGGCGTGGTCTGGGGACGGGGGTGTTCGTCGGTGTCGACGATCAGCGCATCGCCCTTGCGCTGCGGGATGGTGACCGGCGTGATCTCGTCGGCAAAGATCCCGGCCGCATG
>NZ_KI421503.1:0-71452 GCF_000473145.1 Leisingera daeponensis DSM 23529 | reverse complement strand
CGGCAAGGCCGCGAACCAGGACGATCTGTCCCTGCAGGCCGTGATCCCCTGGGGCCCAAAAGACGCCGCCTAAGCCAAAGGCCAGACCGCTCCGGCGGTCTGGCTTTTTCTCGTTCCGGGGGAATTTGCCCTCGACCGGTGCACTATCGGTGTCCGAAGAACGCGGCATATTTCGGAAGCGGACGCAGAGGCGGGTCGTCAGACCGGATAGGTCGCGGGCGCGGCTTCGATCTTTCAGTTCAGTGACAGCGTGGATCACGCGCGATGGAGGCGGAACCGAATGACCGCAGGGAGAACTGGGAGCCAACTGAGCGAGCCAAGCGCACCTCTTCCGTCGGTCGAACAACCCGCGCCTAGGTCGTCTTGGCGAAGCTACCAGGGGCGCCGAACTCACCCTGTGCCGCGAGGGTGGAAGTCGCAAATCAACGTCATGCATCCCGGGGCAACGTCTCACGCCAGAGTCACCGCCGCGCGCCTTTCCGTCGACCTGTTGGCCTTAGAGATCGCTAGCCCGGGGTCGAGCGGCCGGCAACGCCGGGGGCAGGTTTCTGGACGGCTGGCGCCTTGAGCGCTGCGGGGCATCGCTCACAACAAACCTGCCCCCAGCGTGCTCCATTTCATTCCGCCCCGTGCCGGGTGCAGCCCGCTCTCATGCCCCCGGTCTTTTCCACGATCCGTCCAACGACGATCAACGGAAAGGATCACACCATGACACTCGAACAATCCATCGACCTCGCCGAACTGCAAGCCGACATGGCTTTCGATGCCTACCTCGCCGCCTTTGATGAAGACGCCCATCCGGAGACACTCGACAGCCTCGAGACCGAGGCTCTGATCGCCCGCAGCCGCTACGACGATCTGCGCAGTCAGGGACTGGGTCACTGACCCAGACACCCCTGCGGGTCTTCGGATCCGCAGGGGTCTGACACTGATCCTTACCAACATTGTGACGCCCCAAACGGGCGTGACACGCGCCATCCCGCGCGGGCCGTTTTCGTGTTTCTGGCGCCCGATCCGTGACCGGCTCGGGCGCTCGGTTTGCCTGACATCGCGTGCTGCTCCAGCGCAAGTTTCAGCAGATTTATTCGACCAGATTGTCGCGCATCGATGAGGACGGCACCGCTCCATGTCGCGCTGCCCAGCGGTCTTGAGTGCACCTCATCGCAAGCAAAAAAACACATCATGCAAAACGTAATATTGCGCAATGTGATGTATTGAAGTATAAGCAAAAGAGAGAAGGAAGACGTTGGCAGGATATGGCCAATGTTTGCACATTTTGTCCGAGGGGTCTGTGATGGGCGTTTCCCGCAAAGCTGAATGCTCCGCCGCACGCGAACGCGATTGCGAGCAATCGCTGCCTCGCGCGCGTTTGCGCATGCATCTTTTCCCTGGAAGCGGGAGAACGTCCTAGTGCCGAGGCCAGCGAAAAACCTGAAGCTTGAGCAGCGCATCGAAGTGGCAAAGCGCTTCGCGGCGGGCGAGAGCGCCAAGGACCTGGCGGCGGCGTTCGGCATCTCCCCGCGCCACGTGAACCGGCTCGCGAAAGAGGAGGCGGGCGAGGGCATCGCGGTGCGCGATCCAAGCGAGACGGTGGCCTTCCGGGCGAGCCGATCCGAGCTGGACGCCTTCGATGCGGAGTGGCGCGAACGGGGCTTTGCCAACCGATCACAGGCGCTCAATGCGGTGCTGCGTGGACGGTGCGGGTTCCTTGATATACCCCGTGATCTGGTCTCGGAATTCTGCGCCGCATGGCGTCAGGCGAAGGATATGAGCGACGCCGGACTGGTGCTCGCCAAGGCGGTCCATCGCGGTCGGCTGGAGGTCTCGGAGGCAGACCGCGCGGTGCTGATCGAACTGCTCGATCTGGCGCAGTCGATGAGTCGTGAGATGGGCCAGATGAAGGATGCGGCGCAGGCGCTGCGTCATCAGGAATGGCCGCAAAAGGAAGAAGGGCAGGAGGCGGAGAACGAGATCCTGGAGGATGACCCGCGCGCGATCGAGCGCGGATTGAGGCTCGTCAGGAATGGCTGATCCGCTCGCCCTCTACACCTCGGTCATGGGGCGGCTCTGGGAGGATGAGCGCATCCGGGGCCAGGCCGCGGCGCGGATCGACGCGCGGTTGGCGGGGCGTCGGCAGGGGCGGAGTTTCGCGCGCGTTGGAACCATGTCGGCGCGCAACGCGCTGAAAGTAGCCTCGGGTCAGAGCCGAGCGGCGGTGTTCAAACGGATCCGGGCAGGGGGCTGCAAGACGCGTGCTTCGCTTGGGGCGCAGATCTCCTACATCAATGACAAGGCGGTCTACACCTATTCGACGATGACCAACGCGCTGACCGATGCGGCGGTGCTGTCTGAGGAACAGAAAGAGGACATCGTCGAGGACTGGGCCGGGACCTGGCGCGGCTCGACCAAGCTCGGGTTCACCTCGCACATGCTGCTGTCCTTCCCGACCGACGTGACGGTCGATCAGGTTCGCGACATCGCGATAGACTGGACCGAGCATTTCTTCGAGAGCGGCGAATACGGCGACCAATGGGACTATGTCCTCGCGGTTCATGACGACCGGGCGCACAAGCACGCGCATATCATCCTGAACAATCGCGGCGTCGAGAAGGGCACCTGGTTTTCGTGTTGGGCCGAGGGCGTGATGTCGCCGCAGCTCATGCGCGAGAAGCAGGCTGAAATTGCGGAACGCTATGGCGTGATGCTTGATGCCACCACGCGGCTCGAGCGCGGCATTTTCGAGAAGCCCGCCGGGATCGAGGAGATCTACCGCGCCAAGGAAGAGGCTCGCCTGCCGCGCGAGATCGTCATGACGGCCCAGGAAACTGCCATCGCGCAGGCGCAGGTGGTGGGCTTCGCCAAGGACTACAAGAACCTCGCGGATCTGCTGGACCGGATGGACCAGCGCCACATGGCGCGCGCCGTGCGCGGCATGGCGGACGGACTGGGCTCGGGCACGCCGTGGAACTTCACCGAAGGAGAGATAGACATGAAGGACATCAAGACCGTCGGTGATGCGATCGACTATTCCGAGCGCACGATCGAGGCGCTGAGGCTCAAGGCCGAGGAACTGGACCCGGCCGAGCGCGCCGCGTTCGAGGCCAAGGCCGCGCCGATCATCGCGGACCTCTCGCAGATGGTGCCGGACCCGGAGTTGCGCGTGCGCTTCGGCAAGCAGCTCGAAGAACCCTATCCGCCGGGGGCGGGCAGTGAGGTTCTGATCGCCGCGCTGCAGTCGGGCAATGACGAAGGGCTGCGTGACGTGCTCGAGCGGGCCGAGGAGGTCGGGATGGATAGCGAGGAACTGGTGGCGCGGATCAGTGCCGGCGGCACGCGGAACTACGGCATGGCACAGGACTGGGTCGAGCGGGACATGAACGCGGTGCTGGCCAAGGACGGTCTGAGCGTGGAGACCGCGAGTGACGACCAACTCGACGCCGCGCTCGAGAAGGTCGACGGCGTGATGGACGCGCTGATGGAACGCGCCAAGGAACTGGGTGTCGAGATTGGTCGGACCCTCGCGGACGAGGAAGAGGCGACGCTGCCGCTCATCGACGAGGACGACCGGACGCCCAATCCCTACCTGCAGGACCTCGCCCACATGTTGCGCGACGGCAAGCTCAGCGAGGAACAGGAAGAGACGGTCGAGCGGACCCTGCAATCCGAGCTCTTCAAGGAGTTGGGCGAAGAAGGCTTGGCCGAGCTTCGCCGCGGCAACTACGAGGTGCTGGACGCGGCGCTGCCGAGCAAGCTCGATCAGATCACCGTCACGCAGGAGTTCCTTGAGATGACGTTTGAGGAAACCGGCGATCAGGTCTTCACCGACCGCGCTGCCGGGTTGCAGCAGGATAAGGCGACCGAGGTGGCGCGATTGCGCGGCCAGCAGGAGGTGCAGGAGTTGGGGCGTGATCTCGGTCGGGACCGCGGTCTCGATGACGAGATGGAATTCTAAAGGGGAGATGACCACCATGACCAAGACACTTCCCCTCTGGGCAGCGCTCCTCTTCGGTGTGATCTGCGGCGCCGTCATCGGCACCATCGTTGCCGCCTTCTACCTGACCCTGGCCCTGAAAACGGGGTTTCAGAGTTTCGACATGTTGGCGCTCTGGAAGGCGAGCGCCAGCACCCGCGCGGTACATCCCGAAGCCTTCAAGGTGGGCTTCGGGGCCGTTGGCTTTGGCGCGATCGGTCTCGGCACCCTGGCGCTGGCTTGGACCTGGAAGAAAGAGCGGGACGATTACGGCTCGGCACACTGGCAGACCAAGGCGGAGCTGAAGAAGAACGACATGTTGCAGGCGCCGGGCAAGGGCTTTGTCTGCGGCAAACTCGGCGCGCCGACCTCGAAGGCTGAGTTCATCTCTTCGACCACGATCCCGCATGTGATGATGGTCGCCCCAACCCGCGCCGGTAAGGGCGTCGGCTTCGTGATCCCGAACCTCCTAAGCTTCGCGGGTTCGGTCGTGGTGCTCGACGTGAAGGGTGAGAACTTCGAGAAGACAGCGCGGTTGCGGGCGCTGAATGGCGACGAGGTCTATCGCTTCAGCCCGTTTGATTGGGCCAATGCCACGCATCGCTACAATCCTCTGGCCCGGATCGCCAAGGCCCCGAGCTTCGCGCAGCGCTTCACCGAGGTCTCGATCCTGGCCGACCTCTTCCTCGACAAGGACAACAAGCAACTCGACACCTTCTCCGAGGCCGGCAAGTCGATCTTCGTCGCGGCCTGTCTGCTGGCGATCCAGCGCGGAACGCCGAACCTTGGCGAGGTGAACAAGATCGTCGCCGGGGGCGAGTACAAGAACGCCCAGTACAAGACCTATGCCGATGAAGCCGAAGAAGACATCCTGCGCGAGCTCTGGACCAACGCGGCCTCTGCCTCGTCGCGGCTGCTGACCTCAAACATCCAGGCGCTGATGACCGCGGGCCTCAAGCAGTGGGACAACCCGGCAGTGCGCTCGGCCACGCAAGCCAGCGACTTCGATTTCTCGACTTTTCGGAATCAACCGCAGTCGCTCTATATCGCCGTCTCCGAAGATCACATCGCAACCCTCGCCCCACTCCTGCGCCTGATGTTCGCCGATCTCATCGCCTCGATCCGCCTGAATGAACCGGGCCCCGACGAACCCTGGCCGGTCATGATGATGATCGACGAATTCCAGCAGATGGGTGCAATGCCCTATCTCGAACGCGCTATCCATTCCTTGGCAAGCTATGGCGGCCGCGTCGCGATGATCGCGCAGTCTCTGGCTTCGCTCGACCGGATCTACGGGCCCGAGGGCCGCGAAAGCCTCGAGAACGGGGCAGGGCTCAAGCTCTACATCACCCCGCGCGACCAGCGCACGGTGAAGGAAGTCTCGGCCGCCGTCGGCAGCACCACCCGCGAGGCGGTGACCAAGATGTATGGCCGCAACAAAGGTATCCTCGGCGCGACCTCGACTTCGGCGCGGCTGGAAGAACGGCCGCTGCTTTCCGAGACCGAAGCGCGCCTGATGGACCCCGACGAGGTGATCATCCTCGCCTCGCCCCAGCACCCGATCAAGGCGAGCCGGATCAAGTATTACGACGATCCCTTCTTCAAGCAGATGCTGGCCCGCCAAGAAGGTAAGCCCTTTCCCTATCCGCCGAGCGTGCAGGGTGTTGGGCCTTGGGGCAGCGAAGGTGGCGATGAGGCCGGCGCAGACGAGCAGGCGAAACCGGCCGAACGCGCGCCAGTCCGGGATCGCTCGCAGCGCCGCGAAGCGCGCGCGATGAGCGTGAGGACGATGGAAGCCGGGCGCGGGCAACCAGAGCCGGAGATGCTCGAGCGGGAAGCGGACTTGCCGAAGGAATGGGAGGCGGCGCTCGACCGGCAGGAGGACTTCATTGAAGAGCTATTGGGAGGGTGAGCGCGGTCTTCGCGCGACTGTCCCTTGTTAATCTTCTGTGTTGTGCGCGGAGGATGACTGTTTGTAGCCTCTGCCAGTCAGACTGCCATCGTAAAGCATGCGTACTCTTGACGTCTCCACTGCTGCTGTTCGCCAGCGTTTTTCAGCAACCAGAAGGTCTCCCGTGCGGCCTTTGGCGTAAGGGTACAGAGCCGAAACCCAAATCAATCAGCGTTCAATCAAGCCGGTTGTGTTTTCAGATTGCTCCGCCAGCTTGCCGAGCAACACCTTGCTAGACTTGTGTTCATATGTGTTTGACAGGCAGTTCGTCCAGATTCTCAATGGGTTGCTTTGCAAGCGACGATACGCGATCTTATTCGAAATAATACAATCATAGATTTATGGGGGAGTTGTCGGCAGGCATGGGCTTACTTGACGATATAGCGGGCGAAACTGGGAGCGCGACTTCAACTGACCCAGTTTCTGCCGTTGGGGTTAGATATCGTGACGCCTTGCGGCTTCTCTTCATTCTAGCGGCCGGTTCCGATCCTGCTGACGATCCTGCTGAAGAATGCGTGAAAGTCTTCAGGGCCGAAAAACGGCTAATGGCTATGGATTTCTTGGTGCGCTATCCAGACTATCTGGCTGACGCGTTACTGGACGTGGTCGAAGCCGAGGGTGATCTCGACCTGCTTAAGAAGGTCGAAGGCATTTTTGATGCTGATGAACCTTCTGTCAGGCTAGTGCGCATGGTCAGGTGGAAGCGAGGAGCTTACGAGAACATCGCGGATGCACTTGCCTTGCTAAGCTACTACGGACTCGTCCGATCGATGCAGCTTAAAGGCGAAGATGGCAAGGTGCGTCGCTATGAATACCAGATATCATCGAAGGCAATGGCTTTCTTGGACCAGTGTGTAGCCGATCATCCGGACTTGGTGTGGTACCGGGACCGGATGACGCTAGTGATGCGGGTAGCTTCCGGTAAAAGCGGTTCGAAGCTTAAGGACTGGCAATACGAGCATCCCACCTATGGCAAGACACTTCATGGCGATCTCATCCCGAGCATTCGTGTGGAAGTCGAGAAGCGCCTACGCGCGATTTCGGAGAATCTGAAATGAGAAAGTCTGCGCCAATTCAATCCACCGAGAGTGGCTGGCTCCGCGCCATTGCGGAACGTTCAGGCACTGAGGAAAGCACAGCCAAGTCTGTGCTACAGAAATACAACATCCAGCCGCAGCCTACACCTCCTCGAGCGAAGTCATTGCGGTTCAAAAGCATAAGAGTTGCAGGTGCCCGTGCAGAGTCCGACTGTGACGGGCCGTTTGATAAGACTTGGGCCAACCTCGGCGCTGGATTGTTTGCGGTAATGTCGGACCGCAACCTCCGCGGCAAGTCTTCTATCCTAAATCTGCTATACGCTGTCATCAGGGGCGAGTTCCGGGGAAGGGTTAAGGCGGACGTCTGGAAATGGCTGGAAATCGTCGATGTGACTTATGAGATCGACGGCATTCTCCACCGTACTGAATTGCGGAAAGATGTCGGAGAGGAGGATCCGGCGAAAGCGAAAGCCCGCGTCAGCCGTTCGGGCAGCGACGGGAGCTGGGTGCCATTATACGACGGTGATGGCGGCGAAGGGCTGAAGTCGCAAACGGAACAGCTAATGATGGCTGAACTAACCTTCTCGCCGATATATGCACACAATTCCAAAACCGGTGGTCATGCTCATGGCTGGCCACTGATTTCATCGGCACTCTTCTTGTCGAGTTCGACGAACGCCAAGGCACTTTTCGGCGACGTCACGATCGATGGTATCCCGTTACGCCTACTGCAACTATTCATCGGTTTGCCGTGGGTCTCGACGTATAGCGCGGCCCTCACAGCGCAGAAGGAGGTCGAGGAATCCCGCGCCGCTCGTCCAGACCAGTCTGCGCTGTACAAGGGCCTTGCGAAAAGGTTGGAGACGGTCAACGCCAAGCTGGAGACAGCAAGGGAAAGCGTGAAGAAGGTTGACGATCGCTCAAGGAAACGGGTCGAGTTGAACGATTTGGACCAACAGATGGTCACTCTGCGCGAAGTTGCGGATTCCACGCGGGCTGCTTTCGAAGTGGCTGATGTCTCGCTGCAGAAGATTGCGGAGAGCTTCGAGAAAGCCCGTCAAAGGGTACAGCAACTGGAGGACGAGAAGTCAGCCGGCTATTCGTTCCGCAAGCTTAGCCCATCCTGCTGCCCAGCCTGCGAAGCCAAATACAAAGAGGTCGTGGCGGCGCCTGGGTCAACTGGCGATGGAAGCACCTGTCTGCTTTGCAAGAACGATATTCCCCAGGGCACAGAGGATTTTGAAGAAGATCACATTCAGCTTGCGAAAGATGAAGTCGACGCCCTCGACGCGTCATTGAAATTAGCTAGGGAGAAGCAAAAAGCCGCGGAAAAATCTGCAAACAACGCTGCAATCGAACTTCGAAAAGCAAAGGATCGGGTTTCCGCGTTGCAGGTCGACCTTGCTGCCAAGGTCCCTGATACAGAGCTGGAGATCGTCCAGCTGGAAGCCCAGGCAGCTCAACTTCGCGACCTCATGGGTGATGGAGCGACATCTACAAGCTCGGACGCCAATACCGATGCTGCGGATAAGGTTCTCAGGGCAGCCACTGACGTCACCAAAGAACTTATGGTTGATATGCAATCTGAGATTCTGAAGCAGATATCGCAATCGGTGATGCTCCTTTCCCGGAAGTTTG
The DNA here is from genome assembly GCF_000473145.1 of Leisingera daeponensis DSM 23529. NCBI lineage: Bacteria > Pseudomonadati > Pseudomonadota > Alphaproteobacteria > Rhodobacterales > Roseobacteraceae > Leisingera > Leisingera daeponensis. Next base: position 62,856 of record NZ_KI421503.1, on the reverse strand, counting down.
GCATGCCCAACGCCACTGAGATGCAACTGGACAACGGAGGTCGGCTCAAAGTCAAACAAGGTGGAGCTATCGAATGGTTTAGCAACTTGACCATGGGTGAACGGCTGCGCATCAAGATTGCCGTGGCGCTCGCTGCGGTCGAAGTCGCAAGGGAACGGGGTCACGGCCGCCACCCCGGTTTGATGGTGATCGACTCGCCGGCGTCCGAAGAGGTCGTGGACAAGGATTTCGAGGCGATGCTCGATAGCGTTGCAACCGCGGCCTCGGAGATAGGCGGTGTGCAGATAATCATCGGCACGACAGCGCGTCCTTCCGTTGAAGCCGTTGTGCCAATCGAGCATCGTCTCCATGCCAAAGGCGACGACTACGTTTTCTAAGCGGTGAGTCATGGAATATCTTATCGAGTTGTTACGCGCCGATGCTGACGGATCCAGTGATCCGGGCTCCGTTTCAGCGGAGCGATTGCTTTCTGCAGTACAAAAACTCGCGCCCGGTTCAGACCGAGCCGATGGCTTTTGCTGGCTGACCCGATGGATATCCGAGACCTCTGTCCAATCCGTATTGTTGGAAATGCTGGCGTGGACTGACGACGCTCCAGCACTGGCCGAGATGGTCGATTGTCTGGAGCGGATCGAGATACCAGCCGGGTTCGCCAAGCCAGCGTGGACAAGTCTTTGTTCCCATTTCGAAGATGAAAGCAATCATTCATGGGGGCGTTCCCATGCACTGAGAGGTGCGATGCTGCTCTCGCAAGAGAACGCGGTTCTCGTGCGTAGGCTACAGGCCAGCATCCTCGACGTTTCGACAGAGGACGATCCACAATTCCTGCGTCACGTCGCCAAGGTGGTTGGCGCTATTCTACGTCGATATCCGGATACAGACTTTATGTTGCTTCTCGAACAATTGGCGACGCTGGATACTGTCGCAGACGAAGCGTGCATGGAAATTGGGTTAGCTAAGCTTCGCGAAGGACTGGCCGCACCCACCGAGGAAGCCCTTTGGTCGGCGCTTGCGTCCGCAAAAAAATGGTTCGAGCGATCCCTCGAGAACAGCGAGCGTCGTCCGGATGCAAAACTCTATTTGCTTTGCACGACCTTCCTGCTGTCAGTACGGGAAGACGGGCTCCGAGCAGATTTGAAAGATCGTTTACCTGAATTGGAAATTGCTGCCATCGAGTATACTGCGTTTTCACAGGCGCGCCACGCGTCTCACTCATGGCTGGCTGTTTCCTCGAGGGAACGCTTTCATTGGTTGTCAATGGCAACAAAATTAGCTGCTCTGGCCCACTCCCTAGGCAAAGAAATTTGGTTGAACGTTGCAATTGTGATTGAGGATGAGCTTCTGTCAATTTTCTACCCTGGAAGCGAAGTTTTTGGTCTGCCATCTACGCCCGGCCTCGATGCGTCAATGCAGGATGCTACCATCCGTGGAATGCGCGAACGCAGGTACTACCTTCAAGCGCTGGAGGAGTGGCTACAGGTCAACATTGACCATGGAAAAGCCGGGGCTGTAGCGGAGCTGCGCGAAACGCTCAAGCGGTCGATGGAGGACTCGCTTAATCGCCGCCCTTTCGACGCCACGACCACTAGCCGGCTGGTTGAGGTACTAGAAGATGCCGGCTTCAGCGAAGCCGCGGCCAAAATGGGTGTTTCGGAACTCCGCATGCATGGGGACGCCAATGTTATGGTTGCTCAGCTTTGGCAACAGGTAATCGAACAGTTTGCAACTCAGCCAGACTATTCACGTTTCCCCGACGCGCGGATGCTCGTGGAGTCTCTTGTCGGCCTATTACTGAAGTTTTTGGCTGCCCGGTCAAACGTCGGTGTTAGCACCGATCCTGTCGCCTCCTATTTGTTCCGGCGAAGTGGAAAGCTACCGGTAGAACATGATCTGCAGCTGGATTTTCTGAAATTCTTGCAGACCGGGGGAGCGCCAACCTTCCAAGCAGAGGCGCGTGATCGTGGTGGTGGGAGAGCCGACATCGACGTCCAGTTTCGCGGTGTAAGTTCGATTATCGAGGTTAAGAAGGATGACAACGTACCGGACAACGCTACCTTGGCCAAGCGCTACGCCGGACAAGCGACAGGATATCTCACTACAGGCGTCCGCTTTGGATTTCTGTTGGTCCTCGATCTGACAGATAGGAACGGACACCAGCAACACATTTCGGAGCGGATAACCATAGAGCGTAAAACGCCCGTTGGATCTGATACCGAATACCTTATCGTCGTAGCCCGAGTTCAAGCCCTCCGGAAGACGCCGCACGACCTCAAGTAATACGGCATCATGAAAGTTGCTCCAGGTTACTCCATCAAACCGATTTTTGGGTCTGTGGCGTCGCAGATTTCGATCTTCCTTTCAACCGCCTACCAATATCTGAATTGAAAATGAGGACAATGGCGCAATGTCTGAGCAAACCTTTAGTCCGTGGTTGGCACCGGCGTTGGTTGATCCAGTCAAAAAGACGCTGAAGTCACTTCCGGGATGCGGTAATCTGCGGATCTACCGTTCCACCCTTATCGACAACAAACAGTGGCAGAAGCTCGCCGGACGCGTGGCACCGCCGCCGACTGTGCCCTAGTAGCGTAAGTTCTTTCCCTTAAATGCCTTATTATCACGCGTCCGATTGTCGAGAAAGTAATTCTACGTTGCTTTTTCGGCCGACACCAAAAGACAGCTTGCCTCGGCCCAATAGCGGCTATTGACGAATACAAAGCGAACAGCAGCGCTCGCGCGCTGCTGCCATTCGTAGCCTAAGCACGTTATTTTGCTCGACGCCTGCTGTGTCGGAACGTCTCACGACCCCGGCAGATAGAACTCCGTAATCCCCCGCTTCCCCTCGGCTCGCCCGAGCTGAACGATCACATCGATGGACTTGCGGATGTATTGCCGGACCTCGGCGAATGTCAGCGGCGTCCCTGCCTGCAGCACCATGATCGCCAGTCGATCGATGGCGAGTTCGGCGGTTTCGGCGTGGATGGTGGAGACCGATCCGCCATGGCCTGTGTTAATGGCCTCGAGATAGGTCAGGGCCTCGGCCCCGCGCAGCTCGCCGACGATGATCCGGTCGGGTCGCATACGGAGGGAGGCCTGAAGGAGGGCATTGGCGCTGCGTTGCAAGCCGGAACCACGGTCGGCCAGGAGGGCGACGGTGTTCGGCTGGCCGGGGAAGAGCTCGAAGGCATCCTCGATGGTGATCAGCCGCTCGTGTTCACTGACATGGGTCAGGAGATGGCGGGCGAAAGTGGTCTTGCCGGTCGAGGTGCCGCCACTGATCAGGACGTTGAGCCGCGCCTCGACCAGGGTTTGCAGCGCGGCCTCGAGGTTCACTTCGGCGAGTGTGGCGATGTTCTTCATCTTCTCGGCGCGGAGCGCATCGAGCGAGACGGCCTTGCCGAAGAGATAGGTGGGTGCGTAATCCCTGACGCTGCCGGAGGCGAAGAGACGGATCGTGATCGAGGCACCGCGATCGATGGCGGGCGGTACGGCAACCTGAACTCGGAGCGGGCGGCCTGCATATTCCACCTTGCCAGAGACAAGGGGGTTCTTTTCAGAGACGCGGGCCTTGGCGTCGCCGACGATGGTGTGGGCCATGTTGAGGGCGGTGGTGCGATCCACGGTTTGGCCTTCGTGGCGCATGGTAGCGTCGCCCGCGACCTCGATCCACACCTTGCCGTCCGGATTGATCGCGATCTCGACCACGTCATCGCGTCTCAGCAGGTCGCGGAACGGGTCGAGATAACGCTCGAGATAAGAGGTTGGTGATGCTGCCTCAGTCAATAAATCACCACATCCCGGTCGACGAGCACGGTGACCGAGGCCCCCTGATCGACATAGATCGTGGGTGCGATCGAGACCTGGTCGGCAATGACCGATCCGACGGCATCCTGAAGATCGCTGCCGACATCGCCCAGAACGATGCTGGTCGTTTCGTTGTTGGCACTCTCCGCCGCCACGGCAGGCGCCGCCCCGATCACGGAAATCAGCGCCGCCCCGCCGAAACGTTCGGCGAACTTGGTGTCGACGAGACCGGTCAGGCCTGAGCGACCGAGCTGGTCCCCGCCCACGGCGGCGATTTCCATCGAGGTGCCGTCCGGGGTCAGGACGCGGGTCCAGAGGATCAGGATGCGCTTCTGATGCATCTCGATCCCGGAGCGGTATTGGCCAAAAAGGCGGGAGCCGCGGGGGATCAGGATCCGATCCCCGGAAAACGCCGGAACCGGCTCGGAGACGACCGCGACCACGGAGCCCGGCAGATCGCTGTTGATGGCGGTCTGGAGCGCGGCCTGGATGACCGAGCCTTGGGTCAGCGTGCGCTCAGGATGGGTGAGGCGGGCGGCCTCCTGCACCTCGAGCGGTCGCGCGCTTTGCAGGAACTGCTCATTTCCTGACAGGACCGGACCCCCGGTGCCAGGGGCCGCCGGATCAGCGACTGCCGCGCCACTTTGGCCACCCCGCGGACCATCGGCATAGACAACGGCGGGGGATTTGATCTGCGCGGTCAGAAGCTCCTCGGCGACCCGCTCGGCCTCGCGCTGGCGCTGTTCCTCTTCCTGCCGGCGGCGTTCTTCGAGCAGGCGCTGATCGGCGATCAGCCCTTCGCGGTCGAGCTCGGCCTCGAGCCCCTCGCGCTGCGCACGTTCGGCGTCGAGCATGGCCTGCAGCCCCTCGATACGGGTTTCGGTCTGGCGCTGCAGGTTGGCCAGCTCGGTTTCCTTTGCGGCGAGTGTGGCTTCAAGCGCGGCCTTTTGTTCGTCGAAGGCTTCGCGCAGGTCGGCGACGGCGGATTGGATTTCCGAGTTGCGGGCGGCCTGGCTGACGGCGAGGGCCTCGCGAAGCTTGGCGATCTCGGCCAGCACCTCGGCGCTTGGTTCCGGGGAAGGGGCTGCGGGCACGTCCAGCGCCTCCTCGACAGCGATCAGCGCGTCATTGACCCGCTGCTCTGTCTCGTCAGGAGGAAACTCCAGCCGCCCGCCGGTGCCGGGCCGGCGGTCCTGGAAGGTCTCGACATCGGAGGTCTCAAGAGCGCTGTCCCCCTCTTGCAGACTGGTCGCCAGGAAATACGCGACCCCGGCCCCGCCGAGGGCAAGGGCAGCGGCGAGCGCGCCGACCCCGAGGCTGTTGCCGCGGCGTTTGGATTTGCCGCGCTGGCTGAACTGATCGAGGCGGTCCTGCAGGTCGGGAGGGGTTTGATCGGCCATGGTCAGTTGCTCACGTAAATCGCGCTCTCGTCGCGCCAGGCACAGATCGCCTCGTCGCCGATGCGCAGCGTCCAGTAGGTGTTCACCCCGAGCACCCGGACCGTGTTGCCCTGCTGGGTCCAGTTCACGGTGCGCTCACGGCCCTGGTCATCGGCCTTGAAGAGGGCGGGCTGACGGGCGTTTTCCGGGAAGACGAAGTAGGTATAACGACCGTCGTCGTAGATATGGCTGGGTCGAAAATCCCCTTCACCCGAGACCCGGTAGTTGTAGTTGCGCGGGGCCTCATAGCCCTTGGGCTGGGTGGCACCCGCCGCGCGGCGTTCTTCGTCGGGGTAGCGGAAGCGGACTTCGAAGAACATGCCGGTGCGGTTCGGGATCGAGCCCTCGCGCAGATGGAAGGAATAGGTGCGCCGGTTGGTGATCACCGTCATGTTGGTCGAGGCATTGGCCACGTGCGGTTTGATTGTGAGCACATTGCCAAGCTCGGGGATCGGATCGACCTGGAAGCTTTCGGTGTCGCCGACAATCACCGCCTCGAACCGCTCCCCGGCCCCGAAATGGATCGTCGTCGAATGCCGCAAGTCGGTTTCGATCCGGTAGACCTGGTTTTCATCATAGACGGCGGTGCGGATGCGGATGTCGAGCGGGCCACCTTGCGGGGTGGCTTCGGCGGATGCGGCAACAGGAAGGGCAAGCGCCAGAAGGAGCGCGGGCAGGGATTTCATCTTGGTCAGTTCTCCAGGGTCTCGGCGTCGACGCGGTAGGAGGTCACCACGAAGCCCAAGGGGTTGGCCCAGACGTCCTGAAGGCGCTGGCGGGTTTCAGGTTGGAAGTCATAACCAACGGTAGCGACATAGGATCGGGTGACGGTGCGGGTGTCGCGGGGACGGCGCAGCGTGCGGGTGAAGCGGACCTGGGCCACGCCGCGCTCGATCTGATTGACCGATTTGATCACCACCTCGATCTTGGCTTCGCGGCCATAGACGGTGATCGGGTAATCCTCGTTGGTCGAAGACCAGAGATCGCGCAGCGTGCGGGCGGCATCGCCATCCGAACGATCGAGCACCGAGTTGATGCGTTGCTCTCCATCGGTCAGGTCATAGGTCTCTCGATCATCGACATAGGCCACGAGATTGGCCTGGATGATGGCATCGCTCTCGGAAAGGGTCAGCGCCTGTACGGCGGCAACCCGGTCCATCTCGCCGGTTTCCTTGTCGACCACGACCACGAAGGTCTCGGTCGATTTGAGCGGAAAGAGGCTCGCGCCCGCGACCATGCCGGCGACGCCAACCAGGACGCCTGCAGCTGCGACGAACCAGGCGAAACGCTCGCGCCGCCGAGGCCCGTAGATGAAATCCGCCTCAAACGCGTCGCGGTCAGGCGCGGAGGAACTGGCTACAGTCTTCTTCAAAGTCGTCGTCTTTCAAATCAGGGTTTGCGGAAAGCCTTGGCGGCGGAGAGGAGCGCGCCGGGGCTTTGCCGGATCAACTCGCCGGTTTTCACCACGCCCGCATTGGCCATCTGGTTCAGCTCGTGCGGAGACTTGCCGGTGACGAGGCGCGAGGCGGCACCCGTGCCGTATTCCCGCGTGTTCACGAAGCCCTGACGCGCGAGGCCGGTCAGGCCCACGGCATTGGAGGCAATGCCAACGACGCCGGTCAGGTTGGAGGCGATGTAGGGGACCGAGGCCATGATCCCGGCGCTGAGGATCAGGATCACGAGGAAGGGCAGGATGAGGCTGACGGTCTCGACATCGCCCGGATCGGCGGAGGCGTCCCCTATGGCCTCGGCGATGGCGACGATGATGCCCGCCGCGCCTGCGGCGGCGACCGGCATGAGCGCATAGCCGATGGTGGCGCGGGTCCAGGCCTCGAAAAGGGATTGGGTCGGCTTGAAGAGCGAGGTCACGATCATGAAGGGGGCGATGACGATCATCAGCGCGAAGACGATGCGGGCGAAGGCGATGATCCCGGCGGTGACGGCGGCGAAGACCGCCGAGAGGACAAAGAAGATCGCGCCCAGGACCGCGCCAAAGACCCAGCCTGCGCGGTCGCCGATCGTGTCGCCATAGGCGGTGATGCGGGCGACCATGTTGTCGAGGCTTTCATAGACCCCGGCCTCGTCGCCCGAGCCGGTGAGCGCGAGGATCGAGGCGCCGACGGAGTCGGGCACCTGCGTGACGATGTCATAGATGACGCTGAAATTATCCCAACTCTGCGCGAAGATCCCCACAAGTGCGACCTTCATGCCGAAGGCAAACCCGGTGCCAAAGGGCAGGGGGCGGAGTTGCATGACCGCGTTGATCCCGAGGAGCACGACGAGGAGCGCGGCCCCGGCGGAGATCACGTCGCCGACAACGCCTGCCGAAGAGACAAAGCCGTCCTGTGCCACGGTATCCACCGCGGCGTCGACCTGGCTCAGGATGTCGCGAATAACGCCCATCTACTCTACGCAGGCCTCCACAACTTGCGCCTCGAGCGCGTCCGCCTTGGCGTAGAGCTCGAGCACCTTGAAGGGCAGACGCGGGTTGTCCGAGGTCTGGAACCGGGGCAGCGCGCCCAAGGCCTGATCCCAGGTGAACTGATCCAGCAGACAGGTGCAGGTTTCCGAGGCGAGCGCCTCTTCGGCGATCAGGATGCGCAGGATCGCGCGGTAGCCGTTGCGCAGATAGGCGGTCTCGGCCAGATCGGCGGGGGGTTTCGGAGCACGACATTCGTCGGCTTCGTCCCGCGCGATGGCCATCGAATTGAAGGGCGTGTCGCCGGAAGGGTTCGTGCTCGGGGTTTGGGCCAACGCAACACTGGGCAGGGCACTCACGACAAGTGCGGCGAGACCAAGCGTCCGAATTGGTGCCAAGCTGTGGGTCATGGTTTGCCTCATGGATCCACCGCCATCGACCGGAACTTGCGCTCATCCGCGAGGGTCGCTGCATCGACGACGCCAAGCTGGCCGGCGCTGACGCCTTGCGCCGCTTCAAGCCGCCAGATCTGGGTCAGGATGATGCCAAGTTCAGCGGTGACGCGGGTGTTGAGATCGACCGCAGCTTTCAGCCCGTCCTGATCGTCGATGAGCCCGACCATGGTCTCGAGCCGCTCGAGGCTCTGTCCAGCTTCTTCATGGCTTTCTTGCGCGGCGACCGACAACATGGCGCTGGCCCCGGCCGAGGTGGCGATGCGGTTGTCGGCGGGCTGATCCGATCCCGAAAGCGTACTGAGGCGCTCCGAGGTGAAGCCACTGTCCGAAAGAACCCGCTCGACCGAGGCGGAGAGTTCTGCGCCGGGATTGAAGCCGCTGAGAAAATCGCCGCTGGCCAGAGATTGTGCGGTATTGAGGGGCGCGATCAGCTTGCCGCGCAGCGCGCGGAATTCTTCGACCGTCGCGAAAAGTTCACCGAGCCCGCTGCCCTCAATAAGAGAAGTCAGTTGCGCCTCGAGGTTTGTGAGCTGCGACAGTTGGGTTTCCAGTTCCAGCCGCATGGTCGCGAGCTGCTGCATCTGGACATTCAGGTCCTCGGCCATGTGCTCGAGCTGGGCCACGAGTTGACCAAGCTGCGAGCCATCAAAGGTTGGTACGCCCTGGGAAGCAGCGGGCGAGGCGAGCGCAAGTGTAGTGACCGCTGCGGCGGTCAGGAGAAGGTGTCTCATTCGGGAACTCCCATCTGCATGAAGTCGCGCTCGGCCAGCCGGTCGGCCACGAGGTGCTGCGCATAGGCCGCCTCGCGCTGCTGGTTTGCCGCCATCAGCCGGACGCGAAGGTTGAGGATGCGGCCGATCTCGGCCTTGGCGTAGGTGTTGAGCTCCCAGGCCGCCTTGGCATTGGGTTGCTCATCGATCTGCAGGATGATGGCGCGCAGGCGATTGATCACCTGTTCGGTCGTCGCCGAACTATCAGCCGCGTAATAGATGCCCGCCTCGGAGATGCTGGCATATTCGGCGAGCGCAAAGTCTGAAGGTGAGAGCGTGCCAAGCGCATCGGCACCGCCCACCACGGCGAGGTATTCGTTGTAGAACTTCGAGATATTGCGCACGTAACCTTGGGTCTCGGCAAAGGGCGGCACGCCACCATATTCAATGACCCGACCGGGGCCTGCGTTATAAGCCGCAAGTGCATGGGGGATGTTGCCGAAGCGGTTGAGCTGCGTGGTGATGTAACGCGCGCCGCCGCGGAGGTTGTCTTTCACGTCATAGCGGTCGACGCCGAGATCGGAGGCGGTGCCAGGCATGAGTTGGGTCAGGCCATAGGCTCCGACCGGGCTTTCAGCGGCAACGTTGAAGCGGCTCTCCTGCTTGATCAGGGCCTGGAAGAGGCAGCGCCACTGGGTGGCCGAGAGACCGGCGCGGGCCACACCGGGGGCGCCTGCAAACTCGCCCGCGACCTCGACGATCATCATTTCGACCGTCTCTCGTCCCTCGCCGAAAAGGCGGCTCACCATCGGGCTTGGATCGGTATTGGGATAGACCGCCGCCACCCCGAAATCCGCATTGCCTTCGAGCGCGCGGATATCGAAGCCGGGACCAGTGATCGCCGCAGTCATCTCCTCGAGGACGCGCAACTGGTCGGCCTGGACATCGGCGAGCGTCGTCTCCGTGCGATCCTTGTCCTGCTGGACACCCAGATCCTCGGCCAGTGCCGTCACCCGTGCGATGGCGCGCCCGATCGCGGAATTGTCCTGCGTCGGCACGCCCTGGGCGAGCGCGGGCAGGGCACCGAGGACGAGGCAGAGTCCGGTGGATATGATCGCGGCGCGGCTCATTCCGGACGGGGCAGGGGTTCGAAGGTACAGTCGGGCTTGGCTGTCTCCTGAACCGGTGCGCCCATGGTCGAGAAGGAAAGTGCGGACCGGGTCACCTGCGGCTCGCCCTTGCGTCCGAAGCATGGCGAGGTTTTCTCAGTGTATTTTTCGCAAGCCGACAGAAGGCTTGCGGCGGCGCAAAGCGCGAGAAGGGGTTGCGAACTCATATCACATGTCTCCAGAAATCGGGATTGGCGCGCCAATCGGCAGGCACGCGGGCTTCGCCGGTGGCGCCGCCGCCAAGGATGGGCAGCAACTCTCCGAGCGCAGAGAGATCGGCATCGACGAAGACGCTGTCGCCCGCCGAGCGAACGAGCGCGATGCGCTGGCCGATGGTGGGCTGCACGAGAAGGGCCGCCTCCTTGGCGTTGACGCGGAGGAAGTCGTAGTCGGAGACAGTGGCACGATCGTTCGGGAAGAGGATCTGGGTCGGGACTGTTTCGACGATGGTCTTGCCAACGCGGCTGTCGCGCAGCTGGCTTGGATATTGCGTCATCATGATCACGACGCAGTTCATCTTCCGAAGCGTGACCAGCCAGTTTTCCAGCCGCGCCCCGAAATACGGGTCGTCCAAGAGCTTCCAGGCTTCGTCGAGCACGATGATGGTGGGACGGCGATCCTCGACCACACGTTCGATCTGGCGGAAGATGTAGGAGAGCACCGCCATTCGCTCGGTGGTCATGTCGAGGATCTCGGTCATATCAAACCCGACGATGTCGCCCGTGAGCTTGAGGCCCGCACCGCGCTCGGGTTCGTCAAACACCCAGCCATAGCGCCCACCCGGCGCCCATTCGGCGACGCGAGATTGCAGCTCGCCATCGTCATCGAGCGACTGGAACAGGGTCTCGAAACTGGCGAAGCGCTGCAGGCCTGCCCCCGCATCGGCGTTCTGGCCGACCGCGCTTTGGATGTGGCGGGATTGCTCGCCCGAGAGCGTGCCATTCCGTGTGAGCAGGGTCGCGAGCCAGTCCGAGAGCCAGGCGCGGCCGCGCTCGTCGGTCTCGGTGGCAAGCGGGTTGAGGCCCGTGGGTACGCCAGCCCGGATTTCGTTATAGCGCCCGCCAAGGGCGCGGACCGCCATTTCGAGGCCGCGGTCCTTGTCGAAGAAGAAAAGCCGCGCGCCGACCCGTTGCGCTTGGGCTGCGAGGAAAGCGGTGGTCAGTGTCTTGCCGGTGCCGGTGCGCCCCAGAACGAGCGTATGGCCGACCGTGGGTTCCTTGCTTGGGGCTCCCGCCTCGTGGAAGTTGAAGCGATAGCCAGAAGTGCCGACCGTGGGCAGGACCGTGATGGTTTGACCCCATGGCGACTGGTCCGGGCTGCGCCCCTCGACGCTGCCATGCAGGGCCGCGAAGTCAGCGAAATTAATCGAGGAGATTGGTGTCTTGCGGGCGCGGTAGCCGAAGTTGCCGGGCGACTGCGCGAAATACGTCGCCTTCAGCGCCATGTTTTCGCGGACGATCACCGACATGATTTCCTGGCCCACGCGTTTGATCTGGGCGGCGGCCCGTTCGAGCGTGTCGCGGTCGGGCGCATAGACCGCGATGGAGAGGTGGTGGTCGCCAAAGGCGATGCGTCCTGCCTCCTGATCATCGGCGGCTTGTCCCAGCTGTTCGCGCAGGGACACGGCGGCATCGTCTGAGGCGTGCATCTGACGAATGATCCGCTGGATGCGTTCGGCCATGATGTTGTTCGGGATCGGGCTGAAGGAGTTCGTGAGCACGATGTCGAGGGGCAGGTCGAGCGCGTCGAGCAGCGTGACGTCGGTCAGTGCGGGATAGGTCTTCATTGAGAAGAGCGCGCCGTATTTGACCCGCCCAGTCACTGCATCGGTCAGGGTGGCCACGTCGCCATCAAAGGTCGCGCGGCAATTGCTCAGGGTGTGCGAGAGGGGCAAGGCACTTTGCCCGAAGGCGATGGGGGAGAAGCTGCCGGCGTTCAGCGTATTGAGATAGCCCAGCCATTCGCCGCCAGCTTTCGTGAGTCTGACCGGATTGGCCGACGCAAGCGCCACCTCGAAGAAGCCCATGACCTCGTTCAACTCCTGCATCCGTGTCGCGCGGTCCTTGACCCAGGCCTTGCGGGCCAGTGCCCGAAGGAGCGGAATGCGCGCCGAGATGTCGGGCCGCCGGATGACGCTGAGATAAAGCTGGCGCTTGGCGGGGCGCAGGTTTTTCACATGGGACTGCCACCGCGCATCGATCGCGGCGGCGAAGCTGTCGCCCTCGATGGGGCGCATCCCGAGATTTTGCGGCACGGAGATCCGGTGTATGTAGAAACCGAAGGCATTGCCGGTCTGGGCGACGATGGCGGCAACCGCGCGCTTGAGCGCGTCGAGCCGGGCGTCCTCAGTGGTCATCGGATTGAGACCATCGAGGCGCATGGTTGCGAGGAGATCGCCTTCTCGCAGCACCATGACATCGTCATCCGTGAGCGCGAAATACGGCAGGTGCTCGGCCAGATAGCTCTCCCGCGCGAACTCGCCGCCGCCGGCGTGATGCAAGGCGGTCCCGAAGGAAGAAAGGGTGCCCGCATCACGCGCCAAAGCTGTCGCCTCCATGCAGGGCCCGGTTCTTCGTCGCGCGCACAGAGCCGTAGGAGACGCGCAGGACCTCGAAGAAATGCGGCTCGCGGTCGGCGACGAACCAGAGGATCGGATAGGCGACAATCCCGATCAGGAAGAACACCATCGACTTCGTCCAGATGAACGGCAGAACGACCCCGGTCGCCAGAACCACGAGGTATCCGACAGGGAGACCCAGATACTTGGGCGGACGGGCGAGGCCCAGAAAGAGGGGAGATCGTTCTGCCATTGGGTGATATTCCGGCTTAGAAGGAAATGTGTGTCCGGAGAGGGGCCCGAGGCAGCGTTTGCGTAGCACAACGCGTTCGGGTCGCTCGTAGGACGCTATTTTGCCGGAATGTCACGAGAAGCCGTCGACGATGGTGCCGGCCGAGAAGATCAGCACGATCCCGATGATGACCGAGGCGAACCAGCCCCAGTTCAGCCGTCCCATCATGCACATGAAACCGGTGCCGATGACCGCGAGCGTGGCGACCGCGATCCCGATGGGACCGGTCAGCGCGGCCTCGACGGTTTCCAGCATGGTCTGGATCGGTGACAAGTCTTGCGCGAGGACGGGCGTTGCGAAAGCCGCCAGGGTTGTGGCGGCAGGCAAGAGGCGGCTGAGGCGATGTCGAAGCATGCGAAGTTCCCTTGTTTTACTGAAGTTCGATAAGGACCGGCGCGCGGGCAGGCACGCGGGTCGCGACACGGATATCCGGCGCGGAAAAAGGCGCACCCGCCAGCCGGGACCGGATCCGATGGATGCGCGCGATGTAGTCGCGAGTCTCGGTGAAAGGCGGGGTGCCGGAATACTCGACCACGCGGTGCGGCCCGGCATTATAGGCTGCGAGCGCCAGGTTGATGTCCTTGAATGTGGCCAGCTGCGCGAGCAGATAGCGTGCGGCGCCGTCGAGGTTCTGTGAGGGATCGCGCGGATCGACGCCGAGCGCACGGGCCGTGTCCGGCATCAGCTGGCCAAGACCATAGGCACCCTTGGGGCTCACGGCAGTCGGATTGTAGCTGCTTTCGGCCTCGACCAGGGCTTGGAAAAGGACCAGCCAGTCGTCCTCATCGAGGCCGACTTGCCGCAGGGCGCGGTTCCCCTGGTACCGGTCAGCAGTCGTGCGGATCAGGGAGAGGATGTCGTCGCGTCCGGACGGCGGTGTGGCATCCAGCGAGGCAAGAACCACCCCGGCCTCAGCGCTATCACCCAGCCCCGCCCAGGCAGGTCGTTCGCCATGAAAGGTCCAGCCCGAGGTCCGGGCTGTCCCGTCGCGGCCGAAGGCGATGACGTCAGCCGCGCTCCTCGAGGGTAATGCTGTAGTCAGGACCAAAGCGCAGATCGCGCCCGTCACCGAACTCGAGATGATGTTTGAAGAGTCCCGGCCATATGTTGAAATACCGCGGCTCCGGCCCGTGTGGGGTGATCCGGGTCGAGACCAGAATGGCTTCCGGCTCGCCCTCGCGCAGGTAGATGCACTGGTAGCGCGGCTTGCCATCGTCCGTGAACCCCACGAGTTCATACCGGCAGCGGAACGCGATGCCCTTCTCGGACAGGTCTTTGACACCATCGATGGTGATCAGGATCTGGTTGCGCGCTATCGGCATGTTCGGACTCTCCCCACGAGAGCCCTTCTACTTCACGACACTAAGGCCATAAAGTCATATAGAGTCAATACGACATATTGCAGAAAAATACATATTGTACGATAGTTGCCGCAACTTTTGCGGGAGAGCGATATGAAGCGACAGGCGATGGCAGCTGCAATGGGAGTGATGGCGGTGTTTGGAGCTCCGCAGAAGGCGCAGGCCTATGACATCGATTGCGCCATCATGCTCTGCATGGCGGGCGGTTTTCCTCCCAGTGCGGTTTGCGCACGGGCCTATCGCACGATGATTCGACGGATCACACCCTGGCCGAGCCTGCCGCCCTTCGGAGTCTGCACCTTTGCCCATGTGCCGGTCGAGCTGGGCGGTCCCGGCGGGGAGGGCGAACTCGACACCAACCTGCCGGAGTATGAATGGCTGAACCGCACTCATGTGATCTGGTTCACCGGTCAAGCCTATAGAGAAAGGGGAGGTGATCGGTATTGGGACTGGTCGCTTCGTTCCTGCGACCGAGAGAACCGCACCTGCCGGTACATCCAGCGGGTCTACCGATCCCACACGCCCTGGCCCGTGACATTCATCTCGGAAAGCGGGCAGGAGATTGCCTTTCCGAGCGGCGGAAGTTCCTCGTACTTCTATTTGCGCAGCATCATGGTCGAATACGGAGACTACGAGGGCACGGTGGGTCACTCGGAGTGGTTCTCCTACTGATCCTGGCTGCTTGGCAGCTTTAGTGAAATCGGCCGTACTGTGATACGCGTGTGGTCGTAACTGTTTGGATCCACAAACTGGCGGCGGCTCACGCTTCCATCATTCCAGCGGTAGTCGGTAAACACATGGGTTTCCGCCGTTCCGTTGATGATAAACCCTTCCTGAAAGGGCCAGGCTGTCTTTTTCTTAATCAATTGAATGCCCAGAAAATAATTCAATCCAAGAGAGTATTTACGCGAATAATTAGTGATCTAAAATAGCAGATAGTGAGCGTATGGCGGTAATTTGCTTGCTAGTGGAGGGCCCAATATTTCACTTGAATTTTGGTAGCTGGGAAGGCATTAGTCACCCCAGCCGATGCGCTAGCGATCAGCGGCACCCGGTGGGGGGTGCCTGGCAGGGCAGCTAACCTGCGTGCCGCCCGGCGAAAACCTTTCATACGCCCAACGATTTCAGTTGGCAGGCGATGGGGTTCATTGGTTGACTATATTAGAAATCTAAGTAATCAAGGGCAATCGCGGGAGGAAACGTCATATGCGCATGGTGAATATGGATGCAAACCATGCTCTCTCTGGTAAGGAACAGCTGTATTGTGGGGGCGCATGGGTTTCGCCAAGCGCAGGAAATTACGAGGAGACTTTTAACCCGGGCACAGGTCAGCTGATCGGATTAGTGGCTGCGGCGACCCGGGCCGAGGTGGACGTAGCGCCTGCGTGTTTGAAGGAATGGCGTGATGTTGCTCCTCTTGAGCGTGCCAGTATTCTGCAGGAAATCGCGGCTCTCTTGCACAAGCGCGGAGATGAGCTTGCGATGATGGACGCGGCCAATTGCGGCAACCCATATACCGAGATGCGCGGCCATCGCGGCGGCCCAGATGGAGTTTTTCGCCGGTCTTGTGACTGAAATGAAGGGCGACACGATCCCTATGGGGCCGGATCGGGTGAATATGACCCTGCGCCAGCCGCTTAGTGTTGTGGCACGTATCCTGGCGTTCAATCATCCGTTCATGTTTTGTGGCGGTAAAATGGCGGCGCCTTTGGCGGCAGGGAACGCTGTCATCATCAAGCCGCAGGTACAGGCGCCTTTGTCTGCATAGCGCCTGGCAGAGATTGTTGATGGCCTGATGCCCAAAGGCACATTCAACGTGTTGCCGGGTGATCTAGAGGCAGGTGCTGGCCTGGCCGAGCACCTTGGCGCTGCAAAGGTCACGCTTATTGGCTCTGTGTCGGCTGGCCGGGCTGTGATGCGAAGCGCCAGCGTTACGGGCAAACCTGTACTGCTGGAACTGGGTGGCAAGAACGCGTTGATTGCCTATCCCGACAGTGATCCGAAAAAGATTGCGGACGCGATTGTCGCTAGAATGAACTTTGGCTGGTGCGGCCAGTCCTGTGGCTCGATAAGTCGCGCATTCCTGTACGAGGATATCCACGACGAAGTCATTTCCTATCTGGCCGAGTCTGTTGAAAGATATAAGCCGGGCGTTCCGACGGATCCTGAAACCACGATAGGCACGATTGTCAGCCGTGCGCAGTTCGACCGGGTCATGGGTTTCATTGACTCTGCCAAAAGTGAGGGTGCGCGCGCCGTTACTGGCGGTTATGCGGTCACGGATAGTCCGCTGGCGAAAGGCAGCTTTATCGCGCCGACGATTTTTGCGGATGTAACGCCGCAGATGCGTATCGCCCGTGAAGAGATTTTCGGGCCAGTTCTTGCGGTTCGCAAATGGTCGGACGAAGCATTCCATGCTGAACGAGGTCAATGCACTTGAGCTTGGGCTGCCCTGTGCAATTTGGACTCGGGATCTGGTGATGGCTCATCGTACGGCTGCACGCGTCGAGGCCGGGTTTGTTTGGGTTAACGAAGTCGGTCGGCATTTCCTTGGTGCCCCGTTCGGTGGGGTCAAGCAATTGGGTATCGGGCGCGAAGTAGGTATTGGCGAACTGATTTCCTTCACCCATGAAAAGAATGTGCATATCAATCTGTCGGGTCAGTGACCCGGTGCGTAGGTAATGTGCGAACGGGGTCTGGGATCCAAAAGCTTTTTCTGTATTGATTGCTTTGGCCGGGATGAGACCATCCCTTCCTGCCCCTTTTGCAAACCGATAAGGATCTAAAAAATAATGAGCAATGTTGCGAACGTCCCCGATATCATCCTCGAACCCATGGTTCGGAACGCTATTATGGAGGACCTGGGTGCCGCAGGCGACGTGACAACCCGTTCCGTTCTGCCTGAAGGCACGCGCTACAAGGCGCAAATGCGTGCACGGCAGGACGCGGTTGTTTCTGGGATGCAGGTGGCCTCTCTCGCGTTTCGGCTGATTGATCCCAATCTTGTGGTCGAGACTGTCGTCGCGGATGGTACGGCCTGCAAAGCGGGCGATACGTTGATGCGTATAGAGGGATCGGCGGCGTCGATCCTTGCCGCAGAGCGTGTTGCCCTGAACTTTGCCGGACGGTTGTCTGGGACGGCAACCTTGACAGCGTCCTATGTTCAGGAGCTTGCGGGTACCAAGACACGTATCACCTGTACACGCAAAACCACACCGGGGCTGAAACTTGTCGAAAAGCTCGCCATTTTGCATGGCGGCGGCCACAATCATCGGTTTTCCCTGTCCGATGCGATCCTGATCAAGGACAACCATATCGCAGCGGCTGGTGGCATCAAACAGGTGCTGGAAGCCGTTCAACGAAATGTGGGTCACATGGTCGTGGTAGAGATCGAGATCGACGGTTTGCATCAGTTGGACGAGGTGCTTCAGACCGGGGGAGCAGATGTCATCATGTTCGACAATATGTCGACCGAAGACATGGCCGAAGCTGTAAAGCGCATTGACGGGCGGGCGAAGACAGAAGCCAGCGGGAATGTGACCCTTGGCCGTTTGCGCGAAATCGCATCGGCAAATGTGGATTATATTTCCTCCGGTGCTTTGACCCATTCGGCGGGAACCGTCGATTTCGGTTTGGATTTCTGATCCTCTGAGCCGCTCCAGACCGTCTGAAATGCAAAATGCCCGCCCTTTCGGCGGGCAATGGATACCTATTGCGTACGCCTTTCAAAATGGGGCGCTGTTGCATCAACACTTCATAAGGAAAGGTCAAGACACATGACAGACCACAGGCTGTATCAGGTTGAGCGCCCAGTATCGTCGGATAGTTTGGGGGTGTGGGGTAGCGATGTATTTGCGGATATATTGCGAGGTTTGGGGGTGAGTGAAGTATGTTGCACTGAACCCGGGGTCGAGCTTTCGGGGTTTGCACGACAGCCTTGTGAACCACCTTGGCAATGAAGATCCGCAGATGCTGTTGTGTCTGCACGAAGAGCATGCGGTTGCGATTGCGCATGGCTATGCGAAGGTGGCGGGGGAGCCATTGGCGGTGATCCTGCACAGCAACGTGGGTCTGATGCATGGTACGATGGCGATCTTCAACGTGTGGTGCGACCGTGTGCCGGTTCTGATTTATGGGGCGACGGGGCCGGTTGATGCGGCGCTGGAATCGATGTTGCGTGCGGATGTAATCGCGTGGAGCGAACCGAAAGGCCCGACCTATGTGAACTTCGACGTGTCGATCCAGGAAAAGCAGCACGAGAAGGCACCGGAGTTGCCAGATTTTGCGCGTTACCAGCCGTCGCCTCCGGCGGCACCCTCGGCCGAAGGAGTGGCGCGGGCGGCAGATCTGCCGAAGAACGCCAAGGCGCTGGGGCGAAGGTTCTGACGGATATCCGGAACGGGGCGTCCTTCCCGACGGATCACCCGCAGCATCGCGGCAAACCGGCCTTCTTCATTGACGATGCGGCGGGCGCGGTGCTGCGCGAGGCGGATGTGATCCTGAGCCTGGACTGGCTGGATGTCGCGGGCACGCTGAAACTGGCGGGCGATGTGAAGGCGCAGGTGATCCAGGCGTCGCTGGATTATCAGCTGCACAATGGCTGGGGGATGGAGCATCAGGCGCTGCCTGCGCTGAATCTGCGGCTGGCCTGCGGTCCGGATGTTGCGATGCATGCGATTGCCGATGCTCTGGGTGTAGGGGCGGGCGAGATGCCCGGTGATTTACCGATCAAACCTGCGCTGAACGCCCCCGATGCAGAGGTTGAGCTTGATATCATGACGCAGGCCGGGGCGCTTGGCGAAGGTCTGGAAGGTGTCTGTGCCAGCTTTGTGTGTTTGCCGTTGGGCTGGGCGGGCGAGGCGTGGCACTTCCGTCACCCACTGGACTTCGAGGGTTCGGATCGTCTGCGGACCGAAGGCTGGGAGGTCGTTCGCGGCCCCCAGATCACCCTAGGTGTTCCGCTGCGGCTGACGGAGGAACAGCGGCAGGCGCTGCTGTCGGACGTTGCTATCATCGTGGTCAGTTCGCGGTCGGGGCTGAGCGACGCGGATCTGGACGCCTCGCCACGGCCGCGGGCGCTAGTACTTCCAACGATCGGGGTGGGTGCGGGAGATCTGGGAGGCCTGTGCCGCGCGCGGTCTGATCGTGACGAATGGTGTAACGCCCGAGAACTTTTTGGGGATGCCCGAAGCGATAGGGATGCTGATACTGGTGCTGCTGTACCGGCTGCATGAATCCGAGCGCCTGCTGCGCGAGAATGCGGGCCGACCGCAACAGATATTTGCGCGGATGGTGCGAGGCCGGGCGATCGGATTGATCGACTCGGGGCGGATAGGACCGGGTGATCGAGCGACAGTTGGCGTTCGAGCCGGCACAGATCCGGCACAGATACTGGTGCACGATCCGTTCCTGATACCGGACACCGCACCTACGGGCGTGGGGCTGGTGAAACGCGCTGAGCTTCTGGCCATGTGTGATGTTGGTGAGCCTGCATGTGCCGTTGAACGCGCAGACACGAGGAATGATCTGCGAGGCCGAACTGCGCATGATGAAGCCGGATGCGGTGTTAATCAACACCTCGCGCGGGGTTTCATTGATGAGGATGCGCTGGTGCGGGTGATGACAGCAGGACACCTAGCCGGTGCTAGGCTAGGCGTGACGGAAACCGAACCGCTGCCCGCCCGCTGCGCGGCTTCGACCGGGTGATCCTCCCCCCGCATATCCCGGGACACACCATTGAGCTCTACACCGTCTTGCCCGACATCTTCGTCGAAAACGCAACACGCATCAAGCGCGCAGAAACCCCCAAATCGAAAAATATGGAGAGAAAAAATCGAAAAGTTGTAAGCAGGGTTTGCTGCAAGATTTACGTCGGTTTGCGCGCACCGCATGTCACTAGCTGTAAAAGTAGTGACATTGTTGAGGCTTGCATCTTCGTAAGATGACAGGGATAGTCTCGGACCTGTAGAAGCCCAGAACTGATTTTGGGCAATAGATGTTTGTGGTCTGAGCATACATGAACGAAAAATCTGATTCCGCGTTGAAAGACGACGGTTTGACCCAATATAACGAGCGCATTGCTCGCTTGGTACGTCTTGCGGCAAGAGGGTTTAACCGTGCGTTGCAGCTGCGGTTACAGACGCAAAATGTGACTTTCGGGCAGTGGATATTCCTTCGAATCCTTTGGCAGGAAGATGGTTTGTCGCAACGAGAGTTAAGCGAAAGAGCACATCTGACAGAGCCTACTGCGCATACTGCACTCAGCCGAATGGAAGAGCTTGGATATATTGAACGCCGCAATGTGGCTGGGAACCGTCGTCGTCAGCATGCTTTCCTCACGGAAAAAGGTTGGGAGTTGCGGGATCTCCTGGAGCCTTTGGCACACGAAGTGAATAACGCCGCCATCAGAGGCCTGAGTGGTGCCGAAGAGAAAACATTGCGCAAGGCCCTTGCTGTAATGATTCGAAACCTCGAAGATGATGAGGAAAAAGCTGCTTTGAGCGGTGTCCGCGTCCCACCGACCAGAAGTAACCTTGGATCCTGAAGGTCTCTTTAGCTTCATCTGCGATAGCCGGGCCTTTTAGGCTCAGGTGATTCCGTTGGGCTACTTCCGCTGAGATGTATAGTTTTGGGGAAGCTCTGAGAGAGTTCGGAATAGTCTTGTGCTAGGCCTTGGGCGTGCTGCAACCTTATGTGAGTAGGGGTTTGGATGCTCTGCGAGAGCGTTCAAGCCATTCGCAGTTCTTAACCTAAATTTTTGGACGGTGTCTCGGTTTCAATCATGGTTGACGCAAAGTTCGGTTTTTAATAATGATCTACAAGATAGATATCTAAATTTAGAAATCTATGATAATATGACAGGGAGGAAACCATGAAAAAGCAAATCAAGGCTGCCGTTGCGGCGCTGAGCATCTCCGTTATCGGGACCGGCGTCATGGCGGACAGCGTCAACGTCACGTTGTCCGGGGGGAGTCCGTCAGGTCTTTGGTCGCTGCTGGGCGCAGGGATCGACCGGGCTGTGAAGGTTGACGATGCAAGCGGTGTCGTGACCTACCAGGCCACTGGTGGCGGTTTCGCAAATATCGGTCTGCTGGGTGCAAACCGGACAGATCTGGGTCTGGCCCATGATGCAGAAATCAAGCTGGCGCTAGCGGGTGATGAGCCGTTCAAGGCGCCCATCGAGAACCTTCAGGCAATCGGGTACATGTACAACTGGGCCCCGATGCATTTCTTCATCAAGAAGTCTCTTGCCGAAGAGTATAACATCGACAGCATCGACGACTTGGCGAAGTCGGGCGCTGCAATCCGTGTGGCGAACAACAACGCAGGTAACATCGTGGCCAATATTGCCACTTTCATGCTGGAAGAAGCAGGCTATGACGAAGGAACGATTGAAGCGAATGGCGGCGTTCTGGTGCGTGGCGGTTCGTCCCAGCAGGCAGACCTGATCAGCGATGGCCGTACGGATATGGTGATCAACGGTATCTTCGTTGGGCACTCGTCGTTCCGCAAGGTTGATGAAGGCAACGACGTTGTTCTGCTGAGCGTGCCTCAGGATATCATCGAAAAGACCAATGAGCGTTTTGGCACCGGGACCTACGTCATTCCCGCCGGAAACTATAAGAACCAGACTTCCGATGTTATCACGCTGGCACTTGGCGCGATGGTAATCACCTCTGATGCCTTGCCCGAAGAAACCGGTTACATGCTGGCCAAGAGCATTGCCTCGAACATTGATGAAATCCGCGGCGTTCATAACGCAATGAAACAGCTCTCAACTGAGTTGCTGGTTTCGCAGAGAACGCTGCCGTTCCACCCGGGCGCGAAGCGCGCCTACATGGAGCTGGGGCTTCTCAAGTAAGCCTTCGGAAAACAATGCCGGTGCGCTGACCAAAGCGCACCGGATTCGTTTGCAAGAGTGCCTCTGTCGTGCTCTGGCCGTGCTGATCACGGGCAGTAGGATGATTTTGCGCACTCAAAGCTGACCAAACCTCACAAACATGGAAATGGTGCCAGCATGAATTTCCCTTCTCTTACCGAAACTGGACGCCGTCGGAAGCTAGAGCCACCCATGCGGACCGTCGTCATGGTTCTGGCCGCGGCGTTCGCGGCATGGGTGATTCACTCTAATCTGTTCATTATCGCAGACCCGCTCATTCAGGGGATCCTGTTCGTATCCGGGATTTTCACGATTCTCTTCTTGGCGATTGGTGCAACCGCGAAAGCGCCAGATAGCATTCCATTTTATGACTGGATGTTGTCTGCGCTCAGCTTGGCCTGCGGGATTTACTTCTATGTAAGCTCTGGCGAGATTTCGGACCGTATCAGCCTGCTGGACCAGTTCACGACGGATCAGTTGTTCTTTGGGTCGTCACTGCTGTTCCTGACCATCGAAGCCACGCGCCGGACAACTGGCTTGGGGCTGACAGGCGTTGTGATGCTGTTCCTGATTTACAACCTTTTTGGCTATCTTCTGCCGCCGCCGTTCGGGCATCGCGTCAGCGAGTTCAGCTATCTGCTCGATATTCTGATCTTCACCACAGATGGGTTGTTCGGTGTCCCGCTTCAGGTTGTGGCAAGTTACGTCTTCCTGTTCGTGATGTTCGGGACTTTCCTTGCCAAGGCTGGGGGAGGGGACTTCTTTTTCAACCTGGCGGCTCTGGTCACCGGGGGTGCACGAGGCGGCCCTGCAAAGATCGCCATCATTTCGTCGGGTCTGTATGGAACCATGTCTGGTAGCCCAACCTCGGATGTTGTGGCCACGGGGTCCATCACGATCCCGGTGATGAAGCGCTTGGGCTATAAGGCCCGGTTTGCGGGTGCGGTTGAAGTTGCGGCGTCCACGGGGGGCAGTGCCATGCCGCCGATTATGGGCTCGGCTGCCTTCATCATGGCAGAGTATTCGGGTATCTCGTACAATGCGATCGTGCTTGCCGCGCTTATTCCTGCGTTGCTGTACTATATGGGCGTGTTTACCCAGGTGCACTTCCGCGCAGTGAAATACGATCTGCGGCCTTCTCAGGATGAAATCCCGACGACGAAGGAAACGTTCAGAACCGGCTGGGTTTTCTTGCTGCCCATTATCGGGATCATTGTGGCGCTGATACTTGGCTATTCGCCGACCTTCACCGCAGGTGTTGGTGTTCTGGTGACAATCCTTGCGTCGATGATCCTCAAGCAAACGCGGATGTCGTTGTGGGCAATGGTGGAAGGCCTTGGCACAACCACCCTGCAAATTTTGCCTGTCGCTGGGGCATGTGCTGCTGCTGGTCTGGTTATTGGCGGCCTGTCTATGACAGGATTGGGGATGAAATCGGCTAACGTGATCCTGACGGTCAGTAATGCGCAGCCGCTGTTGACGCTAGTGATTGCTGCTGTGGTGACCATTGTGCTGGGCTTGGGTATGCCGACTCCGAGTGCGTATATTCTGGCGGCTGTGCTTGTCGGCCCCGCTCTTTCCAAGCTGGGTTTCCCTCTGCTGCCGAGCCAGATGTTCCTGCTCTACTATGCAATCCTGTCTGCTTTGACGCCGCCAATCGCTGTGGCTGCAATCGCAGCGTCTGCGATTGCTGATGACGATCCATTCAAGATCGCATTTTCGGCTGTGCGGCTTGCAATTGTTGGCTTCCTTCTGCCATTCGCTTTTGTCTGGAACCCCGGCATCGTTCTTGAGCTTGGTCCGTTGGCAAATACGCTTGCTGTTATTGGTGCCGCTGCTGGTGCTCTTGCAGTCTCGGCGTCAATGGAAGGCTTTATCAAAACCCAGCTCAGCTCGTTAGAGCGAGGTCTCCTGACGATTTTTGCAATTGGCGCGGTTAGCCCGTACTTCGCGGTCTCAATTGTGTGTACCTTGCTTATCATCGCTCTGGTTGGACGACAGGCCTTGTTGAAGGAAGAAGTCCCCGCAAGCGGGTAACGTCAGCCACGTGTAATGTGCTGAATGCGAATCCAAAGTGGCCGCCAGGTTTGGCGGCTACTTGCCGTTTTGACTGAGAGACGGAAAAGTTTCAGGCCGCGTCTTTGGTTCCAATCGCGGTCTGTTCGGATGACTGTCTGCGGGCTTTTTTGCCCAAGAGGTTATTAATCAAAATACACTTCGGTGATTCTGATCGATGCAGGGAGCTGCGCAAGCGGGGTGTACGAATCCCGAGGCCATAGAACAACCAGAGAGGAACCGGCAGAGCAGATCTGTATGACACAAGGCCCGATCATGCGCGGATTAATACCAATTGCTCGCAAACCCATAAGTAGTTTTATATACGTGGTTTTTTTACTTGTGAGGTGAAGGGGAATATCACTCTGCCCATTGACAGACTAAACTTAGAGAGCTAAGAATAATGGCGTTTCCCAATAAAATTTCGCAAATTCTGATGCGGCGACCTGTGGAGGAGATTCAATGCTTACACCTGAAGAAAATGAACTGCTGACGCGCGTGACCGGTGATGCACCGATGGCACGTCTTATGCGTCAGCACTGGACCCCTGTATGCCTGATTGAAGAAGTGGAAGAGCCCGACGGCAAGCCGCTTCGTGTTGAGGTGCTCGGGGAAAGCTATGTGGCGTTCCGCGACACCAAAGGGCGTCTTGGCCTGCTTGATGAACTTTGCCCGCACCGCAAGGCATCGCTGGTCTATGGCCGGAACGAAGAATGCGGGCTGCGGTGTCTGTATCACGGGTGGAAAATGGATGTTGATGGCAATGTCGTTGCCATGTCCTCCGAACCCGAAGGTAGCCCCCTTATGGATAAGGTGAAGCATCGCTCTTATCCTGTGAAAGAATGGGGTGGTTTCGTTTGGGCCTGGCTGGGTGACAAAGAAGATATGCCTGAATTCCAGCCGCCGGCGTTTGCCCCGCGCGAGGATTCGGCGATCGCTATCCTTAAAATCCGCATTCCCGCAAACTGGGCGCAGATCCACGAAGGTCAGATCGACAGTGCCCACTCGTCCTCGCTGCACTCGTCGGACATGGTTCCGGCCCGCGTGGAAGGTGCTGCTGCCGATGAAAAATCCTGGTACCGTCCCTCGACGGACAAGTCTCCGCGTATGCAGACAGAGACAACCAGCTACGGGTTCCACTATGCTGCAATCCGTACGCCGATCAAAAACGCGGCGACCCATAACTATATCCGTGTGACCGAATTTGTTGCGCCCTACTATTCGTTGATCCCACCGAACAACAACTATCGTGTGGCGGCCGTTATCGTGCCGATCAATGATGAAGAGACCGCGTTCCACTTCATCGCTTGGGATGGCCCGAATGTGCCGTCAACCGAAGAATGGCGCAAGTTTACCCATGCTGTTCCAGGAGTGGATGTTGACGACAAGTGGCGCTGCCTGCGGACTGTCGAGAACGACTTCTTGCAAGACCGTGATGCCATGAAAGAAGGTAACTTCACTGGGATCAAAGGTATTCCGAACCAGGATATCGCCATGTGGGTGTCGATGGGCGCGCGCGTTCAGCGCCATACCGATGTGCTTGGTGCTTCGGACCTGGCTATCGTCGAGTTCCGTCGCTTGATGGCGGATGCCGCCAAGAAAGTGGCAGAGGGTGGCAAAGCAATCGGCACCGATTATGAAATCCCGCAAAGCATGATCAACTCTCATGAAGGCGTTTATCCGAAAGATGTGGATTGGCGCACCTTGCTGAATACTTCGGGCAAAACAGCCGCAGCTGAATAACCGGTCCGACGTTTGCAAACAGATCCGCCCGGGGCCGCATAGACCTTGGGCGGATTTTGATTCTGGCCCTGAGCATGGTTGGTGGCCATGTTGAAACTGGCAGGAGGCCGGATGCGGCAAGAAGTAAACATCGAAGATTTTCGCACCCGAGCCAGGCGGCGTTTGCCCCGTGTGGTATTTGATTTTCTGGATGGTGGTGCCGAGAGCGAAATCACGCTGCACAGGAACCGTAGCGCATTTGATGATATCCGACTCAAGCCACGTATTCTCAAGGGTGGGGATGTCGATCTCTCTGTCACGCTGTTCGGTCAGAAGTATGCGGCGCCTTTCCAAATCGGACCAATCGGCCTGAACGGGCTTTATTGGCCAGAAGGGGACTTGCACCTTGCAGCCGCAGCAAAGCAGGCCGGGGTCGCATTTACGGTTTCGACAGCGTCAAACACGACTATGGAAGAAATCGCGCAGAAAAATAACGGGCCACTTTGGTTTCAGCTGTACCCATGGGGCAAAGAAGCATTTTCCAATGCATTAATCGAACGGGCGTCGGCTGCGGGCTACAGTGTTCTTGTAATCACTGTCGACTCGTTGGTGGGTGGCAAAAGAGAGAGGGATTTGCGGCATGGTTTCGCGCATGAAATCCGCATGAGCCCCTCTGTCGTATTGGACGGATTGTTGCATCCGAGATGGTTCAAATCCGTGTGGCTGAGCCAACATAGGCCGCGACTGCAAAATCTGGCGGCCTTTTTGGGGGATGATGTCAGCGACAAGGCGCTTGCCGAATTTACGCGGGCGCAACGAAACCCGAATTTTTCCTGGGACGATGTAAGGCGTCTTCGGAAGCTGTGGCAGGAGCCACTTGTGATTAAGGGGATCATGTGTGCTGAGGATGCAATGGCCGCACAACGCGAAGGCGCTGATGGGGGTGGTTGTTTCCAACCACGGTGGCAGGCAGCTTGATGGAGCTCCGGCGACGATTGAAATTCTTTCAGAGATTGTGTCCGTCTTGGACCAACATATGACAGTTTTGCTTGATGGTGGTATTCGGCGCGGCAGTGATATCGTCAAGGCGCTTGGGTTGGGGGCGGACGCTGTGCTGCTGGGCAGGGCACCTCTTTACGGCCTGGCGGCGCGGGGGCGTGCGGGGGTTTCCAGCGCGCTTTCGATTCTCGAAGACGAGATGCGCAGGACCATGATTTTTTCGGGATGTCATGGCGTTTCGGACCTGTCTGAAGCAGGGGTTGTCATGTCGGCCAAGGATATTGGCGGACGAGAAGACCGTTTAGGGCCAAATATGTGATTTCTAGACACAATTAGCGCGTGGCTGGGCGGTGCGTCCAGTTGACATCTTGAACTTAGCTATCTAATTATATTTCGGAAGCGAACGGACGGGAGGACCCCATGGAGCAGATCAAAATGCGCGTCGAAAAACGGCGCGATCTGACACCTACTATTGCAGAATTCACTTTGGCTCCGGTTGGCGGCGAGTCCCTGCCAGAGTTCAACCCAGGTGCACATATCACGATCGAGACACCATCGGGTGCTATGCGCCGATACTCTCTGGTAAATGATGGGAGCGACCCAAAAGAATATGTGGTCGCCATCAAGCGAGAGCCGCAGTCGCGCGGGGGGTCTGCCTCCATGCATGAGCAAGCTGTTGTCGGGACAGAGTTGAATATCGAGCACCCGGAAAACGATTTCCCGCTGACGGATGTGCAGAAATACCTCTTGATTGCCGGTGGTATCGGTATCACGCCAATCTATTCGATGGCGCGTTATCTGGATAAGAAAGGCAAGATGCTTCGGATCATTTACGTAAGCCGGAGTGCGGAAGAATCGGCCTATCTTGATGAGCTGATGAAAGATTTCGAAGGCCGGATCATCGTGCACCACGATGACGGCGATCCGAACGCTGTCTATGATTTCTGGGACGATCTGGTGACGCCGCGCGCGACCCATGTCTTCTGCTGCGGACCCAAACCGCTGATGGAAGAAATCAAAGCTTTCTCGGGTCACTGGCCCGAAGGCCGTGTCCACTTCGAGGATTTCAAGCCTGTTGATGTGGTTCGTCAGGATGACGTTGCTTTCGAAGTCGAGCTGAAGAAAAGCGGCCAAACGGTTACTGTTCCTGAGGATCGTTCTATCCTCGAAGCACTGCGTGATGCTGGCTTCGCAACAAGCAGTTCTTGCGAAAGTGGCACGTGCGGTACTTGTAAAACCCGCCTACTGGAAGGCGAGGCAGATCATCGTGATATGGTGCTGATGGAAGAAGAAAAAGGCAGCCAGATCATGATTTGCGTTTCGCGCGCCAAATCCGGGAGGCTGGTTCTTGACCTCTGATCCCGTTCGTCTTGGCGTGGCGGGGCTTGGGCGTGCTTTCATGCTCATGGTGCCTTCGTTTGATGCCGACACCCGTGTGAAGCTGACGGCTGCCGCCGCCCCAAGGGAGGAAAGCCGCGACGCATTCGAAAAAGAGTACGGTGGCACAGGGTATGCCACCGTCGAGGAATTGTGCGCAGACCCTGACGTTGAGGCCATTTACATTGCGACGCCGCACCAGATGCATGTGGATCATGTGTTAGCTGCGGCGCGCGCGGGCAAACATATCCTTGTCGAAAAGCCGTTGGCCGTTTCGATGGAGGATGCCGAAGTAATGGTGTCCGCAGCCAAGGAGGCTGGGGTGCATTTGATAGTTGGGCCGAGTCACAGTTTCGACCCGCCGGTTGAATTGGCCACGCAACTTATTTCCAGCGGAAAGTTCGGTCAGTTGCGCATGATCCAGGCCTTTAACTATACGGACTTCCTCTATCGTCCGCGTCGCCCGGAAGAGCTGCGAACCGAAGAGGGTGGGGGCGTGCTGTTCAGTCAGGCGATCCACCAGATTGATGTGGTTCGCAGGCTTGCCGGCGGCATGGCCGAAAAAATTTATGCCATGACGGGCGCATGGGATCCCAAGCGCCCGACCGAGGGCGCATTCACTGCACTGATGAATTTTGCCGGGGGGTGTGTCGCGAACATGACGTACTCGGGCTATGCGCATTTCGACAGTGATATCTGGATGAACAATGTCGGAGAGCTTGGACAGCGTAAATCAGAAGGGGCTTACGGTGGAGCAAGGCGTGCTTTGCTGGATCTCAACCCTGATGACGAGGTCCGGCTGAAAACTACACGAACATTCGGCAGCGGCACGACGATTGAGGCTGAACATAACGAACATTTCGGTCCGGTGATCGCGCTTTGTGACCGTGCCGATCTGCGACTGACCCCGGATGGGATAGAAGTGTTCGGTGACACCGAACGCGGCTTTATCGAAGCCAAATTCGGACCGGCACCACGCAGAACCGTTCTGGATGCGCTGGTGGATGCCGTGCGTCATAACAAGGCCCCCGACCAAACAGGGGAATGGGGGCTGGCAAGCCTGGAGGTTTGCCACGCGATCTTGCAATCCGCAGAGACCGGACAAGCGGTCGATCTTCAGCGGCAATGTAAAACAAATCACTAGGAGCCGACAGGATGAGCAATCTCAAACTTTCCCTTGCAATGGGTAACTATGACCGCACACGGGCAATCGTGGATGGGCGTGTTCAGATCGACGGAGTAGACCCGGTTCCGATGCTGTTGTCGCCGGAAGAAATGTTCTTTCGCGCGTTCCGCCACGAGGCTTTCGATATCAGCGAGATCTCGCTGTCGTCCTATTCGATTTCGGTTGCCCGAGGGAATCCGCATTATGTGGCAATCCCGGTCTTCCTGAGCCGTGCGTTCCGTCACACCTCTGTCTATATCCGCACGGACAAAGGGATTAACAAACCAGAAGACCTGAAGGGCAAACGTATCGGTATCGCCGAATATCAGCTTTCAGCTAACGTTTGGGTGCGTGGTATCCTGGAAGAGGAATATGGCGTTAAGCCCTCGGATATCATCTGGGTGCGCGGCGGCATGGACACACCCGGCCGGCCTGAAAAAATCAAGGTTCAGTTGCCCGATGACATTCGTATGGAGGAAGCCCCAGAAGGTAGCACGCTGAACAGCATGCTTGAAGCGGGTGAAATTGATGGCTTTATCGGGCCGCGCTGGCCGCGTTGCTTTGCTGAACGTCATCCGCATGTTGGGCGACTGTTCGCAGACAGCATTACAGCGGCGGAATATTACTTCGAGAAAACCAAAATCTTCCCGATCATGCACGTACTGGGCGTACGCCGGAGCCTGGCAGAAGAATACCCGTTCTTGCCCGCGGCATTGCTCAAGGCATTTACGCAGTCAAAACGGTTGGCCGAAGAGGCCCTTTCGGACACATCTGCCACCAAGGTGACGATGCCCTTCGTGGAGGACAATCTCAACCGTGTCCACGCGCTGATGGGGGATGACCCTTGGAGCTATGGCGTCAGTGGAAATGCGCATGTGCTCAACAAGTTTTTGGACTACCACGTAAGCCAGGGCTTGTCGCCGCGCCGTGTGGAGATCGAAGAGCTGTTCCATCCGTCGACCCTGGAAGCCTATAGCCTGTAAGAGGAATGCCGAGAATGGAAGATTATCAACCTGGCGACATTGTTGAGATCGAAACATCTGCTGGTTTGGCTTATGTGCAGCTTACGCATACGCATCCCAGCTATCCCCCGGTCGTGAAGTTCTTGAAAGGCCCATTCCAGAAACGGCCCGAAGCTGTAACCGTTCTGGCACGCGAGGCCTCGCCCATCGCGATGGTGCCTTTGAGTGGTGTTCTGAAAAAGCTCGGGCTGAAACACGCCCGGGTGGGTACGGTTGAAATTCCCCGTGCTGAAAGGGAGTTCCCAATTTTCAGAATGCCCATTCGGGATAAGAAGGGCGAGATCATTTACTGGTGGTTCTGGGATGGCAAGGGGCTGACATACACGACAGAGCTTATGCAGCAGCAGGAAAAGCTGCCCATGCGTGAAATCATGTCGGCAGAACGCTTCCTGGATCAGCTTGTCGCGGATGAATAGCGCCGCTCTTGTTGCCCGATTAGACCAATGACTGCTGGCTTTGGTGGTCTGATGGCCGCGTTTGGTGCGTTTTGTTATGCGCTTAGCTCGGTCGCAATTGCCAAAAGCTCTCAATCCGCCCAAGGGCGCGGGAATGATGTTCTGCTGTCAGTGTTGATGACAGGTTTCGTTTCCGGTGCCCTTTGGCTGGTTTGGGGGCCAGAGCTGCCTTCTGTTAGCCAGCCCGTACTGATCGGGGTGGCCTATTTTGTGCTGGCGGGTGTTCTGGGGAATGTGGTTGGCCGCCTGACGTTGTTTCGGTCGGTGGAGCTGGCTGGCGCGATCGAGACAGGCTTCATCCGGCGTCTGATTCCTGTTTTTGCAGCGATTTTCGCATTTCTCCTGCTTGGAGAGGTGATTACGACTTCTATTGTGATTGCGTTTATTCTGGTGACAGGTGGCGTGTTGATCATGATGACTCGCAAGTCCGCCAAGGCGGTATCGACCCTGGTCTCTACGGAACCTTCGCCACAGGACAGGACCAAGGGTCGGGTTTTGGCGCTTGGCTCTGCTGCGGGTTATGGTGGCTCCTTCGTAGCGCGCAAACTCGCGATGCAGACCTTGCCTGATCCGCTGGCCGGGGTGTTCATTGGTGCGTTGACGGGATTGGTATGGTTCGTTGGGTGGGGGCTTTTTCGATTGCGTGGCCGGGTAGGGCTTTCATGGAGGTTGCATAAGCCAAGCGGGTGGCAATTGCTGGCTGGTGGTGCGATGACAATCGGACAAGTCGCACTGTTTTTCTCGTTGATGTTCACCAGTGTGACCGTCGTTGCCATCATGTCATCTATCGAGATGTTCTTTGCAGCCTGGCTTGCTGGGCATATCTTCAAAACCGAAAGACGGCCTGGCCCCAGGTTCTACATTGCGGCTGCTCTGGCTGCGACGGGGGTCATCATCCTTGCGATTGCTCCGACGCTTGAGTGAACGCCGAGGGACGGTCAGCTATGTGAAAGGTTGCTGATCAGCTTGTCCATCGCCGCAAAGAAGACGGTAAGTTCGTCTTCGTCAAATCCCTGGGATGCTTGATTTGTTGCAAGGCGGGCCGCCTGCATTGATCCTCGCACACTGAAGTGGTCCGCCGTTATGTTTAGGAAAATGGAGGATCAGAATGGCTACGAAGAGACACAAGCCGGAAGAGAATGTCACGAAGCTGCGGCAGGTTGAAGTGCTTGTCGGGCAAGGCATGTCCCGGGTGGATGCGATCCGCAAGGTTCGCATTACAGAGCAGACTTATTATCGCTGGCGCAAGCAGTACGGGGGTATGGGAACCGACCGGCTCAGGGAACTGAAGCGCCTCCAGAAAGAGAACGAACGGTTGAGAAAACCCGTCTCGGATCTGACGTTGGACAAGCTGATCCTGGCGGAGGCGCCAAAGGAAAACTTCTGAGCCCCGCTCGCTGCCGTGCCTGCATCGATCACGTCCGCACCCGGTTCCATCTGTCAGAGAGACGCGCCTGCCGTGTCCTGGGGCAGCACCGATCCACACAGAGGAAAGTGCCGCATGGCCGTGCCGATGAGGAGCGTCTGGTCGCGGACATGATCGAACTGGCGCGGCAGTATGGCCGCTACGGCTATCGTCGGATCGCCGCTTTTCTGAGACATGCGGGCTGGGAGGCGAACGACAAGCGGGTCGAGCGCGTATGGCGGCGAGAGGGGCTGTAGGTGCCAATGAAGCAACCGAAGAAGGGACGGCTCTGGCTGAATGACGGATCCCGTGTCCGGCTGCGCCCTGAGTATCGCAACCACGTCTGGAGCTATGACTTTGTCCACTGCCGGACGCTCAACATCCTGGACGAGCATAGCCGGGAATGCCTAGCGATCAAGGTGAAGCGCAAGCTGAACTCGGATGACGTGATCGATGCCTTGAGCGACCTGTTCATCATGCGGGGTGTGCCGTCTTACATCCGGTCTGACAACGGCCCGGGGTTCGTGGCTCAGGCCGTTCAGGATTGGATCAGGGCCGCCGACGCCAAGACTGCCTACATCGCGCCCGGGTCACCTTGGGAGAACGGCTACTGCGAAAGCTTCAATGCCAGGTTCCGCGATGAACTGCTCACGGGAGAAGTCTTCTACGGCTTTCGGGAAGCGGAAATCCTGATCGAGCAATGGAGGAAACACTACAATACCAAACGACCACATAGTGCCTTGATATCGCCCACCCGCCCCGGAAACCATCGCTCTGATGGACCCGAGACCGGTCATGCACTAACAATCAAACCGGACCACGCAGGTGGGGCTGATCATGAACTGATCCCATGCTCTCGGCACACAACCGCCTTCGAAATGTCGCTCTCCTGCTTCTTCAGGATCGCGATGATCTGTTCTTCGTTGAACCGTGATCGCTTCATTCTTCCGTCTCCTTCGTTGGGACGGATTCTACCTCAAAACGGAGGAGGAAACGGGTCTCAGGTCAGACATTCCGTTCCTCGACGAGATTGAAGCGAACAAGAAAGGGTGATCAAGCATCCTGCACTCCTCATGAAGCGGAATGTAGGGCTTGTATCACCAGGGGACTGGGCAGCTTGCTTGCCCAGTCTTTTCTTTGTCGGGATGCAGGGCGTGTACTGTTCCTCATAAAATCATAGACTTCTAAGATTGTGATTGCTAGTTTGCCTATGAAGTTCGAATTGTGAGGATAAAATGAGCATCAAGAACATCCTTATTGCACATTCCGGTAGCGCAGGCTTCCCAAGCAGCGTTAAGCACGCGGCAAAAATCGCCGCAAAGCACGATGCATGGCTGACTTGTGTCTATGGGAACGCATCCTCGTATTTCGAGCATGTTCTTGGTTTGACAGAAGATCTTCTCGACAAGCTTGGCAGTGCAAGAAACGAGAAAATTGCAGCAGCACGTGATCTGTTCCAACAGGCGGCTGCCGAGGCAGGCCTTGCAGAGCGGTCCCGCTTTATTATGCCGAATGAGATTGGCAAAATGAACTTGCCAGAGCTGGCGCGAAATTTCGATTTTGTCGTTACCGGCTATCATTCCAACCTACCAACAGATGAGTTTCGGGCCGTCAGCCCGGATATGATGTCATTGCAGAGCGGCCGACCCGTTCTTGTGGTTCCGAATGGATATTCTACGGATCAGCTTGCATCGCATGCACTTGTCGCATGGGACGGAAAGCGTTCTGCGGCCCGGGCGCTCAACGATGCAATGACGATCCTCGAGGAAAAGCCGCGTCGGGTGACAATACTAAGTGTTGGGTCTAGCTTTCCGAAAATGCCGGAGGGGGCGGATATCTTGACGCATCTGAAGCGTCATAATGTCGACGCAGAGCATGTTACCCGTCCAAAAAGCAAGGGCGGTATCGCCGAGGTTATTCAAGAGACGGCCAGAGAACTGGACGCAAAGTTAATCGTGATGGGGGCGTACGAACATAGCAAGTTCTCTCAAGACCTTTTTGGTGGTGTCACGCATGAGGTAACGAGGACCAGTAAAGTTCCGGTTTTTATGTCTCACTAGTACCCTGGCGAGGTATGTTGAGGATTGGTGTCGCTTCCTGCCGGGAATAGTTGTCAAAACTTTGTGGCGGGGCATGGCAATATCAATCACCGCCAAAACGGGCTCGGCCTGTGCAATACTGTTACCGGCCATGGTCGGTCTGCCTTGCGGTGTAGTTTGTGCAAAACCACTGTAGGGACCTGAAACCCGGCTATGATCGCCTACTGCGCAATCTGTGGGCTCCGCAGGCAATCATAGCCTTCAATCAGCGCTATTCCGAAGGTGTAACGGAACGGAGTTCACCAGCCGGGCCATCCTGAGATGGGCCGACCACAATGCCATTCCCTGCACTACATTGACCCCGGCAAGCCACGACAGAATGCGTTCATCAAGTCATTCAACGGCAGCCTGCGTGACGAACTTCTGAATGAGGAGATATTCGACATGACCTGCCCCCCGCGAAATCCCTCACCGTGATGTAGAGTCTGCGCCACTCTGCTCTGCGACCCAACCTTGGACCGCCGAAAGCTGGAGTTTACCGGTTGTCTCACGATGACGGGCTGGTGACGCCATCGGGATAGTGCATGGCGATCGGGACGTTGTATCCGATCGCGCTGTGAGGTCTGTCCTCGTTGTAGTGTCTACGCCAATCCTCCAACTTTTCTTGGGCATCTGCAAGACTCATGAACCAGTGTGCGTTCAGACACTCTGCCCTCAGCTTGCTGTTGAATGCCTCGATAAAGCCGTTGTCCGTAGGTTTGCCGGGCCGTGAGAAGTCCAGTGTGACATCGTTGGCATAGGCCCAGAGGTCGAGATCGCGGGAGATAAATTCGCTCCCATTATCAACCCGTATCGTCTTTGGATAGCCAATCCGCCCACAGACCCGTTCGAGCGTTTGCACGACATCTTCGCCCCGGTAACTAAACCGCGGATCTGCCGCTGGACAAAGGCGCGAGTGCGTGCCGACGATGGTCAGGATACGTAGCTTCTTGCCTAGGGCGAGCTGGTCGTGGACAAAATCCATAGCCCAGACATCGTTCGGCCCAACGGCGTCCTGGCGGTCTTCTCGCAGCTTGGCCTTTACCCGACGTTTCGGGTGCTTGTTCCTCAACTGTAAACCCAACTCATTGTAAATCCTGCGGGTCTTCTTCATGTTGATCACCCAGCCCTCTCGTCTCAGCAGCACGTGAACACGCCTGTAACCATAGCGCACACGCGTCTCTGCGATCTCTTTGATCCGCCTTTCAATAGCAGCCTGGTCCGTTCTCCGGGATTTGTAGTGGTACGTGGATGTGTCGAGGCAGATGGCCCCACAAGCCCTCCGAATCGACACACCCCAATCAACGCACATCCCGGCAACAATCTCGCGCAAACGACCAGGCTTCAAAGCTTTCGCCGAATGACATCCTGCAACATCTCGCGGTCAAGGGTGAGGTCAGCCACGATCTTCTTCAACCGCGTGTTCTCATCTTCCAGCGCCTTCAGACGGCGCATCTCGTCCGGCAGTAACCCGCCGTACTTCTTCTTCCAATTGAAGTAGGTCGCCTGGCTGATCCCAGCCTTGCGACAGATCTCAGCAACCGGCGTGCCTTGCTCGCCCTGCTTCAGGATGAACGCCTTCTGCGCTTCTGTGAACTTCGATGCCTTCATGCGTTTCCGCTCCTCTTCCAGCCAGTGAAATCTAGCGGAAAACTACAGCTTCAAGCGATCCAGTTTTCAGGGGGCAGAGCACGAGGCTGCAAGGCTGAAAGCGCTTGAGGATGAGAACGCCAAGCTCAAACGCCTGCTGGCGGACACCATGCTGGATAATGTCGTGTTGAAAGATCTTTTGGGAAAGAACTGACGACATTGATCAAGCGGCGAGAGGCAGCGCTCCGGGTGATGCGGGATCATGAGATCTCGCAGCGCCGGGCGTGTCGGCTGGTCGGTGTCGATCCCAAAACAGTTCGGCGTGAACGCCCGCCGGACTATGCCGAGATACGCAAGGAGATGCAGGAGATCGCCGGTAAGCGGCGCAGGTTCGGTTACCGCCGGATCGGCTTGCTGCTGGAGCGCAAGGGCATGACCATGAACCACAAGAGCTGTATCGCATCTACCGCGAGGAAGGGCTGTCCGTGAAAAGGCGGCGTGGTCGCAAGCGCGCACGTGGGACGAGGACGCCGATGCCGATCGCGGGACAACCCAATTCGCGGTGGTCCCTGGACTTCGTGTCCGACAGCTTCGGCACCTCGCGGAAGTTCCGGATTTTGGCGGTGATCGACGACTGCACGCGCGAGTGTTTGTGCCTTGTAGCAGACACGAGCCTGTCCGGCGCACGGGGCGCCCGGGAGCTCAGCGCTCTGATCCGGATCTACGGTAAGCCCGGCTGCATTGTCAGTGACAACGTCCTATGCGCGGAATATTTGGTTGATTTGGCATCAGGTCATTGTCATATCGAGTTGCCTCGATACGTTTAAAGCATGGCTCAGTTCGGCATTTTGGTCAACGACAGTCTCTCCCATAACAAACACAGAGTACGCTTTTGCGGCTCTCACCGTCCTTAAGACGAGATCATCGGGTCGCTAACACAGAAGGCCTGAACATTATCTACGAGGTCAGTTACCTGCCTCCACGGCACCTACAGAGAAAGGTCCTTCTGCGATCGATCACCCCTCAAAGAAGGGGCGATAAGGTTCTGAGCAGCCTCACCTGACTGGTCCAAGTTGATTGTTAGTGCATCATCGGCCTGTGATCCATCGGGATGATGGTTTCGGGCGCTGGCGGGCGATAGCCCAATGCACTGTGGGGGCGTTTTGTGTTGTAGTGTCTCCTCCATTGTTCGATCAGAATTTGAGCTTCGCGCAGGCTGTAGAAGATCTCGCCGTTGAGTAGCTCATCCCTGAACCTGCCATTGAAACTTTCACAGTATGCGTTCTCCCACGGGCTCCCAGGTTCAATGTAAGCTGTCTTGGCGCCAACGGCAGCGATCCAGTCTCGGACAGCCTGAGCGACAAATTCCGGCCCATTGTCAGAACGTACAAAACTCGGCGCGCCGCGAAGTATGAACAGGTCTGTCAGGACGTCGATTACATCGGTCGAGTTCAGTTTCCGCTCGACCCTGATTGCCAAACATTCCCGACTGTACTCATCAAGGATGTTCAGCGTCCGGAAGGCTTTGCCGTCGTCGGTTCGACAATGAACGAAGTCATACGACCAAACATGGTTGCGATATTCTGGCCGTAACCGAACGCATGAGCCGTCATTTAGCCATAACCTCCCTTTCTTTGGTTGTTTCATTGGCACTTTCAGCCCCTCTCGCCGCCAGAGCCGTTCAACCCGGCCATCACTGACGGACCATCCAGCCTCTCTCAGCAGCGCAGCGATCCTGCGATACCCATATCGGCCATATTGACGGGTCAGCTCGATCATGTCGGCCACCAGCCTGTCCTCGTCCGCGCGGCCTCTTGGGATGCGTCGTTGCGTGGACCGGTGTTGTCCAAGCACGCGACAGGCGCGTCTCTCGGAAACGTTCAGCTGGTTGCGTACATGGTTAATACAAGCACGACGACGAGCGGGGCTCAGTAGTTTCCCTTTGTGGCTTCCGTCAAGATCAGTTTGTCCAGCGTCAGATCTGAAACTGCGCGTCGCAATCGTTCGTTCTCTTTCTGAAGCCGTTTCAGTTCCTTCAATTGATCAACACCCATTCCACCGTACTTCTTCCGCCAGCGGTAATAGGTTTGTTCAACAACGCCGATCTGCCTGATCGCATCAAGACGGGACATGCCTTGCCCCATCAAAACTTCAACCTGCCGTAACTTCGAGACAATCTCTTCGGGCTTCGGTCTCTTGTTTGCCATTCGTGATCCTCCGTTTCCTAAGCATAACGGTGGACCAGTTCAGGTGGGGAGGCTCAACGGTTGAAGCGGGACAAACCAGAGCCGTTGGCGGTGCCTGAAAGACCGAATGAGACGTGGTCGATGGACTTCATGGCAGATCAGCTCGCGGATGGTCGACCGATTAGGACACTGAATGTTCTGGACGACTTCAACCGCGAAGGTTTGTGTATCGAAGTGGACTTCTCGCTGCCTGCTGAACGGGTCGTGCGCAGTCTGAACCAGATCATTGAATGGCGTGGTCAGCCGCAAGCAATTCGTGTCGATAACGGCCCCGAATATGTCAGTGGCAAGCTGATGGAATGGGCCGAGAAACGCAATGTTCGGCTGGAATACATCCAACCCGGAAAGCCGCAGCAGAACGCCTATATCGAGCGCTACAATCGCACAGTTCGCGGTGAATGGTTGGGCCAATATATCTTTGAAACCATCGAGGAGGCGCAGAACCAAGCAACTGAATGGCTCTGGACTTACAACAACGAGAGGCCCAACATGGGCATCGGCGGCATCACACCTGCCATGAAACTGAAAATAGCCGCATGAATTCTATGGCTGAGCCCCACTAAAAATGGGGGGATTACCATGATGCCTCGGATCCAGACAGGTGCTGTCATTTGGTATTCAGGGCAACCAACTCGTTTGCCTGCGAGATCTTCAGGTTTTTCAATCCCACTTTCCGAGTTCACGTAGATTGAGCTATGACGGAAAAACCTGGAGGGAAACACGGGAATTGCTACGAAGGGGCGTTCCGGCTTGTGCATCGAAACGACGTAAGACGACAATGAAAGTTCCGATGCTTCGAACTCTTGATGCCGCAACATTCTAAAGAACGTTTCTTCGACCGGCATGTTTATGAAGTTAAGGTCCAAACCCTGTGGTTGTACGCGCCCATCGATGATCGGTACCATCCGGTCGTAATCCCAGCAACCAAAGTTGATTTTCTTGCGCATGAAATCCTCCAGGATTTTTTGTGGTTCACCGCTTTACGCGCCCATTGCCTAAGGGAGATGAAGGCGGGCGGAGGCCCTGTCCAACATAAAAGATAGAGCGTAGATCAACAAAGAATGTTATACAGATTTGGCAGCACTCCATTCAAGAGACGAAAGATGAATCTTAAGCAGTTGAAATATTTTGTAAAAACGGCTGAAACTGGCAACCTCAGCCGAGCCGCGGAATCAATGAATGTCGCTCAAACTGCGCTTGGACTGCAAATCAAGAACCTTGAGGAAGAACTAGGAACTCAACTTCTGTTACGACATTCACGAGGCGTCGAGTTGACGGATGCGGGGCGATTGTTGTCAGAGCGCAGTCGGCAAATCTTACACTTGCTTGATGATACTGTTCGAGACATTCGAGGATTGGTAACATCTAACCGGAAGTCCATACGTATGGGGCTCACACCGAGTGTGATGGATCTTTTTGGGCCACGCATCTTTGAGCTAGCAATGTCTATAGAAGACATTGTTGACGTCCAATTTGATGAAGGATTATCGTTCAGGCTAGTCTCTGCTCTGGAGAGTCACGAGATTGATTGTGCTCTCGCCTTCAATGTCTCCGAAGGGGACTATATTTCACGAATTGCTTTGCTGGAAGAACGCCTGTTCTTCGTGAGCGCGGCGGATCCGGATAACAGTTGGAAACCTATTTTGTTGGCCGATGTACTAAGGACTAACCTCGCTCTATTGAGCCAACGAGATATGATTTGGCAATTAGTTCATGATGCCGCTGAATTCTATTCTCTAGACATTTCTGTCGCGTACGAAGTGCAGTCTCAATCTGCAATCAAAAAACTGGTGCAACACGGCGCTGCTTCGAGCATAATGCCTTTCGGTGCAATAGCTGTTGAAGCGAAAAATGGCTTGGTCTGCGCGCGACCAATCAATAACTACCGTCTATCACGCACGCTCTATCTTATTTTATCAAAGGGCATTGACGACGACATTGTTTATGCGCTTCGAGAAATATTGGTCCCAGCTATTTCTGACGAGTATTTAGCGATGCTCGGGCAGTACGCAGTTAAGTTAGAAGAGGTCTCGACGTCTGGCCAGCTCTAGATGCGGATTTGATAGGGAGCTGTTCAGACAAGCGTCGCCTAATCGAATGCAGCGGTAGGAGAGAAGGGTTCCGCATCGTTAACCTTTTTCGGTGGCCTTAGCGAGGCTAAAATAATGAAATCTAGTTCAATTTCAAGGAGGAGCTGGCCCTTTGGTTGTTTTGGATTGGTGTTTGCCAAGGTAACCTAGACGGCCGAACTGAGGCACTTTGAAAAGATTCCGCGTTCGACACTTAGTGGAGCTGAACGAGAAATACTAATCCCAACTGGTCCGGAAAGTAGTGGCGAACTCAGTTTGATGGGCAAGAGGCTTCCGTTGGCTATTTCGTCGCCGACGACCCCGCGAGAGATGAACCAGATTGAATCCGAATAACTTACGATCTTACGGCCAACAGTGAGCGATACAGTTTCATATGAACCGCGCATCTCAGGAAGCCCTATACTGACCAAATAGCGTTCCACGGTTTGCGAAATAACTGCGCCTTTGGGTGGTAGAATTAAGGTGTAATTTGGAATATTTTCTTCCGGTCTGGGCATTTTCAGAATTGGGTGCCCCGGCCGACATACCAACACAACATCTTCTATATATAGCTGTTGAAAAGTGACGCCTGTGCCCGCAGCTTTTTCTGGCATCCGGCCCACCACCAAATCAAGTGTTCCATCTCGGAGTTGATTAAACAGAAGCCAGTTTGGTCCGGTCATGATATGGAGGCGGACATGCGGCATCTCCTCGCGAAACGAAAGCGCCGCCCTGGGCAGAAGATCCGTTGCTGCCGTGGGAAGAACGCCAACGGAAAGTCGCGATGTCAGATCACCGTCTTTGGCCAACCGGTCGCGACCTCGCATCAATTCCACCATGGAGGCGCTTGCGTGGGACTGGAAAACCCGACCCGCTTCATTGAGACGGAGCCCGCGCCCCACCCTGTCAAAGAGCGGCGCACCGAGCATTTCTTCAAGCTCTTTCAGGCTTCGAGATACGGCTGGTTGAGTGATGTTGAGGCGGTCCGCTGCGATCGACACGCTCTCTGCCCGCGCGATCTCCAAAAAAGTACGGACGTGTCTGAGCCGAAGATGCGCATCCCAATTCATACCAAATAGATTATGTATTTTGCGTCAATTATCAATATTCAAAATCCATGAGGCAATATATCTCCGCTCTCAACGGAAAGTGCCAGAGGGAATGTCATGTTGGATCAACGGATTCAAAGAGGGATGAAAACGCGGCGTGCGGTACTTGGCGACGCGCATGTCGATCGCGCCGAAGCAGCAAAGACCGACTTCGACGAACCCTTCCAGTCACTCATCACGGAAGGAGCTTGGGGCACGGTCTGGTCCGACGACAGCATCTCGCGACGCGAGCGTTCGATGCTGACACTCGCCCTTCTGGCGGCGACCGGGAATTTCGAAGAAATCCCGATGCATATCCGGGCCACGGCCAATACCGGCGCGACCAAGACCGACGTGATCCAGGCCTTTCAGCACGTGGCCGTCTATGCCGGCGTGCCGAAGGCCAATCACGCAATCAAGCTTGCGAAAGCGACCTATGCCGAGATGGAGGAGGACCAATGACCCAGCCCGGAGAATTCTATCAGAGGAACCGAGGTGTCCATCCCCCGGCCTTCACACCGGACTACAAGACATCCGTGGCGCGCAGCCCGCGCTATTCGCTCATTTCGCTGCAAAACTCCGTCAGTGAGATCACAGGACCGCGCTTCGGTCACAACGATATCGATGAAAGCGACAACGACCTGCTGACAAACTACGCCAAGGCAGGTGAAAGCCCGATCGGTGAGCGGATCATCCTGCACGGACGGGTTCTGGACGAGAACGCGAAACCGGTCCCGAACACGCTTGTCGAGATCTGGCAGGCCAACGCAGGCGGACGGTATCGGCACAAAAAGGACACCTATCTTGCTCCGATCGATCCGAACTTCGGCGGCTGCGGACGGACACTGACGGATGAGAACGGTTACTTCTTCTTCCGGACTGTAAAGCCTGGCGCCTATCCGTGGCGCAACATGGTCA
Organism: Leisingera daeponensis DSM 23529; assembly: GCF_000473145.1. Lineage (NCBI taxonomy): Bacteria > Pseudomonadati > Pseudomonadota > Alphaproteobacteria > Rhodobacterales > Roseobacteraceae > Leisingera > Leisingera daeponensis. Next base: position 20,585 of record NZ_KI421503.1, on the reverse strand, counting down.
ACAACTGGCGCCCTGCCCATATCCACGTGTCCGTGTTCGGGTCGGGTTTCGTGCAGCGGCTCATCACCCAATGCTATTTCGAAGGCGATCCGCTGATCCCCATCTGCCCGATCGTCCGGACAATCCCGGACGCGGCCGCAATCGAGCAGCTGACCGCGAAACTCGACCTGAACGCGACTATCCCGCTCGACAGCATTGCCTACAATTTTGACATCGTGTTGCGCGGCCGCCGCTCAACTCTGTTTGAAAACCGTCTGGAGGGGAACTGATGGCTCAGGAACTAGCATATCTCAAAGAGTCGGCCTCGCAGACTGCCGGACCTTACGTTCACATCGGCCTTGCGCCAGGTGCTGCGGGCTTCGACATCTACCAGCAGGAATTCGGTCACGACATCACCGGGCCAAACGCCAAGGGTGAACGGATCCGGGTTGAAGGCCGTGTAATTGATGGTATGGGCGCACCGATCAAGGACGTCTTGATCGAGCTCTGGCAGGCCAACGCCGACGGCCACTATGCACATCCGGAAGGTGGCGGTCCCGTCGAGGATGGCTTTCGCGGTTGGGGGCGCGTGATCTCCGATTTTAAGACCGGGGAATGGGGCTTCGAGACCGTCAAGCCCGGCAAGACTCGGGGTCGGAACGTCGGTACCCAGGCCCCCCACCTGAACCTCTGGATCGTCGCACGCGGGATCAACATCGGGCTCAACACGAGGATGTATTTCGGCGACGAGACCGCGGCCAATGCCGCGGACCCTGTGCTCAACCTGATCGAATGGGAACACCGCCACGCAACGCTGATCGCCGAGCGGAGCGAAGAGGACGGCATGCCCATCTACCACTTCGACATCCGCCTTCAAGGCGACAACGAGACGGTATTCTTCGATGTCTGATCCTTGCATCATCTGCGTGGCGATAACCGGATCGCTGCCGACCAAGGCCAACAATCCGGCCGTGCCGATCACCGTGTCCGAACAAGTCGAAAGCACGCAGGAAGCCTTCGAGGCCGGTGCCTCCATCGTGCACGCCCACGTGCGCAATGACGACGAGACGCCCTCCTCCGATCCGGAGAAATTCGCTCGGCTGAAGGAAGGGCTGGAAAAGCACTGCCCCGGCATGATCATCCAGTTCTCCACCGGCGGGCGCTCCGGCGCCGGACAGACGCGCGGCGGGATGCTGCCGTTGCAACCGGATATGGCTTCGCTGTCGGTCGGTTCGAACAACTTCCCGACCCGTGTCTACGAGAACCCACCCGATCTGGTGGACTGGCTCGCCGCCGAGATGAAGGCACAAAACGTGAAGCCGGAAATCGAAGCCTTCGATCTGAGCCACATCCTGCAAGCGGCACAGATGCACGCTGACGGGCGGATCAAGGACACGCCCTACGTGCAATTCGTCATGGGCGTGAAAAACGCCATGCCGGTCGACCGTGAGGTGTTCGATTTCTACATCCAAACCGTGAAGCGCTTGTTCGGCGATGATGCGCCATGGTGCGCGGCGGGCATTGGGGCGCAGCAACTGGCCCTGAATGAATGGGCCGTCTCGTCCGGCGGACACGCGCGCACTGGTCTGGAGGACAACGTGCGACTCGACCGCGATACGCTTGCGCCTTCGAACGCCGCTCTGGTGCGGCGGGTAGCGGATATTTGCGCCCAACATGAGCGCCCGGTCGCCACCTGGGCCGAAGCCCGGCGCATTCTTGGACTGAAGGAGATTGCAGCATGAAGAAGTTCTATGGGTCTGCATCAGAGGCACTCGATGGCCTCTTGCATGACGGCATGTTCATTGCCGCAGGGGGCTTTGGTCTTTGCGGCATTCCCGAGCTTCTCCTGCAGGCTATCAAGGAGGCCGGGAACAAGGACCTGACCTTTGCCTCCAACAACGCGGGCGTCGATGATTTCGGGATCGGGATCCTGCTTCAGACTCGGCAGGTGAAGAAGATGATATCGTCCTACGTCGGCGAGAACGCGGAGTTTATGCGCCAGTATCTCTCCGGTGAACTCGAACTGGAATTCAACCCGCAGGGTACATTGGCTGAGCGGATGCGCGCAGGCGGCTGCGGTATCCCCGGCTTCTACACCAAAACCGGTGTCGGGACCGTCATTGCCGAGGGCAAAGAGCACAAGGAGTTCGACGGCGAAACCTACATTTTGGAGAAAGGCATCTTTGCCGATCTCTCAATCGTCAAGGCCTGGAAAGCCGATGACACTGGCAACCTCGTCTTTCGCAAGACCGCGCGCAACTTCAACCCTCCGGCGGCGATGTGCGGCAAGGTCTGCGTCGCCGAGGTCGAGGAGATTGTCCCGCGTGGCTCGCTTGACCCCGACCACATCCACCTGCCCGGCATCTATGTGCACCGCATCATTCAGGGTCAGCACGAGAAACGGATCGAACAGCGCACTACCCGCACCAAGGAGGACGCATAATGCCCTGGGACCGCAACCAGATGGCCGAACGTGCCGCGAAAGAACTTGAAGACGGCATGTATGTGAACCTTGGGATCGGGATTCCGACGCTGGTGGCGAACTATGTCGGCGACAAGGACATCACCCTGCAATCCGAGAACGGGATGCTTGGCATGGGTCCCTTCCCTTTCGAAGGCGAAGAAGACCCTGATCTGATCAACGCGGGAAAGCAGACCATCACCGAACTTGCCCGCACGTCCTATTTCGACAGCGCCACATCCTTCGGCATGATCCGGGGCGGCAAGATCGCAGCGGCCGTTCTCGGTGCAATGGAAGTCTCCGAGAAAGGCGATCTCGCGAACTGGATGATCCCCGGCAAGCTGGTCAAGGGCATGGGCGGCGCAATGGACCTCGTTGCGGGCGTGGGCCGCGTCATCGTCGTCATGGATCACACCAACAAGCACGGCGAGAGCAAGCTTTTGAAGGAATGCACCCTTCCCCTGACCGGCAAGGGTGTTGTCGATCTCATCATCACCAACCTCGGTGTGCTCGAGGTCGATCACAAGGGGCTCCACATCGTCGAGACGGCCTCTGGTGTCAGTCACGATGACATCCGCGCGGCGACCGAGGCGGCGATCGTCTGATGCCCGAGTTCCTGCGCGTCAACGGACGCTTGCACCATTACCGGTATCGACCTGGCAAAGACGGGCGGGCAGTCGTCTTTGCCAATTCCCTTGGGACCGATTTGCGTATTTGGGACCAAGTGATCGAGGGCCTGCCTCTTGACGTTCCGGTGCTGACCTACGACAAGTCCGGGCACGGTTTATCGGAAACAGGTGCCCTCACAATCCAAGACTTCGCGTCCGATCTGGCAGAGCTTATGGATGCGTTGGGCCTCCGCGATGCCATGATCTGCGGTGTCTCAGTCGGCGGTATGATCGCGCAGGCCCTCGCGGCTGCGCGCCCCAATCTTGTTGCCGGCCTTGTGCTTTGCAACACGAGCCACCGAATTGGAACCACAGACAGCTGGGCCGAGCGTATCACAGCGTTAGAGGAAATCGGCCTGGAGGCGATGGCGGACGGTATCCTCGAACGCTGGTTCGCCAAGGCTTTCCGCGCCGAGCAACCTGATCTCGTCTCAGGGTATGGCATGATGCTGACCAGAACCCCCAAGGATGGATACCGCGCGACCTGCGCCGCAATCCGGGATGCCGACTTGACCCAATCCACAAGCCGCCTCACCTGCCCCACTCTCTGCGTCGCGGGTTCCGATGACCAGGCGACATCTCCGGAAATCGTGCAAGCTATGTCTGACCTTATCCAAGGCGCCGAGTATGCCTGCCTTGAAGACGTCGGGCACCTGCCTTGCATCGAAGTCCCGGATTTGTTGGCCGATATCCTTTGCGACCGGCTGGAGACTTTGGCGTGATTTTTGATCATCCCTGGCTTGGAACGCTCTTCGGCGATACGGAGATCGCAGTCCTTTTTTCCGCAGACGCGCAGCTTGCGCATTTTCGCGCTTTCGAGGTGGCGCTTGCGCGTGCACTCGGAGCCTGCGGTCGCGTTTCTATGGAAAAAGGGCGGGACGCCGCCGAAGCGATCATAGAAGCTAGGATTGACATTACATCCCTCGCAAATGCCACCCTCCGCGACGGGCTGCCAATCCCGGATTTCGTGCGCCAACTTCGTGCGCAAGCTGGTGGGAACGAGGCCGCCATCCATACTGGGGCCACATCGCAAGATGTACTCGATACGGCCCTGTCGCTCACCCTGAAAAACGTCTCGGGCGTGCTGATCGACAGACTGCAAACGCTGGACTGCAGCCTTGCCACACTGGCCAACGAGAAAGGTGATGCCCCGTTGATGGGTCGGACCCGCATGCAGGCGGCCTTGCCGATCACTGTTGCCGACCGGATCGAAAGCTGGCGGCGACCTTTCAAGGATCACATTACAAATCTGGAAGCTCTGAAGCCTCGCGTCGAGCGACTGCAGCTTGGCGGCGCGGTCGGAACACGAAACGGCTTCGGCGATGATGGAGATCGCATTGCCAGCTACATGGCGGATGCGCTTGGTCTTGTGCAAGGACCCGTCTGGCATACCGACCGATCAGGTATTGCAGACTATGCTGGACGTTTATCCCTCGTGACCGGGTCCCTCGGAAAATTCGGGCAGGATGTAGCGTTGATGGCGCAACAGGGGATTGACGAAATCTCGCTCAAAGGTGGCGGCGGGTCCTCGGCAATGCCCCACAAGTCAAACCCTGTCTTGGCCGAGCTACTCGTGACGCTGGCCCGCTTTAATGCCACACAGATCGCGGGCCTCCACCAGGCGTTGATTCACGAGCAGGAAAGGTCCGGATCGGCTTGGATGCTAGAGTGGGTGATCTTGCCTCAGATGGCTGTTACCACGACACGGGCGGTGCACACCGCACAAGAGCTTTGTTCTTCGGTTGAGAGTATTGGCAATTAATAGATATGTCTTCCCGGTGTTCGATCCCATAGTTTTCTGGTGCCATTCATTCGTTGGAATGTAAGAAAACCTTGTGAGGCAAGCTCGTCCGGGCAGCGCCACGACCATGCCCGTCATCCTAGCAGCAAAAAAGTGATCGAAAGCTTCGACTGCGGCGCTTATCCGGGAACTCTAGGCCAAAGGGAAAACGGTCACGAAGTGGCGCAAGCGTGAGACGGTTGAGCACCGGAAGTCAGGTCTGTGGTAACCGCACCCGACCGATCTCAGCGAGGCCGAGGAGGCGACGATAGTAGGCTTTCGAAGGTGCACGCTGCTGCTTGATGATCTTCTTTATGCCCTTCAGCCATCGATCACGCATCTGACTCGCTCCGCGCTACGTCGTTGTGATCGACTGGACCAGAAAATTCGCAGTTGCCCAGTTGGTTGATTGGGCCGACACTAGGACAGCATGGGAGTTCCCAGATTGCCTCCTGAGGCCGTTCCTTACTGCATCCACACGATTCCGACCGACAACGGCATCCAGTTGGCCAAACAGCCACGCAATCAGAACACCGACTATTCTCCGCAAATGCGATTCGACATGAATTGCGAAGCCCATGGGATTGGACACCGGCTGACAAAACCCGACCATCCATGGATCAGCGGCCAGATCGATCGAATGAAGCGGACAATCAAAGACGTACCGTTAAACGCTTTCACTACGAATGTCACGATCAGCTTCGCCGCCACCTTGCCGACTTCTTGAAGCCTAAAAACCTCGCTCGTCGGCTCAGAACAAGCAGCGGGCTCACGCCCTACGAATACATCTGCAAAATCCGGATTTAAGATCCGTATAGTTTCATCGTCGATCCGATCCACCAGAAGCCGGGACTGAACGCCTAGTCCAAGGTCTATACTTCCTTGAGAGAGCCCAAGAAAGGGAAGCCCGGGTGCCGGGCTTGAAAGGATAGAGAGAGTCTCTTCCGGGTCCGGCGTGACAAGGATCCTGACTATGGCCAAGACCACGACCCGACCCAAACCCTCCTCCGCGAAAAAGACCTCCGCGACCGGAACAGCCGCGCCCGGAGGCGCTGCCGACATCCGGATGATCCCGCTCAACCAGTTGGAGCCGAGCCCGCACAACGTCCGCAAGGTAGCCGCGAGCGCCAGCGATGATGCAGAGCTCCTCGCCAGCATCCGCCAGACCGGCATCAAGCAGAACCTTGTGGTTCATGCGCTGTCTGAGACGCGTTTTGCGGTCGATGCAGGGGGGCGTCGCCTCAAGGCGTTGAAGCAGCTCGCCGAAGACGGCATTATCCCGGCAGATCATCCTGTGCCCTGCCTTGTTGAAGATGAGCGCGAAGCTATCCTCGCTTCCGCCACGGAAAACCTCCAGCGCGCGGCGATGCATCCCGCCGACCAGTTCGAGGCGTTCGACAACATGATCGGCGAGGGCCGCAGCGAAGAAGAGATCGCGCTGAAGTTCGGCGTTTCCGTCGACCTGGTGCGCCGTCGCCTCAAACTCGCCCGTGTCGCGCCCGAGATCATCGAGCAGTTCCGCGCGGGCGACCTGACTCTCGAATGCGTGATGGCCTTCACGCTGACCGACGATCATGATCGCCAACTGGCTGTCTGGAACGCGGTGAAGGGCAGCTATCACATCCATCCGCAAAGCATCAAACGCCATCTGACCGAGACCGCGCACTCGGCGCACTCGGCTTTGGGGCGCTTTGTCGGCATCGAAGCCTATGAGGCGGCGGGCGGTGTTCTGCTGCGTGATCTCTTCGACGACCGGGCCAGCGCCCATATGGAAAACCCCGAGCTCCTGGAGCGCCTTGCCATCGAGAAGCTGCAAACCGCCGCCAAACCCTTCGAGGCGGCGTGGAAATGGGTCGAGGTGCATCTCTCGGTGGATTACGGCGCGTTTCGCAGTTTCGGGCGGGTCTATCCGCCGGACATCGAGCCTGATCCGGACCTGCTCGCCCAGGAGGAACGTCTGATCGCGCGTGAGGAAGAATTGGCGGCGCAGAATGACGGGGAGGACTGGACGGAAGCCGAGACTAAAGAATACCACGCCATCGAGCCGCGCCTCCGCGAGATCGAGGCCTTGCAGCGCGAGCGACAGCCTTTTGCCGACGAGGACCGCGCCATCGCCGGTGTCGTTCTGACCATCGGTCACGACGGGGCGTTGCGCGTCGAGAAAGGCTTGGTGCGGCCCAAGGATATCCCTGCCGCGCCGGAACCTGATGAGGTCACCGTAGTTGCGGATGGCGCCCCCTCCCCTGCCCGTCCGCAGGTGACGCCGCCGACCTCCTCCACACCGGTGCCGACCTCCGACCCGGCTGCGACATTGCGCAAGGCGGACGGGATTTCGGCGAACCTCGCCGACGATCTGCGCGCCACGCGCCAGCACATCCTGCGGTCACACCTGGCGGCGGATTTCGAAGTGGCGTTTGACGCGATGCTCTACGCGCTCTGCGAGCAGGCTTTGGGGCGGTCCTACAACAACGAGGCACTCGACATCTCGATCCCGCCCTTCCAGGCGCAAAACCGTGAGGTGCTGCACGCGGACACTGTCGCCCAGAAGATGCTCGAGGCGCTGGAACAGGACCTCGCCACCGACTGGATGACGCTGGAGAAGCCCGAAGACTTCCGGGCGATGTCGGCTCTGCCCATTTTGGACAAGCAGGCGCTGTTCGCCTGGGCAACGGGTCTGGCGGTCAAACCGCAGCTCTCCTCTGACAATCGCCCCTCTCCGATCATCGAGGAGATCGGCGCGCGGCTTGACGTCGATGTGGCGGCCTGCTGGCGCCCTACCGCACAAAACTACTGGGGTCGGGTCAACAAGGGGCATGCTGTGGCCACAGCGCGCAAGCTGATCGGCGACGACTACGCCGAAGATCGTAATCGCGAGCGCAAGGGCGATCTCGCCGCTGCCATGGAGCGGGCCTTTGCGGAAACGGCCGGCGAAACGGAAGGTTTCGACGCTGCGACGGCAGCAAAGACGACGCGCTGGCTGCCCGACGGGATGGTGTTTGTCTATGCGACGGAGGCTGCCGCCAAAATGATTGGCGATGCGCCCGAGGCCGAGGAAGGCGCCGTGCCCGCCGCAGACGCTCTGGCCGAGGCAGAGAGCGATGAACCATCGTCCTTGCCCGCCTTCCTCAGTGAGGATGCCGCCTGACGATTAGACTTCCAACTGAACACGACATGAGCCTAGGGCCGTCCTCACATCGAGGGCGGCCCTTTCCGGCTGGCGGGTTGCCTGCAGCCGATATCGGATCGGCTGGCCCGTCCCGGAGACATCCCATGACCACGACCCTCGACCTCGATCCCGTTCAGGAAGCCGCGCGGATCGCTGCGCAGAATGACGCGTTTCGCCGCTCCATCCTCGGCACAACCCCGGCCGCCGATGCCCCAAAGGGCCAGTTCGTTATGACACGCGGCGTCGCGGCACTTGGGATCGATGCGCAACTGGAACTGACCCGCCGTGTTGCCGCGTTCAACGGGTTCAATGCCGACAGCGACCCCCAAGGCTGGCACGAAATGGGGGTCATCGAATTCGATGGCACGACGGTCTGGTTCAAGGTCGATCTGTATGACGTCGACTACCAATATGGCTCGCCTGAACCTTCCGACCCCGAACAGACGCGCCGGGTCCTCACCCTGCTTCTCCCGTCAGAATACTGACGACCCCGTTCCCACCAAGAAAACACCCCGGACCGCCCTTGCACAAAGGGCGGTCCTTTCGCGCTGGCGGGTTCCAAGGGGTGCGATTGTCGCGTTCCGCTCGCTGCAGGAGACCAGAGATGGCCAAGACACTCGACTACCAGATCACCCTCTATCCCGCGCATCGCGATGGCGCATTTGTCGTCACCCAGTTCCAGATGCTGGGGAGCTACCCCGAAAAGCGCATCCAGGCCGCGGGTATGGATGACCTCATCGACAAGGTGACGCAGTTCGCGTTGGAGCATGGCGAGAGTTGCAGCGCTTCTGTGCGTTGCCTCGCCCCGCGCAAACCGCCGGGGTTCAAGCGCGCGACCGAGAACCTCTATTTCAACCTGGTTGACCGCACGGCCGCGAAACGCGGCGTCGCGGCGGCCTGAAGCCCGCCAAAGAAAGCCTCCGGGGCGGCCTCGCGTAGCGGTCGCCCTCCCCTTCCCTCAATTCCAAAGGACTGAAGACATGACACAAGTAAACGATTTCTACGCGCAGATGCTCGAATCCCAGAGACGCGCTGCCGAACAGCGGGTCGAGACCCGCGCGACCCTTCTCTCCGAACTGCGCGCCCTCGGTGTGATCTGCATCGAGGTGCAATACGAAGGCTACGGCGATTCCGGCAATGTCGAGGATGTCGTTGTGACCCCTGGCACAATCACCCTGACGGAAGTAATGCGCCGCCGGGTCGAAGATTTCGGCTGGGACTTTGCCTATGCGCTGAGCCCCGGTTTCGAGAACAATGAAGGTGGCTATGGCGAACTCACCTGGGCGCTCGAGACCGACAAGATCGATGTCAGCCACTCGAACCGCTATGTCGAAACCAATATCACCGAACATGAGGGGCTCTGACATGGCACATCCCCTCCACCACGCCGAAAGCTCCGCCCGAAAATTCGGTGGTGTTCCAGAGGATTACCAACATGTGCATGATTGGTTCGACTCATCCAAAGAGCACCTGGCCCTCTTCGTTCACAGAGCCTATCGTCATCATACGGCGGGGGTCTATGATGCTCAACGAATTTTCGGCCACAGCCTGACTAACAGCGCCGGCCGGGTCGTCCCGATCCGCTGGATTGGTGAGCAGCATGTGCGCGAAGACTGCCAGGGGCGCATCCCGTCGCTGGCGGACTGGCTCGGACGCATCCAACCGGAGCCGTGGATGGCCAATGGCCGGATCGACAACGACCCGACGCAAATCGGCCGCGATCCGCGTGCGGCCTGGGTCGAGGCGGTTGCGGGTCACCAGACCATTCTCGGTTTCGAGGATTGGCTCCTGAAAGTCTCCGTCGAGCACGTCCAGCATCGCCAGAACCGCGCTGCCGCCTGATCCGCCGGACGGTAAACTTACCAACCACCTGACCACGTCCAGATCGACCCGCATACGCCTTAGCCGGCCTGGCGGGTCGATTGCGTTTCAAGAAAGGAAATCGACATGCATGACCCCGTTTACAAGGAGGCCTACCAGGGCCACACCATCAAAATCTACCACGACCCGGATGCTGAGAGCCCACGGGAGTGGTCCAACCTCGGAACGCTGATCTGTTGGCATCGGAGATACCGGCTGGGCGACAGCCACCAGTTCGACAGCCCTAAGGCATTCTTGCGTGACCTCGCGAGTGTCTCGGGCCAGAGCGACCTCTCGATGGACCAGCTACGCGGGCGCGCAGAGCGCAAGGCGATCATCCTGCCCGTGTTTCTCTATGACCATTCCGGCCTCGCGATGAACACCATCGGGTTTCACTTCCCATGGGATTCCGGTCAGGTCGGTTATGTCTATGTGACGCTCGAGGCGGTTCGGAAGGAGTTCGGTGCAAAACGCGTCACCAAGGCTCTGCGCGAAAGGGCCGAAGACATCCTGCGCGGCGAAATCGTCACCTACGATGCTTATCTTGGCGGTCGGGTCTATGGCTATGTCATTGAGCAGGATGGCGAGGAGATCGACGCCTGCTGGGGATTCGTTGGCGACTATGAGACGGGCTGTTTGCCCGAGGCGCGACAGGCTGTGCCAGTACGGTCGCTTGGTCAAATACCCCAGTCCGCTGCCGCTCAAGCGCAGGCTCACCCTTAGGAACCGGCACAGGTGGCATACGCTCCCTTTCTTGCGGCAATCCCAATCGGTCTCGCATCGCTGCAATGCAGAAATATCATGGCCTGCCTATTGTGCGATTGCAGCATAGCCACTATCTTACAAACAAGATCGGTTCTCTCCTCCTCCCTGAGCCGATCCGGAATAATCGGCGGCATCCACCTCCTCCCGGATGCCGCCCTTTTCTTTTTCAGAGCTCTTCCTGAGGGTTGTACGGCCGCCGTTCGGTCGACGACATGCCCGTTTCGGATGCGCAGGCCGCAAACCGCCCAAGACTTAGGCGAGCTGGCAATGCGTCAAGCTGACAAGGGCTTCCGCGACAGCGCCCACAGCCCAATCCCCAGATTTTGGGGATAACTTTCCCCTGCCGGGACGGAGTTCAGCACTGCCATGAAAGAGCGAAAGGCAGGGCGGGAGGGGTGACCCCTCCCGGGTGAAAGAGTGCGCGCGGGGCTTGGGGCCAACCCTCAACCCCGGAGATTGCCAATGAACGCTCACCCCCATTCCGTCCCCCTTGCAAGCGAGGCCGAGGCCCCTGCCTTGCCGGATGCCGCGCGCTTCGCCCACAACCTGGTCCAGGCCGCGAGAACCCTCGCCTCTTTGTTCGAGGCTGGCCGACCCATCGACGCTGCCGCCCTCCGCGCCGCGATGGAAAATGCTTTCGGCGCCAACGACACCAGCGGCGCTTGGGTCTGGAAGGACGCCTATGAGGCCGCCGAGATCGCCCAAATCCAGATGCTCTCACGCTATGGCGTGCTGATGCAACGTCAGGCCGCCTCGCCACAAGCCTTCCTCACCATGATCGAACGTCTCGCCGGTCTGGCCCCCTCCCACACGCGGCGCTCGGAAGACAGTGTCCGCCTGCAACAATTCTCAACCCCTCTGCCGCTAGCCGCCATTGTCGCGCAGGCTGCGGGGTTTCGGACCGACGATCTCGTGCTCGAGCCATCCGCTGGCACCGGCATGCTGGCGATCTTCGCCCGGATTGCAGACGCTCGTATGGCACTGAATGAACTCGCCGAAACGCGACGCGCCTTACTTGGGCACTTGTTCCCCGATGCGGTTATCTCAGACCACGATGCCGCGTCGATCGACGACCGGCTGGATAGGTCGATCACGCCCTCTGTCATCGTGATGAACCCGCCGTTTTCCGCGGCGAACCATGTCGAAGGCCGGTTCCGTCAGGCAACCAGCCAGCATGTGCTTTCCGCCTTGGCACGCCTCGCGCGGGGTGGGCGCCTTGCCGTCATTACCGGCGAGAGTTTCCGACCCTCGACGAAATCTTTCCAATCGACGTTTCAGCGGATCGCGCAAAGCGCTGACGTGGTGTTTTCCGCCGCGATCGACGGCAAGGTCTTCGCGCGGCATGGCACCACGATCGACACGCGGCTCACGGTGATCGACAAGCGTGTGGCCGACGAAGGCGACACCGCACCTGTCGAAAACGCGACCACCTACCATCCGATCTGTGCGACAACGGGTGATCTTCTCTCCGCAGTGCTCGCCCATTGCCCGGCGCGGCGCAGCGCTCCGCCCTGCCCCTCCAGTACGGCCCTGTCGGTGCCGACCCGCCCAGGTCGCACGAACCTGCACTCCCTGCGCAACGCCGCTCGCCAGGAAACCCGTGCGCTCGCCAAGGAACGTGCGAAGCACCCGTTCGACGACATCGAAACGGCACCACTCGACTACCTGCCGAAAGCCTGGAGCGAACCCGACGGCACGCTGCAGGACACGGTCTACGAGGCCTATGACCTTCAGGCGATCCTGATAGACGGCGCGGCGGTGCATCCGACCGCACTTGTCCAATCCGCCGCCATGGCCTCGGTGCCGCCACCTGTCCCGACCTACCGCCCGCTCCTGCCGAAGAGCCTCGTCGCGGATGGCCTCCTCTCCGCGCCGCAGCTGGAAAGTGTAATCTACGCGGGCAATGCCCACGAGACGCACCTGAAGGGCTGGTTCAAGCGCGGCGACATCGAAGGTCAGCTGATGGCGGCGGCCGAGGGCGACGAGGGTGCCTTCCGCCTCCGCAAGGGCTGGTTCCTGGGTGATGGCACGGGCTGCGGCAAGGGGCGGCAGGTCGCGGGCATCATCCTCGACAACTGGTTGCAAGGACGCCGCCGTGCGGTCTGGGTGTCAAAAAGCGACAAGCTTATCGAGGATGCGCGACGTGACTGGATGGCGCTCGGGGGGCGCGAAAGCGATATCGTGCCGCTGTCGAAATTCCGCCAGGGGAGCGACATCCGTCTGCCCGAAGGCATCCTTTTTATCACCTATGCCACGCTGCGCTCTGCCGAGCGGGACGGCAAAGCCTCACGCCTTGATCAGGTTGTTGCATGGCTTGGTACCGATTTTGACGGCGTGATCGCCTTTGATGAAAGCCATGCGATGGCCAATGCGGCTGGCGAAAAGGCCGCGCGCGGCGACAAGAAGGCGTCCCAACAGGGCCTTGCGGGTCTCGCACTGCAGAACGCCGTGCCCGATGCGCGTGTGCTCTATGTCTCGGCCACCGGCGCTACGGTCGTCGGCAATCTCGCCTATGCTTCGCGACTTGGCCTTTGGGGCACTGGGGATTTCCCCTTCGTGACGCGGGCGGAATTCGTCGCCGCGATGGAGGCTGGGGGCATTGCGGCCATGGAGATGATCTCGCGCGACCTGAAGGCGCTCGGGCTCTATCTCGCGCGGTCCCTCTCCTATGCCGGGGTCGAATACGAGATGCTGGTCCATGAGCTGACGCCTGCCCAGGTCGCGATCTACGACAGCTACGCCGATGCCTATCAGATCATCCACACCCATCTCGAGGCCGCGCTGCAGGCCTCGGGTATTTCCTCCGAGACCGGCACGCTGAACCCCCAGGCGAGATCCGCCGCGCGTTCGGCGTTTGAGAGCAACAAGCAGCGCTTTTTCAACCATCTGATCACGGCGATGAAATGCCCCACACTCATCAAAGCCATCGATGCTGACCTTGAGGCAGGCCATTCCGTCGTTGTGCAAGTCGTCTCGACCAGTGAGGCGCTGATGGAACGTCGCCTTGCCGATATCCCACCGTCAGAGTGGCATGATCTGCAGGTCGACATCACGCCGAGGGAATATGTGATGGATTATTTGGCACATTCCTTCCCCACACAGCTGTTTGAACCCTACACCGACGAGAACGGTGATCTGCGCTCCCGCCCAGCCCTTGATGCCACTGGCAATCCGGTGATTTGCCGCGAGGCGGAGCGCAGGAAGGATGATCTCATCGAGCATCTTGGCGCACTTGCACCCGTGCAAGGTGCATTGGATCAGATCCTCTGGCACTTTGGCGGCGGTGTCGTGGCTGAAGTCACGGGGCGTAAACGCCGGATCGTGCGCACGCCTGACGGGCGTCTCAAAGTCGAGAACAGACCTGCTTCTTCAAACCTCGGCGAAACCCAGGCCTTTATGGACGACACCAAGCGCATTCTGGTGTTCTCAGACGCCGGTGGCACGGGACGGAGCTACCATGCTGATCTTGGGGCCAAGAACCAGCGCCTGCGTGTGCATTACCTGTTGGAGCCAGGCTGGAAGGCTGACAATGCCATCCAAGGCCTTGGCCGTACCAACCGCACCAATCAGGCACAACCGCCGCTGTTTCGACCCGTCGCCACGAACGTCAAAGGCGAGAAGCGGTTTCTCTCCACCATCGCGCGGCGTCTCGACACGCTTGGGGCGATCACCAAAGGCCAACGTGAGACCGGTGGCCAGAACATGTTCCGCGCGGAAGACAATCTGGAAAGCCCCTATGCGCGCGCAGCCCTGCGTCTGTTCTTCTACAAACTGCGCGCTGGCAAGATCGATGCCTGCTCATATTCGCGGTTCCAAGAGATGACCGGTCTGACGCTCGATGACGCGGACGGCTCGATGAAAGAGGCCCTGCCGCCAATCCAGCAGTTCCTCAATCGCTGTCTGGCGCTCACCATTGAGATGCAGGACGCCATCTTTGATGCGTTTGGCACCTTCCTCTCCGCGATCATCGAGGATGCGCGCCAGGCCGGCACGCTTGACGTTGGCCTGGAAACCCTGCGGGCCGAGAAGTTCGAGGTTGTTGAGCGTAAGGTCATCTTTGAGCATGAGGCAACGGGTGCGACCGCGACGGCGCTGACAGTTGAACGCACGGATCGCAACGACCCGCTCACCCTGCCCCGCGTCAAAGCCATCTGGGCCGATACGAAGGGTGCGACGCTCTGTTGGAACAAGACCTCCAAGCGTGCGGCGCTGATGGTGAAGGCGCCGGCCTTCATGGATGAGGACGGCGTGCCGATCCTGCGGGTGAAACTGCTACGACCTATGGCGACCGAAATCCTCGCACTGACCGAGTTCTCGAAGTCGCACTGGGAAGAGATCGATGATGCGATGTTCGAACAGCTCTGGCAGGCCGAGGTTGAGACGGTGCCGGAGTTCACGACGTCGAAAATCACGCTGATCTGCGGGTTGCTCCTGCCGATCTGGGACCGGCTGCCCGCCGACAATATGCGCATCTACCGCCTGCAGACTGAGGACGGGGAACGCGCCATCGGGCGTCTGGTCAGCCAGGAGCAGCTCTTGAACGTCTATGCGCGGCTCGGGCTCGATTGTCAGATCGAGATGTCGCCTCAAGAGGTCCTCGCCGCGGTGATGCAGGCTAGAACGACTCTGAACCTTCTTAGCGGCTACCAACTGCGCCGCTCGCTGGTCATGGGACAACCGAGGCTTGAACTCATTGGCGCGTCTGGCGCGGCCCTGCCCAGGCTGAAGGCCCTGGGCTGTTTCACCGAAGTGATCCAATGGAAGACGCGAGTGTTCATCCCGGTAGATGGCATCGACGTGCTGGCGCGTGTACTCGTAGATCATCCGGTTGGTGCAAGTGCTGCGGATGCCGCCGCATGAGCGCGCGGCGCAGCATCGCAGATCTCTCGGCCGATCTCGCTGATCGCGCCGAGAGTTTCTGCCGCCAGTACTTCCCCGAGGGGCGCAAGCAGGGCAATTATTGGCAGATTGGCGATACTTCGGGCGCCAAAGGGCAGAGTCTCGCGATCCGGCTCCAGGCGCAAGGTGGGCGCAAGGCTGGGTCCTGGAACGACTATGCGACGGGTGAATATGGCGATCTGATCGACCTGCTGCATGAGCGACTTGCGTCGGTCACGCTGAAGGAAACGCTGAGGGAGGCTCGGTCCTTTCTCGGCGAGGCCCCCTGCCCTGCCGCACCTCGTGAGACCCAATGGGCTGAGCGCCCGGATGCAGCCTCCAGCAGACGCATCGCGCGGGCGCGGAAACTTTTCGCCGCTGGCAAGCCGGTGCTTGGCACCCTGGCCGCCACCTATCTGCAGGGGCGCGGCATCACACGGCTGGGTCCGGCACTCCGCTATCACCCGAGGGTCTTCCTGCGGCAGGGCGAGGACGATCCCGATCCGCCGCAAAGGGCCCCTGCCCTGCTCGCGAAGATCACCGACAATCGGGGCCAGATCACCGGATGCGCAAGGGTCTATCTCGACCCGTCCACCGGCGGTTTGGCCGCGATCGAGAGCCCGAAACGGATCCTGGGGCAGCTGCACGGCCATGCCATCCGCTTCTGGTCCGGCACCGCTCGCTCTGATCTCATCGTCGGCGAAGGTCTCGAGAACACCCTCTCGGTCGGCACGGCGCTCCCTGAGTTCGACCTCGCCTCCTGTCTCACCACCACCCATCTCGGCCTCTTCATTCCGCCGCCGGGGATCAAGCGCATCTGGATCGCGCGGGACAATGACGAAGCTGGACGCAATGCATCAACAAGATTGCGTAACCAACTGGAATCGCTTATAATTACCTGTGGAGAACTCGTGCCAAGCATGGGCGATTTCAACGACGATCTGCGGGCATTTGGCAGAGATGCGCTGCGCCGTTCCCTGTTAGGGGCCATGAAAGCACAAGGTCTGGAGATCGAGGACGGCTGACCGCCAACCTCCCCGGGGATGTCCGACAGGGCAAAGGTTCCGCAGGTTCGATCTGATCCCGTTTGGAAAAGGGGAGCGATGGACCAGCGGGTCGGGGCTGAGTGCCCCTCGCCCGGGCAGCAATGCGCCCCGAACCAAAAAATTCCCCTGCCCCACCACATGACCGTGGCGGGCCATTCCTCGCGGGAACAATTTTCCGGCCCGCGGCGCATTCTCCGCTGCGCTTCGATCCGGACGGATGCGGCCCGGTCGCCGCCGGTCCTGGTATCGCCCCATCCAAATCGGGTCAGATCAAACAGAGGAACCAGACAATGCCCCATCAAACAGACACTCAAGAGGAGACCGGTGCAACCTCCGCCATCCTCGACCACCTTGCACTTCATGGCGCAACACCGGGTCCCGGCGAGACCGATCATCGCCCCCTGCCCCAGCCCGACGAGGTCGAGCTCGCCATGGCGACGCTTTTCGACACCACCACCGGCCTCCTCACCGGCAGCCAGTTGGAAGACAATCTCGAAGAGATGCTCTGGTCCCTCACCTCGATCTTCCATCGCCGGCTCATCCATATCCAGAAGCTTCTCGACGACAATGAATTCGAGGTCCGGGAAAGTCTGGGCGTACAGGACGGCTCCGAGGTCGCCTCGGTCGAGCTCGAGCGCCTCCTGATGATCGGGCTCAAGCTCTGGGACCATCGCGACGCTTTTGAGCAGATGCGGGATCTGGCGGTAGACCACTTCTCGGCCGCCACAGGTTCACCCTGGCTGCCGCGCACTGGTTCCAAGGTCTCGCATCGCGGGCTCACCTCCGCCGTGGTGGACAGCCGGGCCTATCTCTCAGCCAAGCGGCGCAAGGAGACCGAGGTGCACTGCCCCGAAGGCACGCGGATTGCTTTCTCGGGCGGGGACTATCAGGCCTATGATCTGATCTGGTCCGTCCTCGACGCCACGCACACCAAGTATCCCGATATGGTGCTGCTGCATGGCGGCACGCCCAAAGGCGCTGAGATGATCGCGGCCCGCTGGGCAGATACCCGTGGCGTCACCCAAGTGGTCTTTAAACCCGACTGGAAGAGCCACGGCAAGGCCGCCCCCTTCAAGCGCAACGACAAGATGCTCGAAACTATGCCGCAGGGTCTGATCGCGACACCTGGTTCAGGGATCACCGAGAACATCGTCGACAAGGCCCGCAAGCTAGGCATCCGCATCAAGAGGATCGGGGCTTAGGCCCCGGTTCACGCGCCGCGCAAAAGGTCCTGCACGACAGAAGGCTTCTTTGCAAACGCTGCTTGGGACTGGCCGCTTTGTTGATGGACTTCGGCGACGGGAACCTCATGCACCTTCGAACCGACGAGGTCGGCATTCGCGAAACCCAGAGCCTCTCTTAGTCCCTTGGATATGGATTCGAATGCAGTCATATTGCGCCGCTGCTCCTGAGCCACTGCTATTGTGCTGCGGTAATATGATACTCCGAATAGAGCAACCGTATGTGGCTGCTGCAAAGATTAACCTTGCAAATCTTCCGCGATATGGAGTATTTGCAAGGTATGTACCAACGTAAGACCCATCAACTCGTGCAATCTGCCTTAGAGAGCCAAGCCGCCGTGGTCCTTCTCGGCCCCCGCCAGGTTGGGAAAACGACACTTGCACTCGACATCGCTTCTGAGCAGCCGTCAGTCTATCTCGATCTTGAGCGAGGGGCGGACAGGCAAATCCTGGTCGAGCCAGATCTCTATCTCGACGAGCAAGCGGGCAAGCTTGTTATCCTGGACGAGGTTCAGCAGATGCCTGGTCTATTCAAAACCCTTCGAGGCCAGATCGATCACCGCCGTCGGGCTGGGTTCCGGACGGGCCAGTTCCTCTTGCTTGGGTCTGCCTCAAATGTCCTTTTACAGCAGTCGGCCGAGTCCCTCGCGGGCCGTGTCAGGTATATCGAGATGCCCCCCCTGCAGCTCGCGGAGGTGGGTGCGGATCAACTGAACACGCTGTGGCTGCGCGGCGGCTTTCCCGACAGTTTCTCGGCTGGGAGCGATCAGGACAGCATGGACTGGCGCCTGGATTTCCTGCGCACCTACCTCGAACGGGACATCCCTGCCCTCGGGCCGCGGATTCCGGCCGCGACTTTGCGGCGCTTCTGGACCATGCTGGCGCATGTTCAGGGCGGTCTTTTGAACGCCGCCGCACTCGCCGAAGGCTTGGGTGTTTCAGGGCAGACGGTCGGTCGGTATCTCGATTTGCTTGTCGACCTCATGCTCGTGCGGCGGCTGCAGCCCTGGCATGACAATGTCGGCAAGCGTCTAGTCAAATCGCCCAAGGTCTATGTCAGGGACAGCGGCATCGTTCATGCCCTTCTCGGTATCGGCACGATCGAAGGGCTCCTCGGTCATCCTGTGGTGGGAGGAAGCTGGGAAGGGTTTTGCATAGAGACCCTTCTTGCCGCGGCACCTACCGGCACAGAGCCCTACTTCTACAGAACCTCCGCAGGTGCGGAGCTCGATCTGGTCCTCCGCCTGCCCGGCGGCGAGACCTGGGCGATCGAGATAAAGCGCACAACCACGCCAAAGGTCTCAAGAGGGTTTCACACGGGCGCGGAGGATACACGGGCCAATCGAAGCTTCCTTGTCTATGCGGGAGAGCGTGAAGTTCCGATGTCGAATGACATTCGCGCTTTGCCGCTTGCACGTGCGATCGAGCTGCTGAGCGATCTCTAACCCAGATCCGAACTTCAGTTAGGCGTCTTTGCGGAAGCAGCTTTGCCATTAGGTAACGAAAGCGCTTCGGGTGCCTGTTCTGACCGGTTGTCGTGCACTGCGCAGATGAGTGCGTCTCTCCGCGATCGTACCCGGAGCCCAGGATCGCCGAATGCTGACGCAAACGATCCTGCCCTGCCAGAGGATTTGGGTAAATGCCCGCTGCTGCCATCGCATTGTGATCTGGCGACTTTGGGCTTACTGAATCTCAATTGTCAGTACAGTTGCGAAGACGTCACTTGTGCCCGGCAGCATCTCCCTCGGCTTGTTCGCCCCCCCTTTCCTTCGCGGCCACCGCACTTCTCCCTTTGTCTGAGTTGCATGACATGCTGGTCGCAGCTGTCGTCCCATCCACAAAGGTTGTCGCCGATCTTTTTCCCCTGCCCCTGCGGGTCATTCCGCGCGAGGCAAAAAGACCGGCGCCTGCCCCTCTCCGCTGCGCTCCGCCTTCGGTGTGGCCGTGCCTTGGCCAGCTGCAAGGTGACCATCATTGCAACGCAAACAAGGAGAAGAGCAATGACCACGAACTGCATCAAATTCACCAGCGCCGACATCGAAACCGCCAAGGGCGTCGGCTCCATCTCGACCCTGACCTTCGACCTCGACATTACGGTCGAACCCGTCGCGAGCACGAACCCGATGGCCCCCACGCACCGCGTCCTCGGCCGCTCTCCGCGCGGCAAGCTGGTCGAGTGCGGCGGTATCTGGAAGAAGCAGAACAAGGAGACCGGCGCCGACTACTACACGCTGACCATCCGCGACCACGGCTTCAACGCCAACCTCGGCAAGGCCGCCAACCAGGATGATCTGTCTCTGCAGGCCGTCATCCCCTGGGGGCCCAAAGACTCCGTGTGACGCAAAGAATCGGCTGGGGCAACCCAGCCGACTTCTGCTGCCTTCCAGGCCCCTGAAGCGACTTGGTTATTTGTTGGTCTGCCGTGATTGAAGAGCGGACGGGCGTCAAGTGATCACAGCCCGTTTGTAAGGCCTAGCCGATACTGTTCGTTTTGGCACCCTAGGTTTCGCGGTTCTGTCGGGCGTTTCGAGTCCTAGACCCGCATGTGTTTTGACAGCCGTGCAGTCGCATAAAGTCAATATAAAACAGATTGTTACATAGGTATCGCCGCGAGACATGACCAAATAACTGTGTCGAAGATGTCGCTATTATCCCTATATATTGAGTTACGGTGTTCTGTGATCGCTACAGCTTGTCGCCGCATCTAAACCGCCTGGTGATCGAGTGGGTTCGAGCCTCTG
>NZ_KI421502.1:210648-275981 GCF_000473145.1 Leisingera daeponensis DSM 23529 | reverse complement strand
GCCGGCACCGGCGACCGCCAGCCGCAGGCCGGAGACCGGCAGGCCGAGGCCGGTTGCGATGCCGTCATCCATCGCCAGCCGCGCCAGCGGGAAGTGCAGCCGCCACAGCACCGGCGCCAGCAGCGCCAGCCCGGCCCAGACCCGCGCGGCGTCTTCCCAGCTGCGGCTGTGCAGCGATCCGGTGAGCCAGCTCAGCAGGTCGGAGGCGGTCTGCGGGTCGATGCGGCTGACCAGCAGATCGGCGGCGGCGGTCAGTGTCAGGCTGGCGCCGATGCCGGTCAGGATCAGCCGGCCCGGGGCCAGCCCGTCCTTCCAGCTCAGCAGGAGCACCAGCGCTGCGGCCAGCGCCGCGCCGGCGATGGCGCCCGCCAGCATCATGCCGCCGGTCAGGATCACCGCGGCCAGGGCGCCGCAGCTCGCGCCGGCGTTGAAACCGATCACATCGGGCGCGGCGAGCGGATTGCGCAGCATCGTCTGGAACATCGCCCCCGCCAGGCCGAAGGCGGCACCGGCACCAAGCGCCGCCGCAATCCGCGGCAGCCGGTGATCCAGCAGGATCATCTGCTCAATACCGGTGCCCCGGCCTTGCAGCACCGCGGCCATCTGCCCGCTGCTGAGCGGGTAACTGCCGGTCTGCACTGCCAGCAGGGCGGCGGCCAGCAGCAGGGTCGCCAGGCAAAGGCCGGCCAGCAGGGCGCGGCGCGAGATCTGCACCGACAGGGCAGCGAAACGGAAGGTCCAGGTCATAGGCTGCGCACTCCGTTCCGGCGCACCATCCAGATCAGCACCGGCCCGCCGATCAGCGCGGTCATCACGCCCGCCTGCATATTGCCGCCGAACAGCGGCAGGCGTCCGGCCAGATCGGCGGCCACCAGCAGCAGCGGCCCGAACACCGCGGAGAAGGCCAGCGTCCAGCGCATGTCCGGCCCTGCGGCCCAGCGGGCCAGATGCGGCACGATCAGCCCGGCAAAGGCAATCGGCCCGGCCATTGCAACGGTGGTGCCGCACAGAAGCACGATGGCGCTCCCGGCGGTGGCCCGCGCCAGCCCGGTGCGCACGCCCAGACCGCGGGCGGTGTCCTCGCCCAGCAGCAGCGCGTTCAGCCCGGCGGCGGCCACAGCGGCCAGCCCTGCGCCCAGGGCCAGGAAGGGCAGCAGCGCAACAAGGGTGGCGGGCACAATGCCGTCGAACCCGCCCAGCACCCAGAAACGGTAAATATCCAGGGTTTGCGAACTGACCAGCAGCAGCGCCCGGGTCAGCGCCAGGATCAGCGCGCTGAGCGCCGCGCCCGCCAGCACCAGCCGCAGCGGGCTGGCGCCGCTGCCGCCACCCAGCAGGAACACCGCAACCGAGGCCGCCAGCGCGCCGCCAAGCGCCACCCAGACAAAGGCTGCCGGATCGGTGATGCCGAAGCCCAGAATGCAGATCACCACGCCAAGCGCGGCGCCGCCGTTGATGCCCAGCAGGCCCGGATCGGCCAGCGGGTTGCGGGTCATCCCCTGGATCAGCGCGCCGGAGATGCCGAGCGCCGCGCCGGCAAGCACCGCGCCCGCCAGCCGCGGCAGGCGCATGCTGCGGATCACGATATGGCCGGCATCGTCCGGGTCGTAAGCGGTCAGCGCCGCCCAGACGGTGTCCCAGCCGGCGGGCCGGAAGCCGAAGCGCAGCGCGGCGGCCGACAGGATGGCCAGTCCCAGCAGGGATCCGGTGAGCCGCAGGCCGCGCAGGCTGGCGGCGGGGCGTGGCGGAGACACACCGATGGCTGAGACGGACATGTCAGCGGACCTCCGGCAGCAGGCCGGCTTCGGCCATGCTGGAAACGGGGGTGCCAGGGTCGCCGTCCAGCGCCGCCTCCAGTTGCGGCACCAGTTGGTCCAGCGCGGCATCCAGGCTCAAGGGGCTCGAATGGGACAGCGCCGAGGACAGCAGCCGCCCGGCATAGATCTCCCGCCCCTCGCGGTAGGCGCGCAGGGTAGGGCGCAGCGGCAGGCGTTTGAGGCGCGGCGCCGATCCGCGTGCGTCAATCCAGATCAGCGCATCCGTGTCGATGGGCGAGAGATCCTCATCGGGAAGCAGGGCATAGTAAGCGTTTGCAGGCGCAAACGGGTTTTCCACCTCCGGCACGGTGAACCCCAGAGCAGCCAGGAACTGGCCGCGGATGTCGCTGGCGGAATAGGCGCCGGTCCGGGGGACCGAGACCATGACGGCGCTTGCGCCCTGCCACTCCGGGTGCGCGGCGCGGATCGTGGCAAAGCGGCCTTCGATCCGGGTGATGATCTGTTCGGCCTTGGCAGCGTTTCCGGTTGCCGTGCCCAGGGTGCGCAGCATGACCTGCCAGGGGGAGCCGTAGCTGCCGTGGGCGGCCATCGGCGGGATGGTCGGCGCGATCCGCGACAGCAGCGCATATTCGCGTTCGCTCATGCCGGACCATTGGCCGGTGATCAGGTCCGGCTTCATCGCGGCGATGCGTTCGATGTCGATCTGGCCCTGCAGCACGATGGGCCTGGCATCGCCCAGGGCCGCCTGCGCCCAGGGCCAGACGCCATAGGGGTGGTCGCCGAACCACTTGCGCAGGGCATGGGGTTTTTCCCCCAGCGCCATCAGGAAATCATGGCCGATGTAGCTGAGCGAGACGATGCGCTGCGGTTTGGCCGGTACAATCGTTGTTCCAAAGCGGTGCTCGATAACCGCCGGAAACGCATCCGCCGCGCAGGCCGCAGGCGCAAGCGCCGCTGCCGCCAGCAGCATACAGGCGCCCAGCCGGGCGCGCGCATTTGGAAAAAACAGAGCCAGCTTCACAATTCACTCCAGCCGTCGGCGCAGAATCGGGCTGCGCCGGGATGTTGATCCGTTGATGGCTGGACTGTGTGCCGCGCAAATGGCGCGGAGCGTCTCGCTGAAAGGCGCCCGTCAGGGTGCGTGCGGACGCTTAAATTACCTTAGTTCTTTTGTCAAGTTAACAGGCCGCCCGCGCTGCGATCGCTCCGGGCGGCCTGCGGCCTTAGATATGCAGCGCGTGACCCAGCGCGCGCAGGCAGGCTTCCTGCAGGCCTTCCGACTGGGTCGGATGCGCGTGGATGGTTGCCGCGATGTCCTCCAGGCAGGCGCCCATTTCGATGGCGAGCGAAAACGCCGCCGACAGTTCCGACACGCCGGCCCCAACCGCCTGCAGCCCCAGCACCGCCTTGTCGGCATCGCGCCAGACAACGCGGATGAAACCGTCCTCGCGCTCTGTTGTCATGGCGCGGCCATTTGCGGCAAAGGGGAATTCGGTGCTGCTGCTGCCCTCCACCTCGCCCGGCAGAGCGCCGCAGGTGACAATCTCCGGGTCGGTGAAGCAGACCGCCGGAATGGCGCGCTTGTCCCATTCCACCGCGTGGCCCGCGGCATGTTCGGCCACCATCTCGCCCTGCGCCATGGCCCGGTGCGCCAGCATCGGCTCGCCGGTGACGTCGCCGATGGCGTAGATGCCGCGCATCGAGGTCTGGCAGGTCTTGTCGATCCGGATGTAGGGGCCGTTCAGGGTCAGCGCCAGCTCATCAACGCCGATGCCGTCCATGCGCGGGCGGCGGCCGACTGTGACCAGGACTTTCTCGGCCTTGATTTCGCCCTGGCTGGTGCTCAGAACGCCATCGGCAAAGCCTTCGGCCCTGGCGCCGGTCATCACCTTGATACCCAGGGTTTCCAGCCGCTTGGCAACCGGCCGGGTCAGGGCCTGATCGTAAAGCGGCAGGATACGGTCCTCGGCCTCAACCACGGTGACCTTGGCACCCAGCTTGGCAAAAGCGGTGCCCAGCTCCAGCCCGATGTAGCCCGCGCCCACCACGGCGAGGGTTTCCGGCACCGCCTGCAGCGACAGCGCCTCGGTCGAGGACAGGATATCGCCGCCGAAGGGCAGGGAGGGCAGCTCCACAGGCGCAGACCCGGAAGCGATCACGATGCGCTCGGCGCGGATCTGGGTGGTTTCATCACCCTTCTTTACCGCCACCGTCTTGCCGTCCAGGAACCGCGCGCGGCCCTCGACCACACGAACGCCCGCCTTGCGCATCAGCCCGCTGACGCCGCCGGTCAGCCGCTTCACGATGCCGTCCTTCCAGGCGACCGTCTGGCTCAGGTCGATTTCCGGCTTGCCCGCAGTGATCCCCAGCGGCCCTTCGCTTGCGTGGCTCATCTTGTGGAACTCGTCCGCGGCGTGGATCAGCGCCTTGGAGGGGATGCAGCCCACATTCAGGCAGGTGCCGCCGGGGTTGGCCTCGTCCACCACGATGGTGTCGACCCCCAGCTGGCCCGCGCGGATGGCGCAGACATAGCCGCCGGGGCCCGCGCCGATGATGAGCAGTTTGCACTTCAGATCAGTCATTCAGCCCTCGACAAACAGCATGGCCGGATTTTCCAGCAGGGATTTCAGTTTCTGCACAAAGACCGCCGCGTCCCAGCCGTCGATCACCCGGTGATCGAAGGAGCAGGAGAGGTTCATCATCTTGCGCGGCCGGAATTGCTGGCCGTCCCAGACCGGGCGGATCTGCATCTTGTTGACGCCGACAATCGCCACCTCGGGGTGGTTGATGATCGGGGTGGTGGCAATCGCGCCAAGCGGCCCGAGCGAGGTGATGGTGATGGTGCCGCCAGTCAGCTCCTCACGCTTGATCGAGCCGTCGCGGGCGGCGTCGGCCAGACGGGCAAGCTCGCCTGCGTTGTCCCACAGGCTGTTTGCCTCGGCGTGGTGCAGCACCGGCACGTTCAGCCCCTGGGGCGTCTGCGTGGCAACGCCGATATGGACGCCGCCGTGGCGGTAGATCACGCCTTCCTCATCATCGTAGCGGGCGTTCAGCCCGGGCTGTTCGCGCACCGCCTCGACGATGGCGCGCATCAGGAAGGGCAGCAGCGTCAGCTTGGGGCGGCTGCCCTCGTGCTTCTTGTTGAGCGCGGCGCGCAGGTCTTCGAGCGCGCCCATCTCCACCTCTTCGACGATGGTGATATGCGGGATATGGCGTTTGGACAGCGCCATCTTCTCGGCGATCTTGCGGCGCATCCCGATGACGCGCTGCTCCTCGACGCCGGTGTTGCGGCCCCGCGTGACGCCGCCCTGGCGGATGCCGCCGGATTCGATCCAGCTGTCCAGATCCTCGTGGCTGATGCGCCCGCCCGGGCCGGTGCCGGGGACATGGCGCAGGTCGACCCCTTCGGAGCGCGCCCGCGCCCGCACGGACGGCGCCGCCAGCGGTTTGCTGCCCTCGGGCCGCGGCAGGCGGTGGCCGGGTTTCTTGGCCGCAGGTGCCGGAGCCGGTGCCGCTGGCCGCGCTTCCGGCGCCGGCGCGCCCGCATCCTTGCCCGCGTCCGCGTCTTTATCCGGCGCGGGCTGCGGTGCCGGGGCGCTGGCCTTGGCTGTTTCCGGCGCCGAGCCGGGGGCCTCGTTGCCCTCGCCCTCGACCTCGATGCGGATCAGCACCGAGCCGATCGCCATCATCTGGCCGATCTCGCCGCCCAGCTCCAGAACCTTGCCGGACACTGCCGAGGGCACCTCGACTGCGGCCTTGTCTGTCATCACCGCCGCCAGGATATCGTCCTCGCGCACGATATCGCCGGGCTTGACGTGCCATTCTGTCAGCTCCGCCTCGGCAATGCCTTCCCCCACATCGGGAAGTCGCATGGCATAAACACCCATCCGGTCAGCCCTCCATCACTTTTTTCAAGGCCTCGCCGACGCGGGCAGGGCCGGGGAAATACTCCCATTCCTGCGCGTGCGGATAGGGCGTGTCCCAGCCGGTGACGCGGATGATCGGCGCCTCCAGGTGGTAAAAACAGGTCTCCTGCACCAGGCTCATCAGTTCGGCGCCGAACCCTGAGGTGCGCGTCGCCTCATGCACGATCACGCAGCGGCCGGTCTTTTCGACCGAGGCCTGGATCGTGTCCAGATCAAGCGGAAGCAGCGTGCGCAGGTCGATCACCTCGGCGTCGATGCCGCTGGCTTCAGCCGCGGCCTCAGCCACATAGACCATGGTGCCATAGGCCAGAACGGTCACATCCGCGCCTTCGCGGGTGATGCTGGCCTTGCCCAGCGGCACGATTTCCGCGCCCTCCGGCACCTCGCCCTTGGGGTGGTTTTTCCAGCTGGTCACCGGGCGGTCATGGTAGCCGTCGAAGGGGCCGTTATAAAGCCGCTTGGGTTCCAGGAAGATCACCGGATCGGGATCCTCGATGGCGGCCAGCAACAGCCCCTTGGCGTCGCGCGGATTGGACGGCACCACCACCTTCAGCCCCGACACATGGGTGAACAGCGCCTCCGGGCTCTGGCTGTGGGTCTGGCCGCCGAAGATGCCGCCGCCGGTGGGCATGCGGATCACCAGCGGGCAGGTGAAATCGGCGTTGGAGCGGTGGCGCAGGCGCGCCGCCTCCGAGACGATCTGGTCGTAGGCCGGATAGACGTAATCGGCGAACTGGATCTCGATCACCGGCTTCAGCCCGTAGGCCGCCATGCCGATGGCGGTGCCGACGATGCCCGATTCATTGATCGGCGCGTCAAAGCAGCGGGATTTCCCGTATTTCTGCTGCAAGCCCGCGGTGCAGCGGAAGACGCCGCCGAAGAACCCCACATCCTCGCCGAAGACGACGACGCGGTCATCTGCTGCCATCGCGACGTCATGGGCCTCGCGGATGGCCTCGATCATGGTCATGCTGGCCATTTCAGTACCCTGCTTCCTGACGCTGCCGGATCAGATGCGGCGGCATGGTTTCATAGACGCCCTCGAACATGTCACGCGGGCTGGGGGTCTTGCCGCCGCCCAAGGTGCCGATGGCCTCGGCCTGCTTCTGGGTGGCGATGACCCCGTCCAGGATTTCTGCCTGGGCCTGGGTGTGGCGGTCCTCGCTCCACTCGCCGATGGCGATGAGGTGCTTCTTCAGCCGCTCGATCGGGTCGCCCAAAGGCCAGGCCGCGGCCTCGCTCTTGGAACGGTAGGCAGAGGGGTCGTCGCTGGTGGAGTGCCCGCCCGCGCGGTAGGTCACATGCTCGATCAGGGTCGGGCCATGGCCGCGCCGGGCCCGCTCGCAGGCCCATTTCGCCACTGCGTGCACCGCCAGGTAGTCGTTGCCGTCCACCCGGATCGAGGCGATGCCAAAGCCGTGGCCGCGCGCCGCAAAGGTGCCGACGCCGCCGCGGGCGATGCCCTGGAAGGTGGAGATGGCCCACTGGTTGTTGACGATGTTCAAGACCACCGGCGCGCTGTAGGTGGAGGCAAAGACCATGGCGGCGTGGAAATCGCTCTCAGCCGTTGAGCCGTCGCCGATCCAGCCGGTGGCGATCTTGGTGTCGCCCGAAATGGCCGAGGCCATCGCCCAGCCGACCGACTGCACGAACTGGGTGCCAAGGTTGCCGGAGATCGAGAAGAACCCGTGTTCCTTGGAGGAATACATGATCGGCAGCTGGCGCCCGTGCAGCGGGTCGTCAGCGTTGGAATAGATCTGGTTCATCATCGTCAGCATCGGATAGCCGCCCGCGATCAGCAGCCCCGCCTGACGGTAGGTCGGGAAGTTCATGTCGCCCGGACGCAGCGCGCGGGAGAAGGCGCAGGACACCGCCTCTTCGCCAAGGTGCTGCATGTAGAAGCTGGTCTTGCCCTGGCGCTGCGCGTTCATCATCCGGGCATCAAAGGTGCGCAGGGTCAGCATGTGGCGCAGGCCCTCGCGCAGCTCGTCCGGGCTGAGCGCGCCGGCCCAGTCGCCAACCGCCTCGCCGTCCTTGTTCAGCACCCGGACGATGGAAAACGCCATATCGCGGATCGAATCCGGGTCTGCGTCAACCGGCGGGCGTTTGACGGCCCCGGCGCGCGGGATCTCGAAATCCGAAAAATCCGGCGTGTCGCCCGGGCGGCAGCCCGGTTCCGGCACGTTCAGCGATAGCGGCGGGAAATCATCACTCATGCGGTCCCTTTCTGATCAAAGCCCCTGCAAGGCAGCACGCGCCGCGCGCGGCAGGGCCTGTCTGCCCAGCTTAGCAAAACCGCATGGTTGAAAAATAACGAATATGGGGGTACTGAAGCAAAAATCAGAGAAAATACACTCGGAAAAGCAAAATTTATGGTGGTTCTCGCTACGGATTCAGTTGATCGGGAGATACTTCGCGCGCTGCGCGATGACGGGCGGATTCCGCTGGTGCAGCTGGCGGCCCGAGTCGGCCTGTCCCAGACGCCCTGCAAGCGGCGCCTGCAGCGGCTGGAGGAAAGCGGCCTGATTTCCGGCTACATCGCCCGCATCGACCGCAAGGCTGCGGGGTTTGGCATCACCGCCTTTGTCTCGGTGGAGCTGGAGCGCCAGGACGCGGACGAAATCGCCCGGTTCCAGAAGAGGACTGCCCAGTTCGAGGAGGTGGTCACCGGCACGCTGATGAC
The DNA here is from genome assembly GCF_000473145.1 of Leisingera daeponensis DSM 23529. NCBI lineage: Bacteria > Pseudomonadati > Pseudomonadota > Alphaproteobacteria > Rhodobacterales > Roseobacteraceae > Leisingera > Leisingera daeponensis. Next base: position 267,594 of record NZ_KI421502.1, on the reverse strand, counting down.
CGGCGCGCAGGATTTTCTGCTGGAAATCGTGGTGGAAAGCCTGGAGGAATTCGAAACCTTCCTGCAGACCAAGCTGCTGCGCATTCCGGGCATCCGCGTGGTGCGGTCCCGCTTTGCGCTGCGCAAATTCATCGACCGGGCGCGGATCCCGTAACCGCCGCGGCGGTCCGCGGCCGTCAGCCGGCGTCTACGGCCAGCAGCTTCTGGTACATCTCCAGCAGGAACACCTCGGCCTCGGCATAGCGGTCCTGTGCCTTGGCGGGGGCGATTTCCTCGATCTGCACGTCGAAATCGGCGTAGTGCTGGGTGGTGGCCCAAATCGAATACAGCAGATGGTGCGGATCGACGGTAGCAATCCGGCCCTCGCGCATCCAGTCCTCCAGCACCGTGATCTTGGTGTTGTAAAGCTCTTTCAGCGGGCCGAAGATCTCGCTGCGCGACTGCGGCAGGCCGCTGAGGATCTCATTGGCGAAGAACTTGCTTTCCTTGGGAAAATTCCGCGAGATTTCCAGCTTGCGGCGGATGTACTGGCAGATTTCGTCGATCGGGTCGCCGTGCTGGCTCAGCATGTTCAAAGGCGCCATCCACAGCTGCAGGGTGCGGGCCAGCAGCTCCTGGCGGATCGCGTCCTTGCTTTCGAAGTAATACAGCAGGTTCGGCGTGGTCAGCCCGGCGTTCTTGGCAATCAGGTTGATCGACGCGCCGGAGGATCCGTGCTGGGCAAAAACCTCCAGTGCGGCGGCCAGGATCTGTTCCGTCTTTTTCCGCTGAATCCGGGTCTTCGGCTTTTCAGCTGCCATGCGCGCCATGTAAATTCCGCCACTTATAAAAATGTTTATCTGACGCCCTATTGGCACAAGTCAAAGGCTGTTGCCAGCGGTCGCGCGCAAAAGGCCGGGTCAAAACAATCTGCCGGTGCAGGCAGACCGCGCGGCAAAGAAAGGAGCGGGCAGCCGGAGCCGCCCGCCAATAGGCACCGTCCGCGGGGAGATTTGTCCGGACGGTGCCGTTTCCGGGCTGGTGCCCGGCGCAGTTCAGCGGAAGGCCGGGATGATCTTCTCGGCGTAGTCGGCGATGATTTTCTCTTCGTCGCCGCTGTCGAGATAGATGTTGAACTGGGTGGTGCCGGCATCCTGCAGATCGCGGATCTTGGCGATATGCTCGTCCGGGGTGCCCAGCACGCAGAAGCTCTTGACGATGTCTTCGGTGATGAAGTCCAGGTACGGGTTATCGCTCTGCCCGTGCTTGGAGTAATCGTAGCCCTTGCGGTTCTTGATGTAGTCGGTCAGGCTGGTCGGGACGTGATCACCGTCGGTGCCGTATTTTTCAACGATGTCAGCGACATGGTTGCCGACCATGGCGGGGAACCACTTGGTCTTCTCAATACCTTCCTCGATCGGGCCGGTATGGGCGGGTGCTGCGGCCATGACGCGGTAGTTCGACATGTCGCGGCCTTCGGCCTCGCCGCCGGCCTTGGCCTGATCCGCCAGCCACTTGATGATCTTGGGTTCAGCAATTTGCAGGACAACACCGTCACCGACCTTGCCGGCCGAGGCCAGGGCCTTGGGACCGTAGGCGCCGATCCAGACCGGCAGCTCATAGCCCTGGGCCCAAGGGAATTTCACCGGCTCGGGGCATTCGCCGTACTGCACTTCCTCGCCGCGGATCAGCGACTTGACGACGTGGGTGAATTCTTCCATCCGGCTGATGGTCGAGGGCTTTTTGCCCATCACCCGCACGGCGCTGTCGCCGCGGCCGAGGCCGATGTCGAAGCGGCCGCCGGACTGTTTCGCCAGCGAGCCGAACAGCGAGGCGGCCACCGACCACTCGCGCGAGTTCGGGTTGGTCACCAGCGGGCCGAAGCGCATCTTGGTGGTGTGCTCCATGCACATCGCCATGGCGACGAAGCTTTCGCGCCACAGGATGTGGCTGTCGTAGAACCAGCAGTAGGCAAAGCCTGCGTTTTCCGCTTGGCGGACCAGTGCGCGGGCGCGTTCGGGCTCAACGAAGCCCTTGAAGCAAATACCGAATTCCATTTGTGTTTTCTCCCTGTTGGAATCTTAGTGTTCGGGGGCCCAGATGCGGATGCCCGCATGGGTGAAAGGAACCGCCTTCGAAATGTTCTGGCGGATCAGGATCGGGGTGATCGCCTCGATGCAGCGGGCGGCCTCGGCGTCGCCGGCGTTGTAGGCCTGAACGTCCAGCGCGCTGACCAGCTCGATCACCTTCTTGCGGGCGGGCAGGCTGTTGCCGCAGACCAGGATGTCGCAGTTGATCGGCCAGTCGAGGTTGTTCAGCGTGGTGGCCGACACGTTGTGCAGCGCGCCGATCACCGGGATCTCGTCGCCCAAGAGCGCCTGCGCGGCCTCGGTGGCGGAGCCTTCGGGCGGCATCTCCACCTTCTTGGGGTCGCCTTCTTTCAGCGGCACCACGATATCGACCAGGATCTTGCCCGTCAGGCCCGGCTTCAGCGCCTCCAGCGTGGCGTTATGGGCCGAGAACGGCACCGCGAGGATGACCATTTCATCCGCCGCCGCGGTGGCGCCTTCGTTGTCGAGGCCGGTGATTTCTGCGGCGCCCGCGGGCAGCTTTGCCATCAGCTCCGCCGCGATGCCGGCGCTGCGCTCGCCATCGCGCGAACCCAGTGCCACGGCGATCCCTGCGCGGGCAAAGCGCAGTGCCAGCCCCTGGCCCTGCGGCCCGGTGCCGCCAATGATTGCGATCTTCATCTGAACATATCCTCCTGTTTTTTCCTGAGTATGTCGGCGCCGCGGCTGTCGGCGGGCTGCCAGTCGAGCCCGCGCAGCAGCACCGCCGGTGTTTTTCCGTTCTTGCGCACCACCAGACCGGAGGCGGCGGAAATCTCATCGGCCAGCGCCGGTTCGGTCACCTGCAGCGGCCGCCCCCATGCGTCCAGGTTGCCCTGCTCCTGAATGGTGGCGGGAACCTTGCTCAGCCCGATGGCCACGTTGACCTGGCCCAGCCGCCAGGGGCGGCCGAAGGTGTCGGTCATCACCACGCCGATCTGCGCGCCGAACCGGGCGGCCAGCGCCGCGCGCAAACGCTCGCAGCTGGCATCGGGATCGCGCGGCAGCACCATCGCCGCCTCCTCCTCGCCGAGGTTCGACTCATCCACCGCCGCGTTGGCGGAGATGAAGCCCAGCCGGTGCTCGCAGATCATCGTGCCGGTGTTCTGATCCGGGCGGCGGAAGGCGCGCACAACGCGGGTGCTTTCGCGCAGGACGATTTCCACCTTGCGCGGGTCCTTGTTCAGCTCCTCGCCGTATTTGATGGCTTCCGCCGAGGGCGTGACCGAGGCCAGCGGAATGATGCAGTCTTCGGCCTTGGAAAACACCTTCTGTGCGATGCACAGGATATCGCCGTCCTCGAGGCCCAGGCCTGCGGCCTCCAGGCAATCGCCCAGGATGGCCGCCAGATCGTCGCCGTTCTGGATATCCGGCACGCCGGGCACGGCGGTGAGAGAGACCGAAAGGCTCATCGCGCGCCCTCCCGCATCAGCGCCTGCGGGTTCTGCGCCAGCAGGCAGCTGAGGTCCTCGGCGGTGTCAACGTCAACCCGCAGGCTGTCCAGCGGCAGCACCACCGGGCACAGGCCCGCGGCCTCTGCCGCGCGCCGGTGGGCGATCAGCGATTTCTGCCCGTAGGCAAAGGCAAAGGGGCAGGGCAGCGGCACCAAAAGCGCGTTGGTGCCAAGGTCGGTCGCCGGGCACAGCACTGCGCGGGTGCCGTCAACCGGATAGGCCAGAAGCTGCGCCAGATCGTCCGGCGACGGGTCCGCCAGATCGCCCGGCAGCACGCACAGTGCCTCATACCCTTTGGCCGCTGCCCAATCCGCCGCCGCCGCCACCGCCAGCGACAGGGTGCCGGGGTCGTTGTCGTCGATGCAGATCAGACCGGCCTGCCGCGCAATGCGCGCAATCGCCGGGCTGTTGGACACCACGGCAATGTCGGCGGCACCGTCGGGCAGCCTGGCAACCGCCTCCTGCAGCCGCATGATGGTGGAGCGGAACAGGCCCCGGGCCAGCGCTTCGCGGTCCCGCGGCGCCAGCGCGAGGCTCAGCCGCGTCTTGGCCCGGGAGGGATCCTTCATCGGGATCACCGCCAGCCGCTTGCCGGATTTCGCCGCCGCGCTCATGCCGCCGTCTCCCGGTTCGCGCGGGCAAGGCCCAGATCCGCCACTTCCCGCGCCAGCCGGGCCTTATCGTCCTGGGTTTTCATCAGAATGCCGCTGCAGACCGGTGCCAGCCCCATCGCGCGGATTTCGCCCGCCAGCCCGGCATCGGCGTGGTCGATCACCAGCGTACCGGCCAGCCCGCGGTAGCGCGCGGCCACACCGGCGGCATCGGCCCGCTCCCCCAGCGCCGCCATCATGCGGTCGGCCGGCCCCTTGACCACCTTGCCGCCGATGAACGGGCTGACAGCAACCTTCTGCGCGCGTGCCGCCCGCAGCGCCGCGGTGATCCCCGGCACGCCCAGAATGGGGGCGATGCTGACCAGCGGGTTGGAGGGCGCAATCACGATCAGATCCGCCTGCCGGATCGCCGCCAGCGCCTCTGGCGCGGGGCGGGCCTTGTCCAGCCCGTCAAAGGCCAGCTCCCGCACCTCCGGCGCGCAGCGCTCGCGGACGAAATACTCCTGGAAGCTCAGCCAGCCGGCATCGGTGCGCACCCGTGTCTGCACCTTATTATCCGTCGGCAGCAGGATTTCCGCCTGCACGCCAAAGGCGCGCGCCACGTCGCGGGCGATATCGCTGGGCCGGTCGCCCTGCAGGCGGCGCATGGTGCGGTGGATGTGCAGGCCAAAGTCGCGGTCGCCCAGCGACATCCAGGTGTCTGCGCCCAGCTTGTTCAGCGTTTCCAGCGCCCGGTGGCTTTCATCCGCCACGCCCCAGCCCTGGGTGCGGTCGATCACATCCGCCAGGCTGTAGGTCAGCGTGTCGATATCGGGCGAGACCCAGAGGCCGTGGAAATCATCGTCATCCGCCACATTGCCGATCACCGACAGCGCCACATCCGGCAGCGCGGCCAAGCCCTCGGCCATCTTGGCGCCGCCGACGCCGCCCGCCAGCAGGGTGACCTTATGCTTTTGCGCGTTCATTCCGCTGCCTCCAGCTTGGGCCCGCGTTCGGGGAACATTTCCAGAAACGCCAGCGGGTCGCGGCCCTGACGGTCGACCAGCGGCGCGATCACCTCGGGGTCGTGGTGTTCGTAAACCTCGCGGATGTCGTAGATGGTGTTGCGGCGCACCGGCACCCGGCCCGCGGCGCGGATGATCTGCGCCAGTTCGCGCGCGGTGATCTCCTGCCCGTGGTCCGACCCGGCCGAGCGCGAGATGCTTTCGTTCATCAGCGTGCCGCCGAGGTCATTCACCCCGCGCGACAGCATCTCTTGCGCCCGCGCCGCGCCCAGCTTGGTCCAGCTCACCTGGATATTGTCGATCCAGCCGTGCAGCATGATGCGCGACACCGCGTGCATCAGGTCCACCTCCAGCGCGGTCGGGCCGGGGCGCACTTTGTCCGGGTTCTGCGACCAGAGCGGCGACTCGGTATGCACGAAGGACAGCGGCACCAGCTCGGTAAAGCCGCCGGTGTCCTTCTGGATGTCGCGCAGCAGGCGGATGTGCGCGGCCCAATGCTGCGGCCCGTCGATATGGCCGTACATGATGGTGGCGGTGGTCGGGATGCCGACCTCGTGCGCGGCGCGGATGATCTCCACCCATTTTTCGGCGCTCAGCTTGTTCTTGGTCAGCTGCATCCGCACTTCGGTATCCAGGATCTCCGCCGCGGTGCCGGGCATCGAACCGAGGCCCGCCTCCTTCAGATCCGCCAGGAAGTCGCGGTAGGACATCTTTGTCTTGGACGCGCCGTACCAGATCTCAAACGGCGAGAAGGCATGGATGTGCATGTCCGGCAGCGCCGCCTTGATGGCGCGCACGATGTCCCGGTAATAGGTGCCTTCCATCTTGGGATGCAGGCCGCCCTGGATGCAGACCTCGGTGGCGCCGCGGTCCCAGGCTTCCTGCGCGCGCGCCACGATCTGCGCGGGCTCCAGCCACTCGGCGTCCTTGTCCTCGCTGCGCTTGGCAAAGCCGCAGAACCGGCAGCCCATATAGCAGATATTGGTGAAGTTGATGTTGCGGTTCACCACAAAGGAAACGCGGTCGCCATTGGCGCGGCGGCGCAGCGCGTCGGCCACGGCATAGACCGCTTCGGCGTCAGCGCCGGTGGCGCGGAACAGCTCGATGCCTTCGGCCTCGGACACTTCGCCGCCCTCCAGCGCCATCTCCAGGATGGCGCGGACCGGGGCGGAGGCGGCGCTGACGGCAGCCGGGACAGTGGCGAAATTCTCGGCGGGGTGCTGGATGGTCATGCTGTCTCTCCGATGTGGCGCTGATCGCGGGCGAGGCCGTTTTCCTGGGCCATGCCGGCCGCCCGGGCCAGCACGCCGGGGTTGATGAAGCCGCTGTCCCCGGTCAGGTAGCGGGGGTAGACGGTAAGCCGCTCGCGCAGTTCGAACCCGGCCCCGGTGCAGGAGCTTGCCAGCGCCCGGATCTCCGGCCATTCGTGCTGCGGGTTGATGAAGTCGATGGTCACGGGCGAGATGCCGCCCCAGTCGTTGATGCCCGCCTCCAGATAGGCGATGTGGCGGGTGCTGAGGTTCGGCGGCGCCTGCAGGCTGATCTCCGGCGCCAGGATGATGCGGGCGGCGGCGATGGTGCGCAGCATGTCCTCCAGCGCCGGTTCCGGGTGGTTCGCCATCTCGATATCCGGTTTGCGCTGGAAGTTCTGGATGATGACTTCCTGAATGTGGCCGTGGCGGGCGTGGGCGTCATTGATCGCGTGCAGCGCCTCGATCCGCTCGGCAAATGTCTCGCCGATGCCGATCAGCAGGCCGGTGGTGAAGGGCACCTGCTTCTGGCCCGCGCGTTCCAGCGTGCGCAGCCGTTGCACCGGCACCTTGTCAGGGCAGGCATAATGCGGCTGGCCCTTGCGGGTCAGGCGGCGGCTGACGGTTTCCAGCATCATCCCCATCGAGGCGGAGACCGGGCGCAGCAGGTCGATCTCGTCATCGGTGAGGGTGCCCGCGTTCACATGCGGCAGCAGGCTGGTCTCCGTCAGCACCAGCTCGCACATGTCGCGCAGGTAATCGGTCAGGCGGGAATAGCCGAGCCGTTCCAGCCCCTTGCGGGCCTTCTCATAGCGCAGCTCCGGCTTCTCGCCGAGGCTGAACAGCAGCTCCTTGCAGCCCTCGCGCTCGCCTTTCTGCGCCACCGCCAGCACCTGCTCCGGCGTCATGATATTGGCCTCCGGCGAATCCGGATGCTTGACGAAGGTGCAATAGCCGCAGGTGTCGCGGCACATGTTGGTCAAGGGCACGAAGGCCTTGCGCGAATAGGTGACCGTGCGGCCCCATTGGGCGTCGCGGATCCCGGCTGCACGCATCATCAGGGCGCGCAAATCCCCGGTCTCCGCCCAGGCGGTGCCTGTGCTGAGCGATTGGGTGTTCATGGTGTCCTCCCTGCCTCAAAGACTGTGGAGGAGGGCGCGCCATGTCAAATATTTTTTTAGCTGTAAGTCAAAAAAAATACCGTGAAGGCAAAGATTGCCATCATAACAGGCTGTTTTTAAACTGCTAAAAATATGAGCTGACAAAAATATTGACTACTAAGTAAAACAACCAAATACTTCTTCCCAATCGCAGGCAGCCGGTCCGCCGGACGCATCCGCGAAAAGGGAGGACATTGAAGTGCTTATTGGAACGCCAAGGGAGCTGGCGGCTGGAGAGTCGCGCGTTGCGATGACGCCGGAGTCTGCGGTTCAGCTGCAGAAGCTGGGGTATGACTGCGCGATCGAGACGGGGGCCGGGGCGGCGGCGGGGTTTTCCGATGCCGCCTATGAAGCCGCCGGGGTCGAGATCATCAAGACAGCGGCGGCGCTGTGGAAGGCCGCCGATATCATCGCCAAGGTGCGCCAGCCGGATGCCGCCGAGCTGAAGCGGCTGGCCAGGGGCAAGACGCTGATCTCCTTCTTCAATCCGGCCGGGAACGAAGAAGGCATGGCGCTGGCCAAGGCCAAGGGCGCCAATGTGATCGCCATGGAGATGGTGCCGCGGATCTCCCGCGCGCAGAAGATGGATGCGCTCAGCTCCATGGCCAATATCGCGGGCTACCGCGCGGTCATCGAGGCGGGCAACAACTTCGGCCGCTTCTTCACCGGCCAGATCACCGCCGCAGGCAAGGTGCCGCCCGCCAAGGTGCTGGTGGTCGGCGCAGGCGTCGCCGGGCTTGCCGCCATCGGCACCTCGACCTCGCTGGGGGCCGTCACCTATGCCTTCGACGTGCGCCCGGAAGTGGCCGAGCAGGTGGAATCGATGGGCGCCGAGTTCGTCTATCTCGATTTCGAGGAGGAGCAGCAGGACGGTGCCGCCACCGGCGGCTATGCCTCTGTGTCCTCGCCGGAATTCCGTGAAGCGCAGCTGGCCAAGTTCCGCGAGCTGGCGCCGGAGGTCGACATCGTCATCACCACCGCGCTGATCCCCAACCGCGAAGCGCCAGAGCTGTGGACCGAGGACATGGTCGCCGCAATGAAGCCCGGCTCGGTCATCGTCGACCTGGCCGCGGAGAAGGGCGGCAACTGCAAGCTGACCGTCGCGGATGAGAAGATCGTCACCGAAAACGGCGTCACCATCATCGGCTACACCGACTTCCCCAGCCGGATGGCGGCGCAGTCGTCGTCGCTTTACGCCACCAACATCCGCCACATGATGGCCGACCTGACGCCGGACAAGGACGGCCAGGTCAACCACAACATGGAGGACGACGTGATCCGCGGCGCCACCGTGGCGTTCGAGGGCGAGATCACCTTCCCGCCGCCGCCGCCCAAGGTGCAGGCGATTGCCGCCAAGCCCAAGGCCGCGGTGCCGGAGCTGACGCCGGAGGAGAAACGCGCCAGGGAGGTTGAGGCCTTCAAGGCGCAGACCAAGAGCCAGGTCGCGATGCTGGCGGGCGGCGGCGCGCTGCTTTTGCTGGTGGGCCTCTTTGCGCCGGTCAGCTTCATGCAGCATTTCATCGTCTTCGCGCTGGCCTGTTTCGTGGGCTTCCAGGTGATCTGGGGCGTCGCGCACAGCTTGCACACGCCGCTGATGGCGGTCACCAACGCGATCTCCTCGATCATCATCCTGGGCGCGCTGATGCAGATCGGCTCCGGCTCGTTCCTGGTGATCCTCTTGGCGGCGCTCAGCGTCTTCATGGCCGGGATCAACATCTTCGGCGGCTTCCTCGTCACCCGGCGCATGCTTGCCATGTTCCAGAAATCTTAAAGAAGGGCCGAGTTCATGGATTACGGTTTCACCACCGCCGCCTATGTCGTTGCGGCTGTTCTGTTCATCCTCAGCCTGGGCGGGCTGTCCAATCAGGAAAGCGCCAAACGCGCGGTCTGGTACGGCATCGCGGGCATGGGGCTGGCGGTTTTCGCCACTCTGATCGGCCCCGGCTCGGGCCTGTGGCTGTTGTCGCTGCTGCTGATCGCGGGCGGCGGGATCATCGGCACCTATGTCGCCAAGAAGGTGCAGATGACCGAGATGCCGCAGCTGGTCGCGGCGATGCACTCGCTGGTCGGCCTCGCCGCGGTGTTCGTCGGCTTCATCGCGCATTTCGAGATCGGAAATGTGGCGGCGGCTGCCAGCACCGGGGACCTCGGCACCTTCGCCAAGCTGATCGCCAAGAAGACCCCGGCCGAGATCGCCTTCCTGCGGGTGGAGCTGTTCCTCGGCATCTTCATCGGGGCGATCACCTTCACCGGCTCCGTGATTGCCTTCGGCAAGCTGGCGGGCAAGGTCACCTCGGCGGCCACCAAGCTGCCGGGCGGGCATATGCTGAACGCCAGCGCCGCGGGGCTCTCCCTGCTCTGCCTGATCTGGTACTTCAACACCGGCGGCTTCCTGCCCCTCGTGCTGATGACGCTGGCGGCGCTGTTCATCGGCTACCACCTGATCATGGGCATCGGCGGCGCCGACATGCCGGTGGTGGTCTCGATGCTGAACAGCTACTCGGGCTGGGCCGCGGCGGCGATCGGCTTCTCGCTGGGCAATGACCTGCTGATCGTGGTCGGCGCGCTGGTGGGCTCCTCCGGTGCGATCCTCAGCTACATCATGTGCAAGGCGATGAACCGCTCCTTTGTCAGCGTGATCCTGGGCGGCTTCGGCGGCACCTCCGGTCCGGCGATGGAGATCGACGGCGAGCAGATCGCCATCGACGCCGACGGCGTGGCCGCGGCGCTGGAGGAGGCCGACAGCGTGGTGATCATCCCCGGCTACGGCATGGCGGTGGCGCAGGCGCAGCAGAACGTGGCCGAGCTGACCCGCCGCCTGCGCGCGAAAGGCAAGACTGTGCGCTTTGCCATCCACCCGGTCGCGGGCCGCCTGCCGGGCCACATGAACGTGCTGCTGGCGGAGGCCAAGGTGCCCTACGACATCGTGCTGGAGATGGACGAGATCAACGAGGATTTCCCGGACACCGACGTGGCCATCGTGATCGGCTCCAACGACATCGTGAACCCTGCCGCGCAGGAGGACCCCAACTCCCCCATCGCGGGCATGCCGGTGCTGGAGTGCTGGAAGGCCAAACAGGTGTTTGTCTCCAAGCGCGGCCAGGGCACGGGCTATTCCGGCATCGAGAACCCGCTGTTCTTCAAGGAAAACACCCGCATGTTCTATGGCGATGCAAAGCAAAGCCTCGACACGCTTTTGGGCCAGATTGCGGCCTGAACGCTCTTTAGAAAAGGACTTGGACATGGATAACCAACTGAAGCGGCCGAACGCCATGGATGCTTATTGGATGCCGTTTACGGCCAACCGGCAATTCAAGCAGACGCCGCGCATGGTCGCTGCCGCGGAGGGCATGTATTACACCACCACCGACGGGCGGAAGGTGATGGATGGCACCGCGGGCCTGTGGTGCGTGAACGCGGGCCACGCTGCGCCGCGCATCACCGAAGCGGTGCAGAAACAGGTCATCGAACTGGACTATGCGCCCGCCTTCCAGATGGGCCACCCCAAGGCGTTTGAGCTGGCAAACCGGCTGGCGGAGCTGGCGCCGGGCGATCTGAACCATGTGTTCTTCACCAACTCCGGCTCGGAATCGGTGGAGACCGCGCTGAAAATCGCGCTGGCCTACCACAAGGCCAATGGCGAGCAGGGCCGCACCCGGCTGATCGGGCGCGAGAAGGGCTATCACGGGGTCAATTTCGGCGGCATTTCGGTGGGCGGCCTCGTCAACAACCGCCGCCATTTCGGCAGCCTGCTGACCGGTGTCGACCACCTGCGCCACACCCATGATCCCGAGCGCAACGCCTTTACCAAGGGCCAGCCGGAGCATGGCGCGGAGTTGGCGGAGGATCTGGTGCGGCTGATCGAGCTGCACGGCGCGGAAACCATCGCCGCGGTGATCGTCGAGCCGATGGCGGGCTCCGCCGGGGTGATCCTGCCGCCCCAAGGGTACTTGCAGCGCCTGCGCGAAATCACCCGGGAGCATGGCATCCTGCTGATCTTTGACGAGGTGATCACCGCCTATGGCCGCTTGGGCCGGGCGTTTGGCGCGGATTACTATGGCGTGGAGCCGGACATGATCACCACCGCCAAGGGGCTGACCAACGGGGTCATTCCGATGGGCGCGGTGATGATCAGCAGCGCCATCCACGATGCCTTCATGACCGGCCCGGAGCACATGATCGAGCTGTTCCATGGCTATACCTACTCCGGCAACCCGGTCGCCTGCGCTGCGGCGCTGGCGGCGCTGGACACCTACCGCGAGGAGGAGCTGTTCGAGCGTGCGGCGTCGCTGGAGGACTATTGGGCCGATGCCCTGTTCAGCCTCCAAGGGATGCCGCATGTGAAGGATATCCGCTGCTCCGGCCTGGTCGGCGCGGTGGAGCTGGAGCCGGTTGCGGGGGTGCCGACCAAACGCGCCTTCGACACCTACCTGCGCGCCTGGGACAAGGGGGCGCATCTGCGCACCACCGGAGACATCATCGCCATGTCGCCGCCGCTGATCATCGAAAAGAAGGAAATCGACGAGCTGATCGGCATTCTGGCCGAGTCGCTCGTCGCGTGAGGACCTGCCCCTGGCCTGCGCCCCAAGCGGCGCGCGGGGCAGGGGCGGCATAGGGAGAGAGATATGAAAGACGTGCAAAGCAACGCCCGCATCAACGGCAGCCGCCTGTGGGACACGCTGATGGAGATGGCGCAGAAAGGCCCCGGCCTGCGCGGCGGATGCAACCGCCAGACGCTGACCGACGCCGACAAGGAAGGCCGCGACCTGTTCAAACGCTGGTGCGAGGAGTCCGGCATGTCCGTCGGCGTCGACAGCATGGGCAACATGTTCGCCCGCCTGGAAGGGGCCGAGCCGGATCTGGATCCGGTGATGATGGGCAGCCATCTGGACACCCAGCCCACGGGCGGCAAATACGACGGCGTGCTGGGCGTGCTGGCAGGGCTTGAGGTGGTGCGCTCGATCCGCGATCAGGGCATCCGGACCCGCCGCCCGATCGTGGTGGTGAACTGGACCAACGAGGAAGGCACGCGGTTTGCGCCCGCGATGCTGTCCTCCGGCGTTTTTGCGGGCGTTCATACACAGGACTGGGCCTATGCGCGCGAGGATGCGGAAGGCAAGAAGTTCGGCGAGGAACTGGCCCGCATCGGCTACGCGGGCGATGAGCCGGTGGGCAACCGCAAGATGCACGCGATGTTCGAGCTGCACATCGAGCAAGGCCCCATTCTGGAGGCCGAGGGCAAGGACATCGGCGTCGTGACCCATGGCCAGGGCCTGAACTGGCTGCAGGTGACGCTGACGGGCCAGGAGGCGCACACCGGCTCCACCCCGATGCCGATGCGCCGCAATGCGGGCCTGGGGGCCGCGCGGATCACGACGCTGGTGCATGAAATCGCGATGAGCCACCAGCCCGACGCCGTTGGTGCCGTGGGCCACTGCGATTATTACCCCAACAGCCGCAACATCGTGCCGGGCAAGGTGGTGTTCACCATCGACTTCCGCTCGCCCAGCTTTGACACGCAAGCGGACATGGAGCGCCGCCTGCGCGAGGGTGCCGCCAAGATCGCCGAGGAGCTGGAACTGGGCCTGGAAATCGAGCAGGTCGGCCATTTCGACCCGGTGACGTTCGACGAAAACTGCGTCTCTGCCGTGCGCCGTGCCGCCGAGCAGCTGGGCTATTCGCACCGCAACATCATCTCGGGCGCAGGCCATGACGCCTGCTGGATCAACAAGGTGGCGCCGACCGCGATGGTGATGTGCCCCTGCGTCGATGGGCTCAGCCACAACGAGGACGAGGAAATCAGCCGTGAATGGGCCGCGGCAGGGGCAGATGTGCTCTTGCATGCCGTGCTGGAAACGGCAGAAGTCGTGGAGTGAAGACTATGACTGCAAGAACCGTGATCAAGGGCGGCGCTATCGTTGCCGCCGACCGCAGCTATGCCGCCGATGTCGCCATCGAGGATGGCAAGATCGTGCAGATCGGCGCGGGCCTCACTGGCGACAAGGTGCTGGACGCCGAGGGCTGCTATGTCATGCCGGGCGGCATCGACCCGCATGTGCATCTGGAAATGCCCTTCATGGGCACCCATTCGGCGGACGACTTTGAATCCGGCACCCGCGCGGGCCTTGCCGGCGGCACCACCATGGTGGTGGACTTCTGCCTGCCCAGCCCCGGCCAGTCGATGCTGGAGGCGCTGGAGGCCTGGCACGCCAAGTCCAAACGCGCCTGTGCCGACTACTCCTTCCACATGGCGGTGACCTGGTGGAGCGAGCAGGTGTTCAATGAAATGCAGCAGGTCGTGGATCTGGGCATCAACACCTTCAAGCATTTCATGGCCTACAAGGGCGCGCTGATGGTGGACGATGACGAGCTGTTTGACAGCTTCCGCCGCTGCGCCGCGCTTGGCGCGCTGCCGATGGTGCATGCGGAAAACGGCGACGTGGTGGCCACCATGCAGCAGAAGCTGCTGGCCGACGGCATCCGCGGCCCCGAAGGCCATGGGCTGTCGCGCCCGCCCGAGGTCGAGGGCGAAGCCACCAACCGCGCCATCATGATCGCCGACATGGCGGGCGTGCCGCTGTACGTCGTGCATACCTCCTGCGAGCAGGCGCATGAGGCGATCCGCCGGGCGCGCCAGAAGGGCATGCGCGTCTATGGCGAGCCGCTGATCCAGCATCTGGTGCTGGACGAAAGCGAATACCGCAACCCCAATTGGGACCACGCCGCGCAGCGGGTGATGTCGCCGCCGTTCCGCGACAAGGCGCATCAGGACAGCCTGTGGGCCGGTCTTCAGGCAGGTTCTCTGCAGGTGGTGGCGACCGACCACTGCGCCTTTACCGTGGATCAGAAACGCTTTGGCATCGGCGATTTCACCAAGATCCCGAACGGCACCGGCGGGCTGGAGGACCGGATGCCGGTCCTGTGGAGCGAGGGCGTGAACACCGGGCGGCTGACACCGAACGAGTTTGTGGCCGTGACCTCGACCAATATCGCGCGTATCCTCAACATATACCCGCGCAAAGGGGCGATCGTGGAAGGCTCCGACGCCGATCTGGTGGTGTGGGATCCGAAGAAGTCCAAGGTGATCTCGCCCGAAACCCAGCAGTCGGTGGTGGAGTACAACGTCTTCTCCGGCCGCGAGGTGACCGGCCTGCCGCGCTATACCCTCAGCCGCGGCGAACTGGCGGTGGACGACGGCACCGTCTGCGCCACCCCGGGGCATGGGCGTTTTGTCGAACGGCCCGCGTTCCCCGAGGTCAGCAAGGCGCTGTCCAAGTGGAAACAGGTCACCGCGCCGCGCCAGGTTGTGCGCTCGGCTGAAAACATGCCGGCCTGCGTCTGATCACGGTCCCCGGCGCAGGCCGGGGGCTTTTGCATTTACTGCCTGCCGCAGAAGCAGGCAGCAATTAAGCCAAATAACAGGGAGGAAACTCAAAATGGCTGATGTAACCAGCGGGTATTCCGCGTCCGGCGCCGAGGCGCCGCCGCGGGTGGATCTGACCGGGATCGACCCCGAACTTTATAACGAGGACCAGCTGCCGACGACGGCAGCGGAACGCACCTGGGACTGGCTGGCAATTGCCGCGCTTTGGGTGGGCATGGTGGTCTGTATCCCGACCTACCTGCTGGCCTCCTACCTGATCGGCTCCGGCATGAGCTGGGATCAGGCGGTGCTGACCATTCTCGCCGCCAATGCCATCGTGCTGATCCCGATGGTGCTGGTGGGCCATGCCGGCACCAAATACGGCATCCCCTTCCCGGTGCTCTTGCGCTCCTCCTTCGGGCCGACCGGCGCCAAGATCCCGGCCGTGGCCCGCGGCATCGTCGCCTGCGGCTGGTTCGGCATCCAGACCTGGGTCGGCGGCTCGGCGATCTTTGTGATCCTCAACACCCTGACCGGCGGTGCGCTGGCGGGCGAGGCGCTGCCGGTGCTGGGCATCAGCGCGGGCGAGTTCATCTGCTTCCTCGCCTTCTGGGCGCTGCACCTCTACTTCATCGCCAACGGCACCGAGTCGATCCGCTGGCTGGAGACCTATGCAGCCCCGTTCCTGCTGGCGATGGGCCTGGCGCTCCTGGCCTGGGCCTATGTCAACGCGGGCGGCTTCGGCGAGATGCTGTCGGCCCCCAGCGCCTTTGATCCGGGCCAGCCGCAGGAAGGCCAGTTCTGGGTCGTCTTCTGGCCGAGCCTCACCGGCATGATCGGTTTCTGGGCGACGCTGGCGCTGAACATCCCCGACTTCACCCGCCACGCCAAAAGCCAGAAAGACCAGCTGCTGGGCCAATTGGTCGGCCTGCCGATCCCGATGGCGCTGTTTGCCTTCATCGCCTCCGCCGTGACCTCGGCCACCGTGGTGATCTATGGCGAAGCGATCTGGGATCCGATCCAGCTGTCTGAGAAGATGGGCGGGTTCTCGGTGATCATCGCGCTGTTTGCGCTGATCGTGGCGACGCTGACCACCAACCTGGCGGCAAACGTGGTGGCCCCGGCGCACGGGTTCTCGAACCTGGCGCCGAGCAAGATCAACCTCAAGCGCGGCGGCTATATCACCGCAGGTATCGGCATTGCCATGTTCCCCTGGGTCCTGGTGAACCACATCATCGGCTGGCTGATCGCCTATTCGGCGCTCCTGGGTCCGATCGCGGGCGTGATGCTGGCGGACTACTACCTGCTGCGCAAGACCAAGCTTGAAGTGGCTGACCTGTTCAAGATGAACGGCATCTATTCCGGCAGCAACGGCACCAACTGGGCCGGTGTCTGGGCGCTGGTGATCGGCATCCTGCCGAACCTGCCGGGCTTCCTGGCCGGTGTCGGCATCACTGCGGGCACCTCGGACTTCTTTGCCACGATCTACACCTACGCCTGGTTCGTGGGCCTGTTCGTGGCCGGCGCCGCCTATCTGGTGCTGTCCAAGATCCTGAACAAGTGACCTTTGGCCGGGGCGGTGCCTGCCGCCCCGGTTTCCTTTTCGGACAAGCGGAGTTCCCATGCCCAAAGCCTATTGGATTGCCCATGTCACTGTGACCAATCCCGATCCCTACAAGCTCTATGCCGAAGGCGCGACGGAGGCGTTCAAGACATTCGGCGCCCGCGTTCTGGCCCGCGGCGGCGCCTGCGAGCAGATGGAGGGCGACGGCCATCCGCGCAACGTGGTGATCGAGTTCGACTCGATGGAAGCCGCGCTGAGCTGCTACAACTCGCCGGAATACCAGGCCGCCAAAGCGCACCGCGAGGGCGCGGGGCTGGCCAATATCGTGATTGTCGAAGGCGCGCCCGGCTGAGTGGGCCTGCCTTTGCACCGGTTGCTTGCCGCCCTGCCTGACGGGAACAGGCGGGCAGCCGGTCAATATATTGTTTTATATAATAAATCCTTCAGATCAGACGTGCGCTGCTATGATCGTCCTTCAAAATTGTCAGCTGACAATGACGTAAGTCCGGTTTGCGCCATGGCGATGCTCAGCTCTTCGCTCAGCGCTTCCCACAGCTGTTGCAGCCCTGCTTCGCCCCCTGCCGCAATGGCAAACTGCAAAATCCGCCCCAGGAAGGTGAAGTCCGCCCCCGCCGCCAACGCCTTCAGCACGTCCTCGCCCGACCGGAGGCCGCTGTCGTAAAATACCGGAATGTCCGGCCCCAGCGCGGCCCGGATTTTCGCGAGCATCTCAATCGGCGCCGGCGCGGCCTCCAGTTGCCGGGCGCCATGGCTGGAGACCTGGATCGCGTCCACGCTCACCGCCGCAAGGGCGCGCGCGTCCTCAACGTCCAGCACACCCTTCACCACCAGCTTGCCGGGCCAGAGATCGCGCAGCCGGGCCAGCGTGTCCCAAGTGGCGCGCGCCCGGCTTTCGGTGCGGTCGAAGTCGTAGCCGTCCATCTCGAAATTCGCCATCACCGGCCTGCCCTTCAGCAGGGTGCTCAGCGACCAGCGCGGGTGCAGGGCAAAATCGACGAACTGCCGCGGCCCGATGCGGAACGGCATTTTGAAGCCATGGCGCAGCTCGCGCGGGCGGCGGCCCACCTCGGGCACATCCACCGTCAGCACCAGCGTCTGGTATCCGGCTGCGCGGGCACGCTCCGCCAGCTTGAAGGTGCCGCTGCCGTCACCGCTGAGTAAAGCTGGAACCAGGCATAGCCCTCTGCCGCTTCCAGGATGGTCTCCAAAGGGGTCGACGCCACGGTGGAAACTCCATGCGGCACCCGGTAGCGCGCCGCCAGCCGGGCCAGCATCAGGTCGGCGCCGGGGGCTGACAGGTTGCACATGCCCATGGGGGCAATCCCGAAGGGCCGGTCTGCCTCGGCACCGAAAACCTTGGCGGCAAGCGAGCGGCGGCTGACATCGCGCAGGATGCGGGGCCGCAGGGTGAGGGCATCCAGGGCCGCACGGTTGCGCGCCGCCCCGGTTTCCTGCCCGGCTGCGCCGTCGATATAGTCAAACACCATCCAGGGCAGCCGCCGCCGGGCCAGGCGGCGGGCGTCCTCAGCCGAATGGATGGCGCCTGCGGCCATCAGCCGGCCACGGCCTTCATGAAGCGGTCGCGGATCACCACCGGGTCCATCGTGATCACCGGCATCTTGGCGTTGCCGCTGTCGCATTTGACCACCAGAACCGTCGCCTCGCCGCTGGCCAGCGCGTCCTCCAGCGCGGGGCCGGTGTCCTTGTCCTGCACCTCCACCACCCGGGCGCAGCCGGCCGCGCGGGCCATGCCGGCTAGATCGGTGCGCTGGCTGGTGTAGGTCGGCTGATCGCCGGTGGAGCCGTAGGAGCCGTTGTCGATGATCATCAGGATGTAGTTGCCGGGCGCGTTGTTGCCGATGGTGGGCAGGGTGCCGAGGTTGGTCAGGATCGAGCCGTCCCCGTCGATCACGATGACCGGCTTCGGCTGCGCCAGCGCCAGCCCCAAGCCGATGGAGGAGGCCAGCCCCATGGTGCCCAGCATGTAGAAATTGCTGGGCTGGTCGTCGATGGCGTGCAGTTCTTGCGACGGAATGCCGATGTTGCAGACCACCAGCTCGTTGCGCAGGATCGGCGCGATCTCTTTCAGGATTTCGGAACGGATCATTGGTCGCCATAGCCTCCCCAGAAGTTGGCGTCGGTCAGGATGGCAACGGGCTTGTTGCACATGAAGGTGTATTTCAGGATGTTGTCGAACTCCTCGACATCCCGCTGCCAGTGGAAGTGGTAGGTGGGGATGTTGAGCTGGCCCAAGAGCGCCTTGGTATGCACTGCCATCTCCACCTGGCAGGCCACCGGCTCGCGCAGCTCGCCGCGGTAGGAGATCAGCATCGGCAGCGGCATCCGGTAATACTGGATCAGCGTCGCCAGCGTGTTGATGGTGACCCCGATGGCAGTGTTCTGCATGATGATGGCCGGGCGCTTGCCGCCCATCCAGGCGCCGGCGCAGAGCCCCATGCCCTCATCCTCCTTGTTGGAGGGGATATGGAAGATGTCGTCGCGCTGGTCGATCTCCTCGATCACGCCGGCCAGCTGCTTGCAGGGCACGGTCGTGACGAAGGAGACGCCGTTGGCCGCCAGATCGTCAGCGATCCTCTTGTCGATATTCATGGTCGGTTGCCTTTGCTTCGGGGGTCTTGTTTCGGGGTCAGGAAGTGCGGCAGACATGCACCGCGCAGGGCGCGTGGCGGACCACGCGGGCGGCGGTAGAGCCGAGGAAAAAGTCGCTGAGCCCCGGTTTGTGGGAGCCGACGACGATGCAGTCCATGCCGTGCTGTTCGGCGTATTCGACAATGGCCCGGTAGGACCGTCCCTTGACGATTTCTGCGGTGACATTGCCGAGGCCTGCGGTTTTCAGGGCCAGCGCCTCGCGGGCCTTGTCGAAGCCTTCGCGCACGGTGTCTTCGTCCAGGTAGGCGGTGACCGAGCTGTGCGGCGGCTCATAGACGTGCAGCGCGGTGATCTGCCCGCCGGGATTGCATAGGGTGGCGGCGGCCTTCAGCGTTGTTCCGGACACCCCGTGATCCAGGGCCATGGGAACCAGGATATTGTCATACATGGTTGCTCTCCGTTTGTTTGGGGTGCGGGCTCAGGCCCAGGGGTCGAGGATGATCTTGGGCGCCGCCACCGCGCCGCTGCGCAGATCGCGAAAGGCAGCGGCGCCGTCTGACAGCGGCCGTGTTTCGGGCCAGTCCAGCGGGCCGAGGCGGCCGTCAAAGATGGCCTGCGCGGTGTCGCGGAAGTCCTGCGCGGTATAGGTGTAGGTGCCGATGAAGGTGATTTCCTGCAGGGTCATGCGCCGGATATCCAAACCGCCGGTGTCTTCGCCCAGGCCGGTATGGGCAATCACCCCGCCCGGTGCGGCAGCCGCCGAGGCGGCGGCGCGGGTGGCGGCATAGCCTACGGCGTCGACCACCAGCGGCACCATGCCCCGAAACTCCGCCACCGCCTGCTGGCCGCAGCGGCCGGTCAGGAAGGCCCGGCGCGCAGCGTTGGGTTCCTGGATCGTGACGTCCTCCACCCCCATCGCCCGCAGCGCCAGTGCCGCCGCCAGCCCGATGGCACCGCCGCCGATCACCAGCGCGCGGCGTTCGGTGTCCGGGTGCAGCGCCTCCAGCGCCAGCCGGGCGGCGTGCCAGCTGACCGCCAGCGGCTCGGCCAGCGCGGCCTTTGCCAGCGGTACTGCATCCGGCACGGTCACCAGGTTGCGCTCCGGCATCGTCACGAACTGGGCGAAGGCGCCCTCGCGCGGGGGCATCGAGATGATCTGGCGGCTGGCGCAGAGGTTTTCGCGCGCCGATGCGCAGGCGGCGCAGCTGCCGCAGGTGACCAGCGGGTTGATTGTCACCCGCCGGCCCGCATCCGCCCCGTCCTCGATCACTCCGGCGGCCTCGTGCCCGAGGATCAGCGGTGCGGGCCGGCGGTTGTCGTGGCCCAGATAGGCGTGCATGTCAGACCCGCAGATGCCGGAGGCATGAATGCGGATCAGCTGCTCGCCCGGCTGGCCCGCGGCCATCGGCACATCACGGACCGCAAGCGTCTCAACCCCTTCATAAACCAAGGCTTTCATTTCGCGGTGAACCCCCCGTCAACCATCAGGATTTGCCCGGTGACATAGGCCGACGCCTCCGAACACAGGAACAGCAGCGGCCCGTCGAGATCCTCCAGCCGCCCGTTGCGGCCGATGCAGGTCTGCGCGGCATTGCGGGCGGCGCGGGCGTCATCCTTGAACACCGCCTGGGTCAGCTCGGTCGGGAAGAAGCCCGGTCCGATCGCGTTGGCGGTGATGCCGTGGGGCGACCAGGCCTCTGCCATGGCGCGGGTCAGCTGGCCGATCCCGCCCTTGCTGGCGCCATAGGCGATGCCGCCGGGAAAGGCGCGGGTTGTCTGGAGCGAGGCGAAATTGACGATCCGCCCCCAGCCCCGGTCCTTCATCGCAGGCACCAAGGCCTGGCTCAGGAAGAAGGGCGCCGTCAGGTTCAGCGCCAGGGTCCGGTCCCAGCCTTCCGTGGTCACGTCATCCGCAGGCTGCCGCGTGTTGATGCCGGCTGCGTGGATCAGGATGTCCGGCGCGCCGAAGGGGGCTGTGACGGTGTCCCGCAGCGCCTCCAGCGCGCTGCGGTCTGCCACATCCGCGACCGCGTAAGCCGCGCTTGGTCCGATCTCTGCACAAAGGCTTTCCAAAGCCTCCGCCCGGCGCGCCACCGCCACCACCTGCGCCCCGGCGGCGGCCAGCGCGATGGCCGCGCGCCGCCCCAGCCCGGAGCTGGCGCCGGTGATGCAGGCGGTGCGGCCTGACAGATCGAACAGGGCGCGCGGGTCAGCCATTTGCGGTCAGGTCAAAGGTTTCGTCCGGGAAATACTTGGCCAGCCGCACATCGGCGGCACGGGCGTGGCCCTCCATCCCCTCCAGCCGGGCAATGCGCGCTGTGGCCTCCGCCACCGGTTTCGAGCCTTCGCGGGTGGCGCGCTGCCAGGTGACGATCTTCATGTATTTGTGAACGGACAGCCCGCCGGTATAGCTGGCCGCGCGAGAGGTCGGCAGCACGTGGTTGGTGCCCGCCGCCTTGTCGCCGTAGGACACCGTGGTCTCCTCGCCCAGAAACAGCGAGCCGTAACAGGTCAGTTGCTCCAGCCACCAGTCCAGATCCGCTGCCTGCACGGTCAGATGCTCGGGCGCGTATTCGTCGGAGCAGGCCGCCATATCTTCGCGGTCTTTGCACAGGATCACCTCGGCATAGTCGCGCCAGGCGGCGGTGGCGTTCTCGCGGTTCACCTCGGGCAGGTCGTCGATGTAGTCCGGAACCCGCCGCATCACCTCTTCCGCCAGGGCGCGGTCATCCGTGACCAGCCAGACCGGGGAGTTGTAGCCATGCTCCGCCTGGCTCACCAGATCGGTTGCGACGATATGGGCGTCGGCGGTGCTGTCGGCCAGGATCAGGCTGTCGGTGGGGCCTGCGATCATGTCGATGCCGACGCGGCCGAACAGGATGCGCTTGGCCTCCGCCACGAACTGGTTGCCGGGACCGACCAGGATATTGGCCTTGGGCAGACCGAACAGGCCGAAAGTCATCGCCGCAACCCCCTGCACGCCGCCCATCGCCATGATCTTGTCCGCGCCGCAGATATGGGCGGCATAGACGATAGCGGGGGCCACGCCCACGCCGGGGCGCGGCGGCGAGCAGGCGGTGATATGCTTGCAGCCCGCGACCTTGGCGGTGGTCACGGTCATAATGGCGCTGGCGATATGGCTGTAGCGGCCGCCGGGCACATAGCAGCCTGCCGCTTCTACGGGGATGACCTTCTGCCCGGTGATGAAGCCGGGGGAAATTTCGGTTTCCACATTCTGCATCGTGCTTTTCTGCAGTTCTGCAAAGCGGCGGACGTTGTCGTGGGAAAACCGGATGTCGGCCTTCAGCTTCTCCGGCACTTGCGCGCAGGCGGCCTCGATTTCCTCTGCCGTCAGCAGCACATTGCCCTCATACCGGTCGAACTTGGCGGCATATTCCATCGCCTTGGCGTCGCCGCCGGCCTCGATGTCGTCCAGGATGCCCTGCACGGTCTTATGGGTCTCGGAGGCATCCGACTTGGGGGTCAGGGCAGCCTTCTTCAGGTATTCTCGGGTCATTTTCAGGGGGTCCTACTTGTAGATGTCAGGAAGCAGCGTGGTCGAGATCGGCGGGATGTAGGCGATCAGCAGCACCACGATCAGCATGGTCAGAACAAAGGGGATGGCACGGGCGGCGATCTTGAGGATGGACTCGCCGGTGATGCCGGAGACGACGAACAGGTTCAGGCCCAAGGGCGGGGTGATGAAGCCGACCCCCAGCGCGGTGATCATCATGATGCAGAACTGGATTTCGTTCATGCCGATGTTGTCGGCCAAGGGCTTCAGGATCGGTGCCAGGATCACGATATTGGGGGTTGTTTCCATCACGCAGCCGGCGGCGATCAGGATGCAGATCATCAGCAGGATCAGCACGGAGGGGTCATCGGTCAGCCCGGTCACCGCAGTGACGAACCCCTGCGGCACGCCCATGATCGCCAGCGCCTCTGCCAGCGGGGCGGAGAAGGCGATGATCGGCAGGATCACCCCGTTCACCTTGGCGGAGCTGACCAGCATCGCCGGGAAGTCCGAGAGCTTGAGGGTGCCCAGGATGAAGCCCATCAGGATGGTGACGACCACCGCCGTGGCGCCGGCCTCGGTCGGGGTCAGGCGGCCGGAGAAGATGCCGTAGAAGATGATCCCCGGCACGATGAAGGCATACCAGCCGGTTTTCAGCGCATGGCCCAGGTTGCCCAGCCATTCGCCCAGCCCCATGTTGCCGCCGGTTTCATAGGTATAAAGCCGGTTCATGATGATATTGGTGACCAGGATCGACACCAGGATCGCAAGGCCCGGGATCAGCGCCGCCAAGAACAGGGTGGAGGCGGAAATGCCCAGCACCAGGCCGATGATGATATAGGCGATGGAGGGCGGGATCAGGATGCCGGTGCAGGCGCCCGCTGCCACCAGCGCGCAGGCATAGGGGCGGGGGTAGCCGCTTTCGACCAGCCGGGCGATGGTCATCCGCCCGACAGCGGCGGCGCCGGCTGCGTCAGAGCCGGAGATTGCCGCGAACATGCCGCAGACCAGCACCGTGGCAGAGCCGAAGCCGCCGCGCGTCCAGCAGGTCAGCGCCTCTGCCACATCGAGGAATTTCTTGCTGAGGCCGGTGCGCACCAGAACGTCGCCGGTCAGGATGAACAGCGGCACTGCGGTCAGCGCAAAGGCGTCGATGCCGGTGAACAGGCTTTCGCCGATGGCGCTGAGCGGCAGATCTCCCGACATCACCAGCATGGTGATGGCAGCAGCACCGATGGCCGCCCAGACCGGCACCGCCAGCGCAATCAGCGCCACGAACATGATCACCGGCAGGTAGAAATCCCAGCCCAGCTCGACCGTTTGATTGAGTGAATTCCACAGCATCGCTTAAGGCCCCTCAATCAAACAGCTTGTCGCCTTCAAAGACGGGAGTGCCGTCGCGAAGGCTGCGCCAGTCGCGCAGGAAGGATTGCAGCAGGCGCCAGATCATCAGGGCGAACCCCGCGGGCACCGCCATCAGGAACCACACCATCGAAACCCGCAGCCCGTGGCTGACCGATCCGAACTTGGCGGAGACCAGAACCGTCTCAAACGACCAGTAGAGCGCCACCAGCGCCACGATGAACATCACCAGATCGCCGAAGATGTAGAGCAGCGCCTTGGGCCTTGGGCCGAGGTAGTGCATCAGCACATCAATGCGGATATGCGCGCGTTCCTTGACCGCCGCGGCGGCACCGATCCAGGCCAGATAGATGAAGGAATAGCGGACGATCTCCTCGCCCCAGATCGAGGAGAAGGCAAACAGCTCGCGCCGGATGACCTCGATCGCCATGGTGATGACCAGCATCACGTAGAACACCAGGAGCAGCCAGCGCTCCGCGTTCTTGTCTATCGTTCGCAGGATCTTCATCGCTGTTCCCGGGGTTCAGGCACACCCCCGCAGCCAGCCCGGCGGGCTGCTGCAGAAGCGGCGGTTTCGGTGGCGGGCGGCGGCCGGGCTGCGGCGCGCGCCCCGGCAGCGGTCAGGCGTCGTGGACGAAGTATTTGCCCTGGGCGCCTGCGGCCTCCTCCAGCTTGGCGAAATTGTCCATCGACCCGGCCAGCTCTGTCTTGAAGGAATCCCATTCGCTGCGCTGGTAGCCGCCCGCGTCTTTCCATTCTGCCAGCTGGTCATCGCTCAGCGAATGGAACTCGACGCCTGCCTTGGTCAGTTCCGCCATTGCATAGGCGCGGGCGGACGGCACCTTGGACAGGTTCTGATGCGCGGTCATCTCCGACCCCCACATCACGCCGTCCTGCACATCGGCGGGCAGCGAGTTGAACCATTCCAGATTGCAGGAATAGACCTGGCTGTCCGGCACCGCCTGGGTAAAGGTCACATGGCTGAGAATGTCCTTGAAACCAAAGACATAGAGCGCCCCGACCGAAGGGTCGAGCGCATCCGCCACACCCTGTTTGATCGCCGAGGGGGTTTCGCCCCAAGCCACCGGCGTCGGGTTGGCGCCAACCATGCGGTAATACTGCTGCAGCATTTTCGAGCCCGGCACCCGGAATTTCACCCCCGCCATGTCACCGGGTGACATCACCGCGTTGCCGCCCTTGCGCACCGCCACCACACGGGGGTCGATGTTCACATAAAACAGCGCCTTGAAACCGGCGGCCTCGACCTTGGGGTGCACCTCTGCCTTCCAGAAATCGGAGTTCACCAGATTGGTGAACCGCTGGTTGGAGCCGCAGAGATAGGGCATGTTGATGAGGTCAACGGTGGAGGCGAAGGGCGCGAAGTTCGACAGCGAATGCTGCGCCGCCTGGATCGTGCCGCCCTGCACCTTCTGCACCAATGCGCCGCCCGCGCCGAGCTGGCCGCCGGGGGCAAGCTTGACGTAGATCTTGCCGTTGGTCGCGTTCTGGATGTTTTCCTTCAGGTCCAGCTGCATGATCGGATAGCTGCGCGAGGCGCCCAGCACATAAGCGGTCGCCACGGTCATGATATGCTCTGCCGCACGCTCGCGCTCTTTCTCTTCCTTTGCGGTCTGCGCGGCGGCTTCCGATGACCACAGAATCCCGCCCGCACCCGCCACCAGCGCCGCGGTGAAGGAGCCGGTCGAGGCCAGTTTCAGAAAATTGCGGCGCTCCGCAGATTTGGGGCCATCCTTGTCAGTCGTCATTGTCTTCCTCCCTTGGAAATCCGTCAGCTGCCGTTGTTTTTCTTGTGGTCAGCCTCGCGCTTGAGGATCGCGGCCACGAACAGGACCGATGCCGCAAACAGGACCAGCATCTCTCCCACGTCGTTCAGAAAACCGCCACCGCCAAACGCGCCCAGGGCGACATTGGCAAAGAACACGGCGAAGACGGCAACGGCAGCGAAGAGAAACATCGTTAGGTCCCGTTATTTGATCCCAACACCATTTGTAAGCGCTTACATCATTAATGCAAGCGCTTACATGAGTGGATGGCAACGGCTGCAAATTGTGCTAAGACAGGGGGCAATGGAATGGCAGGCATGATATGGGAAAAACCCGCTCAGCTCCGACACTTACCGATGTTGCACGGGAGGCCGGCGTCTCGACCGCGACGGTGTCGCGCTGCCTGAACACGCCGGAACGGGTGATCGAACCGACCCGCCAGCGGGTCCTGCAGGCGGTCGAATCACTGGGCTACACCCCGAATTTCGCGGCCCGGGTGATGGCGGCCAAGCGCAGCTTTACCATCGGGGCGATCATTCCCACGATGGACAATGCGATCTTTGCCCGCGGCCTGCAGGCCTTTCAGGATGAGCTGCGGGAGCGCGGCTATACGCTGCTGGTGTCCAGCTCGGCCTATGATCCGGAGGCCGAACGCGAGCAGATCCGCACCCTGGTTGCGCGCGGCGCGGACGGGCTGCTGCTGATCGGGCACGCGCGCGACCCGGAGATTTACGACTACCTCGACCGGCATCAGGTTCCGTCGCTGGTCGCCTGGTCCTATGCGCCGGAGGCCAAGCGGCCTTCGGTCGGGTTCAGCAATGCCAGCGCCATGCGCGCGCTTGCGGAGAGCGTTCTTGCGGCGGGCCATCGGCGGATTGCGATGATTTCCGGCCTGACAGAGGGCAACGACCGGGCGCTGAGCCGGGTGGAGGGTGTCAGGCAGGCATTGCAGGCGGCCGGCCTGGGGGAGGGGGCGCTGACCCTGATCGAAACCCCGTATGAAATCGACAAGGGGGCAGAGGCGTTCCGCCAGCTTATGGCGCTGGAGCCGCGCCCGACCGTGGTGATGTGCGGCAACGATGTGCTGGCGGCAGGAGCCTTGCGCGAGGCGAAAGGGATGGGCATTGCGGTGCCGGAGCAGGTCTCTGTCACCGGGTTCGATGACATCGAATTGGCGGCAATTGTCAGCCCGGCGCTGACCACGGTGCATGTTCCGCACCGCGAAATGGGCCGCAAGGCCGCGCGGGAGCTGGTCGCGATGGTTGAAGGCACATCGGCAGGGCAGCCGGTGTGCATCAGCACGCACGTCGTGACGCGGCAGTCGCTGGCTGCGCCGCCTGACCTGTCATAAGCACGGCATCAGCTTTTTTGCACCATAGCTGCGCGCAGCAGCAGCTTGCCCCTCACGTATGGAAACCGGCAAGCGGGCCTGCCGGTTTCCATTGCATTTGAGTGGCGTGCCGCCCGCTGCGGTCACTCCGCCGCGATTGCGCGGTTGCCGCGGTCTTCGGGCTGGAACGGCGACCATTCAAGTCCGCCGTCATACCGCCAGGCCAGCTTGCCTTCGCTGTCCATCGCAATCAGCGACAGCCAGCGGTTGTCGAACAGCGCCCTGACATTGGCGTGCCGTTTCAGCACATCGGTCATCGCCTCGCGCGGGGCTTCGATGATGACGGTCAGGCGCAGCGGGTCATGCTGGAAGCCGTCCCCGTCATGCACGGACTGCCAGGGCAGGCCGGGGCGCAATGAGCCGCCGTTGCCTTCGAGCACACCGATGCCGCCCGCCACATTGTGCAGCAGCTTGTTGCCGCCGCCGAACAGCTCCGGCGCCACGGTGGAACCGTAGTACTGCAGGCTGATCCAGCTCGCGACCTGCACCGGCGCGGTCATGATCAGCTCCAGCACGCCAAAGCCCGCATCGGCCTGCCAGTCGTAGTTGTGCAGGAAGGTATTGCCGGACAGGTCCGCGCCCTCGGTCCGCTGGCGCGGGGCGGCGATCAGCGCCTGGCAGCCGGCCAGACCCCATTCCGGGCGCAGCTCGGCCCAGTCGCTGGCCCGGCGGGCAATATCCGCCTCCCCCTTCGCCCGCGGCAGCCTGGCGGCGCGTTCGGTGCGGGCCAGCCGCCCGGCGTCGTCCAGCCAGCGCTTCAGCCGGGCGACATCCGCCTTCCAGCCCTGGCCCGGCAGATCCTGCTCATAGAGCGTGACCGCATCGGTGGTGGTGTGGTGCAGCGCCGGCAGGAACAGTGTATCGGCGGGGATGCTGATGCCTTCGCCGCGCAGCCCCTCGCGCACCTGGGCGTCATTCAGCAGCCCGGCCAGCAGGCGCGCGTTCACATCGCCGGCATGGCCGCCGCAGGCGCCGCACTGCAGGGCGCTTTCATGCGGGTTGTTGGTGACGTCAGCGCCGTGGCCTGCCAGCATCACGATCCGCGCGAAATTCTCCGTCAGGGACATCGCGGCCAGCACGGATTTGGCCATGCCGACGCGGGCTTCCAGACCGATCGCAGGGTCAAGCTGCGGGGCGGGGTCCGGCTTGGCGCCAGCCGGGCGGCCAAGCGAGTCCCGCAGCAGCTTGCTGACGTACAGCGGGCCGGTGGCCTCGACAAAGGCAAAGGAGGAGACCGCCGCCAGTTTGAACCGGCCCCAGGCGCGTTTGGCCCGCGCCGCATAGCGCCGGTTTTGATCGGCGGTGTCCGGCTCGGCGGCCCTGGAGGACACCCCGGCCTGCAGCAGGACCGGGCCGCGGGTCTCGGTCACGTCCGAACCGGCGGCCCGGTGTGCGCTGGCAAGGCCGAAGAAACCCGCAAACCCGATGGTTTCGATCCCGGCGTCCTGCGCTTCCAGCATCCGGCGGAACACCTCGGAGCGCACGTCGATGCAGAAGGCGGCCTGCACGGCCGGGCGTCCCGCGGTCAGGCGCGGCTGGCGGGAGGTCAGGACACCGGAAAGCTTGCGCTGCTGCGCCCGCTCGGCGGCGTCCTGAAGCACCGCGTCGATGACCAGATCCCGGCTGGGGGTCACCGGCATTTCGTGCTGTGCGGCAACCTCTGCCCAGCGGCTGGCAATCTGCTCCTTATAGAGATGGAACAGCGCCTCGTCGAAGACCATCCGGATCGCCAGCAGCTCAGCCGCGGTGTTGTCCGTCTTGCCGTCCAGTTCCGCCTGCCACAGCAGGTAGCGCGCATATTGCGCCCAGCCTCCCAGGGTGATCAGCCACCTGTGGTAGGCGGTGCCGGCAGCTTCGGCCGAGATGCCAAGGGTCTCGGACGCCCGCCCGATGGCCCGCCAGTGCGACCGGTTGGTGGCGGCAACAAAGGCGCCAAACCCCTTGAGCCCATGAATTTCCGGGGTCAGATCGCGGGAGGCGAATTCGCGCCAGGCGCTGAAGGCGCCGCCGGTGCGGTTGGGCTGCCACAGGGCCTGGCCCTGATCGAAATGGCTGGACGCCCAGACGCCGATCCGGTCTTCGATCAGGCCCGGCCAGTCGATGCCGGACACATCCGCCGCCAGCTCTGCCACCGTGGGCAGCGCGCTCAGCGGTGTGCTTTGGGTCCGGAGCGCCGCCTTGACGGTGTCCAGATCCGGCTGGCCAAAGCGGCCTTCGGCACTGGCCAGCGCGTCGCGCAGATCCTCGATACCGATCTCTCCGGCGTCGAATTTCGCTGCCCAATGCGCGCGCTCCGGCGTGATCCGGGCACCCGCGACCCGCGCCATGCGCGCTGCCGCCACCGCCAGGGGTTCACCGGTCTGGCCAAGGAACGGGTTGACCGCAACGCTGGAGGAGAGCGGGAACAGCGGCGGGACCGCTTTCACCGCCTTGTTCGCCTCGGCGACAAATTCCAGCAGGGCCGCAGGGTAGGTTTCGTGCTTGGTAAACATGTCTCGCTCCGTTTCAGGCGGTTTTCCGGTTCGACCAGCCGTCCAGCAGCCTGTCGAAGATCGCATTTGCGTAAAGCCCGCTGGACAGATGCACGCGCAGCCCGGCGGCGGCCGGATGCGTGGCCCAGAGCGGGAAGGTGGCCTGGGCCACGGCGACCGCGCCGAAGCTGACCAGCGCCAGAACGATCAGCGCCCATTCCAGCGGGCCCGGGGCGGGGGCCGGGGGCAGCGTGCCTGCGGTCATGTGCAGGGCCAGCGATTGCAGCAGGAAGTAGCTGACGGAGGTCGCGGAGGCATAGATCACGGTGCGGCGGGTCAGCGCGCCGGGGGCCGCATCGGCAAGGCCCTGCGCCAGGATGTAGGCCACGCCGAAGATCAGGATCACGCCCAGGGCGATGGCCTGAACCGATTTGCCGTCAAAGCCGAAGACCGCCCCGATCAGCCCGTACATCACGATGCCGATGGCAAAGGCCTGCAGCACGTTGCGCGCGCTTGGCACCGCGACGGGGCCGGGACGGCGGATGGCGGCCACATTGCGGACCGCTTCGCCCGCGCTGAGGAACGCGTGCGCTTTATACAGCGAATGCGCCACGATGTGCAGCAGCGCCAGCGGGAACAGCGCCAGGCCGCACTGCATGACCATAAAGCCCATCTGCGCGATCGTGGACCAGGCCAGCGAGGTCTTGACCGCGGCCTGCGTCAGCATCACCAGCCCGCCGAACAGCGCCGTGAAGCCGCCCAGCATGACCAGCAGCGCCATCACGCCCGGCGCGGCCAGCATCACATCGGCGAACCGGATCAGCAGGAAGCCGCCCGCGTTTATGACGCCCGCATGCAGCAGGGCCGACACCGGGGTGGGGGCCTCCATCACCTCGGTCAGCCAGCCGTGGGCCGGAAACTGCGCCGAGGCCAGCACTGCCGCCAAGGCGATCAGCATTGCGGCGGCAATCGTCGCCGGGCCCGCCTGCGCGGCGGCCAGGATGGCGGAGATATCGGTTGTGCCGTAGCTTAGCGCCAGCAGCAGCACCGCGCCTGCCAGCGCCAGCTCGCTGGCCCGGGCCACAACAGCCTTCTTGCGCGCAGCGCGCCGGGCGGTGGTGCGCTCCGGGTAGAACAGGAGCAGGCGGTTCAGCAGCAGGCTGGTTGCCACCCAGGCTGCCAAAAGCTGGATGAGATTGCCCGACATCACCAGCAGCAGAACCGCGGCCAGGGTCGCCGACATCCAGCCCGCAAAGGCGCCCTGGCGCGCTTCGCCGTCCATGTAAGTGGCCGCGTAGCGCATGACGATCCAGCCGATAAAGCTCACCAGCACCAGCATGGTGGCGCTGACCGCATCCAGCCGCACCGAGATCCCAACGCCCCACAGGCCGATCAGCGCGGAGGTTCCCGGGCCGTGAAGCAGCAGCAGGACGGCCGAGGCGGCTGCGGCTGCGAAGGCGGCAAGCGCGCACCACTCGGCCGCTTTGGGCAGCAGGCCCGGGCGGCGGCCGGGTGTCCGGCGCGCATAGGCAGCGGCGGCAAGCAGGATAAGCGGGCTTAGAAGTGGCAGAAACAGGTGACTCATGGTTCAATTTCCTCGGTCTCAGCAGGCGGAATCGCGTTTGATACCGAGATAGGACAGGTTTCTTGATATAAAAAATTCATTGTTTGCTAGGTTTAGTTCTAATAAATAGAACGGTATGCCGCTGAACTATCACCATCTCCGCTATTTCTGGGCGGTTGCGCATGACGGGAACCTGACCCGGACCGCGCAGCAGCTGAACCTGTCGCAATCTGCCCTGTCCGTGCAGATCAAGCAGCTGGAAGAGCGTCTGGGCCATGCCCTGTTCGAGCGCCGCGGGCGGCAGTTGCACCTGACCGAGGCGGGCCGGATCGCCCTGGACCACGCCGATGCGATTTTCGCCGCCGGGCAGGAGCTGGTCGCCACATTGCAGGAGACAGGCCGCAGCCGTCAGGCGCTGCGCGTGGGAGCGCTGGCCACCTTGTCCCGCAATTTTCAGATCGGGTTCCTGCGCCCGATCCTGGCGCGGACGGACGTCGAAGTGATCCTGCGCTCCGGCAGCCCGGCGGAACTGCTGGAGGGGCTGGGCACGCTCAATCTGGATCTGGTGCTGATGAACCGGGAGCCGCCGGACGACAGTCTGGCGCCCTATGAAACCCATCAGATCGCCGAACAGGCCGTCAGCATTGTCGGCTCCCCGGAACGGTTCGACCCGGACCGTCCCATCCGCGAGCTGCTGGGCGCGCACCCGTTCATTCTGCCGACCACCGACAACACCCTGCGCACCGCCTTCGATGCCATGGCCAGCCGGCTGTCGGTGCGCCCGCAGGTGGCTGCGGAGGTGGATGATATGGCGATGATGCGCTTGCTGGCGCGGGAAAATATCGGCCTGGCCCTGGTGGCACCGATCGTGGTGCAGGATGAATTGACATCCGGGCGGCTGGTGGAAGCCCGGGAGCATCCGCGGATCAGGGAGACGTTTTACGCCATCACCCTGCGGCGCCGGTTTCCCAACCCGATTGTGCAAGAGCTTTTGGCGAGCAGCTTTGACCCGGCGCCGCTGAGTTGAGCCTCTGGCCGTTCAGGACCGCTGCGTGGATTCGTCACGTTTGAAAAAAGGCTTCACTCTGGCACTCCGCTGCCGGATGCGAGGCCTCGCGCCCGCTGCGCTGCGCCGGGGTAGGGGCCGGTGGGGCAACTTGACACTCACCGCCATATTGCAAAGCCGGATCTTTTCGTATACCGCGGCATACAAACAGCATCCGGGGTGTTGGCAGCGGCTGCCGGGCCCGGGGTGCAAGCTTCTTATAACGCTTACTCGCCGGGACAGCCATGAGCCTTTACACAGACTACCTGAATGAGATCGAAACCCGCAAAGAGCAGGGTTTGAACCCCAAGCCCATCGACGATGGCGCGCTGGTTGAAGAGCTGATCGCGCAAATCAGGGACACCGGGAACGCGCACCGCGACGATTCCCTGAACCACCTGATCTACAACACCCTGCCCGGCACCACGAGCGCCGCAGGCGTCAAGGCGAAATTCTTGAAGGAGATCATCCTGGGTGAAGCCGAAGTTCCGGAAATCTCCACCGCATTCGCGTTCGAGCTGCTGTCCCACATGAAAGGCGGCCCGTCGGTGGAGGTGCTGCTGGACCTGGCGCTTGGCGAGGATGCCGCGGTGGCGGGGCAGGCGGCCGAGGTGCTGAAGACGCAGGTCTTCCTGTATGAGGCGGACACCGATCGCCTGAAGCAGGCCTTTGCAGCCGGCAACGGCATCGCCAAGGACATCCTGGAAAGCTATGCAAAGGCAGAGTTCTTCACCAAGCTGCCGGACATCGACGAAAACATCGAGGTCGTCACCTATGTCGCAGCCGAGGGCGATATCTCTACCGACCTGCTGTCGCCGGGCAACCAGGCGCACAGCCGCTCGGACCGCGAGTTGCACGGCAAATGCCTGATCTCCGAAAAGGCGCAGCAGGAAATCGAGGCGCTGAAGCTGCAGCACCCGGGCAAGCGCGTGATGCTGGTTGCCGAAAAGGGCACGATGGGCGTCGGGTCCTCCCGCATGTCCGGCGTCAACAACGTCGCCCTGTGGACCGGCAAGCAGGCCAGCCCCTATGTGCCGTTCGTGAACATCGCGCCGGTTGTTGCGGGCACCAATGGCATCTCCCCCATCTTCCTGACCACCGTGGGCGTGACCGGCGGCATCGGGCTTGACCTGAAGAACTGGGTCCGGAAAACCGATTCCGATGGCAATCCGATCCTGAACAACGACGGCAACCCGATCCTGGAGCAGAAATACTCTGTCGAAACGGGCACGGTGCTGTCGATCAACACCAAGACCAAGAAGCTCTGCAGCGCCGACACCGGCGAAGAGCTGGCGGATGTCTCCTCTGCCTTCACGCCGCAAAAGGTCGAATTCATGAAAGCCGGCGGCTCCTATGCCATCGTGTTCGGCAAGAAGCTGCAGACATTCGCAGCCGAGACCCTGGGCGTCGAGCCGGCGCCGGTCTTCGCGCCGTCCAAAGTGGTGTCGCATGAGGGCCAGGGCCTGACCGCGGTCGAGAAGATCTTCAACAAGAACGCCGTCGGCGTGGCCGGGGACACGGTGCTGCACGCAGGCTCGGATGCCCGCGTCAAGGTGAACATCGTCGGCTCGCAGGACACCACCGGCCTGATGACTGCGCAGGAACTGGAGTCGATGGCCGCGACCGTCATCTCTCCGACCGTCGACGGCGCCTATCAATCCGGCTGCCACACTGCCTCGGTCTGGGATCTGAAGGCGCAGGCCAACATCCCCAAGCTCATGAAATTCATGAACAAGTTCGGCCTGATCACGGCGCGGGACCCGAAGGGCGTTTACCACTCGATGACCGACGTGATCCACAAGGTGCTGAACGACCTCACCGTGGATGACTGGGACATCACCATCGGCGGCGACAGCCACACCCGGATGTCCAAGGGCGTGGCCTTCGGCGCCGACTCCGGCACCGTGGCGCTGGCGCTGGCAACCGGTGAGGCGACCATGCCGATCCCCGAGTCCGTCAAGGTGACGTTCAAGGGCCGCATGAAGGACCACATGGACTTCCGCGACGTGGTGCATGCCACCCAGGCGCAGATGCTGCAGCAGCACGGCGACAACGTCTTCCAGGGCCGCGTGATCGAAGTGCACATCGGCACCCTCTTGGCCGATCAGGCGTTCACCTTCACCGACTGGACCGCAGAGATGAAGGCGAAGGCCTCGATCTGCATCTCCAACGACGACACGCTGGTGGGCTCGCTGGAATTGGCAAAGTCGCGCATCCAGGTGATGATCGACAAAGGCATGGACAATGAGGCCGGCACCCTGCAGGGGCTGATCGACAAGGCCGACAAGCGGATCGCCGAAATCAAGTCCGGCGAAAACCCGGCCCTGGCGCCG
Organism: Leisingera daeponensis DSM 23529; assembly: GCF_000473145.1. Lineage (NCBI taxonomy): Bacteria > Pseudomonadati > Pseudomonadota > Alphaproteobacteria > Rhodobacterales > Roseobacteraceae > Leisingera > Leisingera daeponensis. The sequence continues at coordinate 233,007 of NZ_KI421502.1, read as the reverse complement.
GACGGAAATGCCAAGTATTTCGCCGAAGTCGTCGTCGACCTCGACGCGATTGACGAGCCGATGATCGCGGACCCCGACGTGAACAACGCGGATGTCTCCAAGCGCTACACCCACGACACCATCCGCCCCGTGTCCTATTACGGAGGTAACAAGAAGGTCGACCTGGGCTTTGTCGGTTCCTGCATGGTGCACAAGGGCGACATGAAAATCGTCGCGCAGATGCTGAAGAACCTGGAGAAAAAATCCGGCAAGGTCGCGTTCAACGCGCCTCTGGTTGTCGCGGCGCCGACCTACAATATCATCGACGAGCTGAAGGAAGAGGGCGACTGGGAAATCCTGCAGCGCTACTCGGGCTTTGAGTTCGATGACCTGATGCCGAAAAGCAAGGCGCGCACCGAATACGAGAACATCCTGTATCTGGAGCGTCCGGGCTGCAACCTCTGCATGGGCAACCAGGAGAAGGCCGCCAAGGGCGACACGGTTCTGGCCACCTCCACCCGCCTGTTCCAGGGCCGCGTCGTGGAAGACAGCGCCGACAAGAAGGGCGAGTCGCTGCTGGCCTCGACGCCGGTTGTTGTCCTGTCGGCGATCCTGGGCAGAACCCCCAGCATGGACGAATACAAGTCCGCCGTTGAGGGGATCGACCTGACCAAATTCGCGCCGCCGCTGGAAAAACCCGCTGGCGCGCGCTCGGTTCATTTCTGACCCCAGCTGATACCACTGGGCATTCAGCCGCCGCAAACCGCGGCGGCTGAAAACCTTGGCGCCGCAGGGCGAGTGCAAACCCTAGCCCTGCGGCAAGCCCCATCTGGAACCGGCCGGGTTTAACCTTTGCCCGGCGCCGCTTCCAGGTCTTGTAATCCTGATTATGTTGACCTTTGCCTGAAGACAGGCAAGCGCGGTATTGCCGGATACCGGCGGCTGCCGGGCCTCCAAGCGATTGTCCCCTGCATTGCCGCAACATCTGCGCTTAAGCGTTCGAGGGCTGACTTATTGCCCCCGCCACCTGTTCCCGGCCGCACTCGCGGCCCAGTCCGGGGCGAAGGTGAGCAGTTAAGCAACTGATTCATATTGCTTAATTCTGGCGCGCGGCGCGGATCTCTGCCTGCAGGCCCGGACGCTGGCAGGCCTGAAGCAATACACGCTAAACGGTAATTGCTTTTTCATACTCTTCTTATAGGATGTAAGGGGTCTAACGAGGTACAGCTCATGAACCTTTCTCTCTCCAGATTCTTTGAACGCACTCCGACGACCAATCTCGACACCTGCGACCGTGAGCCGGTTCATCTGGTCGGCATGATCCAGAAGGGCACCGGACTGCTGGTGCTGGATCCTGCCGATGGCCGCATCGTCGGCGTGTCGGAGAACCTTCATGAAATCCTGGGCAAGCCAGCTGACGCATTGCTTGGCGCAAGTATCGAGGTGCTGTCGGAGGATATTGCCGGGCAACTGGCCGAACTGACGGACAGCCCGCATATTTCCCATGAAATCCTCGACGCGCAGTTCGAGGCGGATGGCGCTGTCTATGATGTCGTCAGCCACACCCATGCGGGCCGCCGGTTTGTCGAATTCATCCGCAACGAGGCGCCGTCGGCGTCCCTGGTGCGCAAGCGGATGCGGCGCTGCGGCTCGGCCTGTTCGCAGATCATGGGCGCTGTGACCTTCGAGGAAGCGATGCAGGTCGCCGCCAATGCGGTGCGCGATCTGACCGGCATGTCCCGGGTCAAGGTCTACCGGTTCCTGCCCGACTGGTCGGGCGCGACAATCGCGGAATCGCGGGACGACCAGATGGTGTCTATGCTGGGAATGCACTTTCCCGATACCGACATCCCCAAGCAGGTCCGGGAGCTGATGACCATCGTGCCCTACCGGTTCGTGGGGTCGGTTCAGGACGAAAACGTGCCGATCCGCGCGCTGGCCGGTCACGCCGGCGAGCTGGACATGACCTGGTCGATGGGGCGTGCTGTTTCCGTGATGCACACCGCCTATCTGCGCAACATCGGGGCGTCCTCGTCGTTTTCCAGCAGCCTGATGGACAAGGGAAAGCTGTGGGGCCTGATTGCCTGCCACCATGTCGAGGAGTCGATTGTGCCCTCGGACAGCTGGGCGCTGGCGCAGGAAATCAGCACCGCGCTGATGCTGCGCTACGATCAGGCGCAACGCACGGAAACCGCGGACATGATTTCGCAGCTGCGGCGGATCGAAAGCAACTTCGCGGCCGAACTGCGCCAGACCGGCGACGTCGAGGACGTGATCAAAACGCTTGTTCCGGTGCTGCAAAAATTCCTGCGCGCCGACGGGTTCGCCTTTCAGTACGGCCTTAATCTGCATACATCCGGAGAGACGCCGCCGCCGGAGTTCATCCGCGATCTGATCCGTTGGACCAAGGACAACCTGACCGGGGAGGACCAGTTTCAGACGATCTCGCTGCAGTCCATTTACCCGGCTTCGGTGCCCTATAAGGACGTCGCCTGCGGGGTGCTGGTGCAGCCAATTGTCGTGCACCGGGTCTGCCAGCTGATTTGGTTCCGCGGGCCAATCACGCAAAAGGTGACCTGGGCCGGGCGCCCGGATGCCAAGATGGTGGCAGACGAAAAGACGGGTGTCACCCTGGGGCCGCGGACATCGTTTGAAAAATGGGTCAATGAACATGACGACCAAAGCCTGCCCTGGGAGGAGGCTGAGCTGCAGGCCGCGCGCGAGATCTTTCAGGAGTTTCTGGATATTATCTCCTCGCAGCTGCTGCTGAAGGAGGAGAATTCCTCGCTGCGCCGCTTCGCGCATATGGCGGCGCATGACCTGAAGGCGCCGCTGCGGGGCATCAGCTCGGCGCTCCAGTGGATGGAAGAGGATGAGGCAGACCCCGCAAGCGTCGAAGAACACCGCCACCTGGCGGCGCAGCAGGCGCAGAAGCTGCAGCGTTTGACGGAAAGCCTGCTGGAACTGGCCGTCCTGCAGGAGCAAAAGCCGAAAATGGTGCGTGCCGATCTCGGCAAACTGGCGCAGCAAGCCGTTGAGCTGCTGGGCCACGACATCGCGGCGGCTGGCGCCGACGTGCAGATAGGCGGCCTGCCGTCCTGCGTCGCGGCGCAGGACCTGCTGATCCGGGTGTTCCTGAACCTGATCGGAAACGCGCTGAAATACGGCCGCTCTGCGGACCGGGCGCTACGGATTGCGGTTTCGTCAGAGGGCGACGGCAGCTGGCACCGCATCCTGATCGAGGACAACGGCCCCGGCATCCCGCCGCAATACGCGGAGCGGATTTTCGAGCCGTCGCAGCGGCTGGTGACGGATGACAAGGCCGAAGGCAGCGGGTTCGGCCTGTCGATCTGCGCCGAGATTGCCAGGCTGCACCATGGCCGCATCTATGCCGACAAGACGGTTGAAACCGGCGCACGGTTTGTTCTGGAACTGCCGAAAGCCCAGCCGCAATGACGCGCCCGCAGGACGCCGCCCGGCGGCCCGCGCGCCTGTGGCTGCGCGAGGCCACGCACCGGCTGCATCTGGACCTGCATGAGCATCCGCTTTACCGCCGCTTGACGGAGCCGGACCTGACCTATCAGGAGCTGAGGGCAACTGCGGCAGTGACATATGCGGCCGCTTCGGCGGTCGAGGCGGACCGCGCCAGGCGGCAGCTCTGGCCGGAGATTTCCCTGTCGGATCATCTGACGGCGCTGGAACGGGACCTGGGCGATGAGCCGGGCCCGGCGCCGCAGTCCGGGCAAGCGTGCCTGACCTCTGACGCGGGCCTTCTTGGCGCGCTTTACGTCATCCACGGGTCCGCTTTCGGGGCTGCCGCGCTGGCCAAGACGATCTGGCGCGCCGTGCCTTCTGCCCCCAGGTCCTTCGTCGTCCCGCGCGACCTAGGGGCCTGGCGGTCCCTGTGCCAGCTTCTGGATGCGGTCCCGGAGGCCGATCTGCCGGTGCTTGCCGAGGGAGCACAGGACGTGTTCCGCACTTACAAACGGCTGGCCGACCTGCAGCTGGCGGGCCTGCAGGCCACCCTCCCCCCTGATGCCGTCAGGACCATTCCGCCTGCGCGCGGCCCGGCCTGGCAAGCAGCCTCCCGCTAAGGGCCTGCTGCGCACGGCCCGGCAAGGCCGCCCTCAGGATCACGCGCGCAGCCGCTGCGGCACAGCGTGAAGGGCTTCAGCACCCGCGCCGCCCAGATCGAAGCGGCCGACGATTTCTGTCAACCCGTGCGATTCATTCTGCAACAGCTGGCTGGCCGCCGCAGCTTCTTCCGACATGGCCGCGTTCTGCTGGGTCATGCTGTCGAGCTGGTGCATGGCGCCATCGATCTTTTCCAGCCCGCGGGACTGGGCGCGCACGCCGTCAGCAATGTCGGTGACCAGACCGGACACCGCCGACACCTGCTCGATGATCCTGGTCAGCGCATCGCCGGCGCGCCCGACCATCGAAACCCCGTTGGCCACGTATTCTTCGCTGGCGCTGGTCAGCCCCTTGATCTGCCCGGCCGCGTTGGACGCCCGCTGCGCCAGGGCCCGCACTTCGGAGGCAACCACGGCAAAGCCGGCGCCTGCGGGACCGGCCCGTGCGGCCTCCACCCCGGCGTTCAGCGCCAGCAGGTTGGTCTGGAAGGCGATATCGTCGATCATATTGATAATCTTGGAAATTTCCGACGAGGCTTCCTGAATCTGGTCCATCGCCTCGACTGCGGATGTCACAACCTCCGTGCTTTGTTCTGCTTCGCTGCGGGCGCCGCGCATGGTTTGGTCCATCTTGCCCGCCTGTTCCGCAGTGGCACGGATGCCTTCTGTCAGCTCGCGGATGGAGCCCGCGGTTTCTTCCAGCGTCGCTGCCTGGCTTTCGGTCCGGCGCGCCATTTCGGTGGCGGCGCTGCGCTGCTCCTCGGAGAAGCGCCCGACATTCTCCGCGGCACCGACGACCTGGGCCATCGAACTGCGCAGTTTCTCAAGGCTGCGGTTGAAATTTTCCCGCAGCGCCTCGTACTGGCCAGCAAACGGAGCCTGGATATCGCAGGCCAGGTTGCCGCGCTGCAGTTCAGAGAGCGCCGCGCTCATGCTGTCGACCACCGCCGCGGTGTGGCGTGCCGCCTCCACCTCCCGCGCGGCGGCCTCGTCGGCGTCCTTCAGCTTGCCGCGGAAACTGTCGAGGCTTCGGGCCAGATCGCCCAGCTCATCTCCGCGGTCGCGGCCGTCGATTGCGGTATCGTAATTGCTGTCCGCCAGCGCATTGGTGGCTTCGCGCAGGGCGTGGATCGGCCGGGTGACGCTGCGCGCCGCAAGCCAGGACACGCCGACCGCCGCCAGCAGCGCCGCGCCGATCAGCCCGGCCGCCGTCAGACGGATCCGCTCGACCACGGCAAAGGCGGTATGCTCATCCGTTTCCAGCACCAGGGACCAGTCAAATCCCGGCAGGTCCAGCGGCATCACCAGGGCAATGGCCCGTTCGCCGAGCGAGGACACCACCGCCTCGAACTGGCCGCCCTCGCGGGCCTTGGCGGCCAGGATCTGCGGTGTGTCCGGCAGGGCCGTGAGCACCGGGAACACCCCTTCAGCCGATGACGGGCTGCGGGCCAGGCCATCGCTGCTGACCACAAAGATGTTCTGATGGGTGCCGCCCGACAGGTTGCTGGTCAGCGCGCTGACAACGCCCGCTGTGCCCAGCCGCACTGCGATCACCCCGGCCACCTCCTGGCTTTTGGAGAACACCGGGGCGGCCATGAAGGCGGCGACGCCATCGGTGCTGTGGCTGTAGGCGGCGAAATCCGCGGCCACCACGGTGCCGGCCTCGGCCTGCAGCGCAGCCTGAAACACCTGCGCCAGCCCGCCGCCGGAACCGGGCTGGATATCCGTCAGGAAATCGCCTTGTTTCTTCACGGAATACACCACCTGCCCCTTGGCGCTGATCAGGTAGAGGTCCTGATAGCCGTTCAGGTTCAGGCTTTGCAGAAAAGTGGGGTGATAGGTGACATGCGACTGGTTGTAATAGCTGCCGTCGCCTGCGTCCGTCAGTTCCTCCCGCTGGTCCGCGGGATGCGGGTTTGCCTCTGCGTAGGTCTGTTTCAGATAGGCGATAGGATCGTCTTCCTCGACCATGCCGATCACCCGCTCGAAATTGCCGATCGCCCGGAACACCGCCGGCTGGCCTGCCAGGCTCGATACATCGGAGCGCGCGGCCTTGATCAGGAACTCCAGCGCCTGGGCGCCGGACTTGGCCTCGATCTCCTGCGCGGCGAAGGCGTTTTCCCGGATGCTGCGCTCCGCCATTGAATAGACCAGCAGGGACACGGTGACGAGAAACGCGCCCGTCAGTGCCACCATGATCATCGGCAGTTTCAGTTTCAGCGGCAGTTTCGTGGTCCGGGGCATTGCGAAAATCTCCTGCAATCGGCGGCACGCCCCGGTCTGCGAGGGGCGCATACAAGAGTGTTAATCGGCAAAGTCCTGAAAAAGTGTGTACCGCAAGGGCACCGCAAATGAAGTTTTCCGGAATTCAGGGAAATTTTATGCCGCAAATTTGAAGTGCGTCAAAATGTGCAGAAACATCGGGGGATGCGCTTTGTTTTTACCGGCATTCCGCCTGCATCTTTTCTGAGCGGCCGGTTTCCTGTGACGCAAACCGTCCAGTCCTGTTATATTCGGATTTGATGATCTTACAGGCGCGGCAGGGCGCCTCTTGCGTGTCTGCGGGGCGCGGCGCGGCGGGGGCACACCCGCAGGGGATTTTGACGAAACAAGTTGTCAAATCCGCCGCAACGGACAAAAACTCGGCCATGGATGACAAAGACCACGACATTCTGCGGCTGATCCAGTCCAACGCGCAGCTGACCGCTGAGGCCATCAGCCATGAGGTTGGCCTGTCCGCGCCCGCGGTGCAGAAACGGCTGAAGAAGCTGCGCGACACCGGGGTGATCGAAAAGGAAATCGCCATTCTCTCTCCGGCGCGGCTGGGACGGGAGATGACCGTGATCGTGCAGGTGGTGCTGGAGCGGGAAAGCCGGATGCACCTGGATGCCTTCAAACGCAAGATGCGCAAGGCGCCGCAGGTGCAGCAGTGCTATTACACCACCGGCGAAGCAGACTTTATCCTGGTGGTCATCGTCAGCGGCATCAAGGAATACGAGGCCTTCACGCAGGAGTATTTCTTTGATGAATCCAATGTCAGCCGCTTCACCTCCTCGGTGGTGATGGACCGCGTCAAGGTCTCGCTGGACATCATCTGACGCGGCGCCTTGGTGTCAGCTGCCGGGGTCCGGGGCTGCGTGGGCTGCAACCAAAGTGTCGAGGAACAGCTTGGTGATCCGGGTCATCGCCGGGCGCTTGCGGGTGACGGCGGCGAACTGGCTGCGGTAGAAGATTTGCTCCGGCAGCACCTTGCGCATCATGCCGGCACGGACAAATTCATCTGCCAGATGGTCGGGCAGAAACCCCAGGTAGCTGCCCGACATGACGAGGATCGCCAGCGCCTGTTCGTTCTGCACCTTGGCGGCACGGCGGAAACCAAGGGTCTGGCCGACATGCAGGTTGGGGGAGTTCACCCGGATGCCGGCGTAATTCGCCGCCTGCACATCCGCAAGGCTGAGGCTGGCGTGGTCGCACTCCATGAACGGATGGCCCTTGCCGCAGTACAGGAACATGTTTTCACCATAGAGCGGCGCGTAGTCCAGGCTGGGGGACGGCCGGTGCAGCGCCAGGATGCCGACATCGATCCCGCCGCCGATCACGTTGGTTTCAATCACGTTGGGCGGCTCCAGCGACAGGTCGATCTCAACCGCGGGCGCGGTCTTGTTGAAGGCGCGGATGGCACCGGCGACATAGGCCTCCGGGTTGGAGGCGCATTGATCGAACAGCGCGATGCGCAGGGTTCCTGCCAGCTGCTGCTTGATCTCGTTCACTTCGGCCCGGAAGCCGGAGACCGAGGCCAGAAGACCCTCCGCCGACTTCAGAACCTTGCTGCCTTCGTCGGTCAGCGCAAACCCGGCCGGGCCGCGGTTGCACAGTTTCAGATCCAGCCGCAGCTCCAGATCCGCGATGTATTTTGAAATCGTGGATTTGCCGATGTTCAGTTCAGTTTCCGCCGCCGCCAGACCGCCGCTTTCGGCCACCGCCTTGAACACCCTCAGCAATTTGAGATCGGCATCGGCAACATGTTTGAGGTGTGATTTGCGGCTCATCCGGATGTTCGTCATTTGTGAAACTTTGCGCTCAAAAGTTTACATCCAAGAAACAATGAACGCAATGTAGCGTCCTGCGGACCAAGGTCGGATCGGACTGGCAATACCGCAGTGGAGGGCGGGCCGGCGCGCGCCTTGGGCCCCAGGATGACAATACGGGAGGAAGCCATGTCATTTCTCAAGAAGGTCTGCACGCTGACCGCAGCCGTTTCTGCCGCCGCGATGCTGACCGCCGGTGCGGTATCCGCCAAGAACTTCAAGATCGCCGTGGGCGACGGTGCCGGCAGCTCGCAGGAAGGCACCGGCAAGTTTTTCATCGAGGCGCTGGAGGAAAAGTCCGGCGGCAAGCACACCGCGACGATGTTCCTGAACGGCCAGCTGGGGTCTGAGCAGGACACCGTGAACGAGGCCGCCATCGGCACCCTGGACATGTCTCTGCTGGCGATCAACAACGTCACCCCGTTTTCGCCGACCGTGGGCGTGTTCACCCTGCCCTATGTGATCCTGTCGCTGGAAGACGCGGAAAAGCTGACCCAAGGCCCGATCGGGCAGGAGCTGACCGAAAACACCATCCGCGATGCCGGTGTGCGCATCCTGGCCTGGACCTATACCGGCTTCCGCCGCCTGACCAACTCCAAAAAGCCGGTTACCGAGGTTGCCGACCTGCAGGATCTGGTCATCCGCGTGCCCAAGAACGAGATCATGATCGAAACCTACAAGTCCTGGGGCATCAACCCGACCCCGATGGCCTGGTCCGAGACCTTTACCGGCCTGCAGACCAAGGTGGTGGACGGCCAGGACAACCCCTACACCACCATCAACTCGATGAAGTTCTACGAGGTGCAGGAATATGTGACCAACCTGCGCTACATCTTCTCGATCGAGCCGCTGATCGTGTCCGAAGCGGTGTTCCAGGATCTGGCCGAAGAGGACCAGCAGATCCTGATCGAAGCGGGCAAGGAAGCCACGCTGAAATCGGCCCAGTATCTGCGCGATATCGAAGCACAGATCAAGGATGAGCTGATCGCCAAGGGCATGCAGATCGACGATCCGGCAAATGATGAGGCCGAGTTCATCAAGCTGGCGACCGAAGCGGTCTGGCCCAAGTTCTACGACTCCATCGGCGGTGTCGAGAAGCTGAACACGGTGCTGACCACCATCGGCCGTGAGCCTGTCCAGTAAACCTCTGGCCTGTTTCTAAAAAACCGGAGCAGCGCCGGCGGCGCTGCCCCGCTCAGGGGAGGAGTGCATCATGGTCTGGAAATTCCTGGACAACATAGAAAGCTATATCTGCCGCCTGCTGCTGTCCGGCTTCGTCCTTCTGCTGTTTGTGCAGATCGTCTCGCGCGAGGTTTTCGGCCATTCGTTCTCCTGGATCGAGGAACTGTCGGTCTATATGTTCGTCTGGTTCGTCTACTTCGGCGCCTCATATGCGGCGTTGAAGGGCGCGCACAACCGCGTCACCTTCCAGTTCAAGTTCCTGCCGGCGGGCACGGTCAAGTATATCGAGGCCTTTGCCGACCTCTTCTGGCTGTTCTTCAACTGCTATTTCCTGTGGCTGGCCACCGATTTCGTCTTCAACAAGATGAACAAGTTCTGGAAGTCGCAGACCTTGGGCATCGAGATGAAGTACATCTACATGGTGCTGCCCATCGCCTTTGCCCTGATGACGATCCGCATCCTGCAGGTGAATTACCGCAAGCTGATCCGCGGCGAAGATATCCACGATCCCGACCAGATCGACCTTGACGAGATCAAGGCAGCCGCTGGCGCGGACCGCCGCACGTAACCGGGAAGGACGGAACAATGGAAACCGAAATCGTCACGATCCTGTTCGGATCCTTTCTGCTGCTGCTGCTTCTGGGGGCGCCGATCACCGTTGCGCTGGGGGTGTCGTCGCTGATCTCGTTCCTCTACCTGGACGAAAACCCGATCAAATTCGTACAGATCGCTTTCACCTCGGTTGGGTCTTTCCCGCTGATGGCGCTGCCCGCCTTTATTCTGGCCGGCGCGCTGATGGAGGCCGCGGGGATCTCCAAGCGCCTGATCAACGTGGCCGAAAGCCTGGCGGGGCCGTTCACCGGCGGTATTTCCGCCGCCACGGTGATGGCCTGCCTGTTCTTCGGCGCGATCTCCGGCTCCGGCCCGGCCACCACTGCGGCTGTGGGTATGCTCATGATCCCGGCGATGATCAGCCGCGGCTACGAGAAGGGCTATGCTTCTGCCGTCACCGCCTCCTCCGGCGGTCTGGGCATCATCATTCCGCCCTCGATCCCGATGGTGATCTTCGGCATCGCGGCACTTGGCATGGCGCCGCCGCCGGAAGCGGTCGAGAAATTCGGCACCTTCCAGTCGGTTTCGATCTCCAAGCTGTTCATCGCAGGGTTCATGCCCGCCTTCCTGATTGCGGGCAGCCTTTTGATCGTGAACTTCGTGATGTCCAAGAAGCGCGGCTACAAGGGCTCGGCTGAGGGCTGGTCGGTGCGCAACGTGATGTGCGAGATGTACCGCGGGTTTTGGTCGCTGATGGCGCCGCTGGTGATCCTGGGCGGCATCTACACCGGCTTCTTCACCCCGACCGAAGCGGCCATCGTGGCGATCTTCTATACCCTTGTGGTGGGTGTCTTCATCTACCGTGAACTCACTTGGTCGTCGCTGTTCCAATCGCTGGAGGCCACCACTTGGCTGACCGGCCGGGTGCTGCTGATCCTGTTCACCGCCACCGTATTCGGCCGGCTGCTGGTGGAAAACCAGATCCCGGCGATGATCGCGGAGTCGATGCTGAGCTTTACCCAGAACCTCTATGTGATCTGGGCGCTGATCATCTTCTTCCTGCTGTTTGTCGGCATGTTCATGGAAACCCTGGCAACCATCCTGATCCTGGTGCCGGTGATGCTGCCGGTGGCCTATTCGGTGGGCATCGACCCGATCCATTTCGGGGTGGTGATGGTCTGCACCCTTGGCATCGGCTTCCAGACGCCGCCCTTGGGCGAGAACCTGTTCATCGCTTCGGGCATCTCGAACATCTCGATCGAGACGATCTCGCTGCGGGCCTTGCCCTTTGCTGCCGTGAACACGATTGCGATCTTCATCATCGCATTCTTCCCGGAAATCTCGCTGTGGCTGCCGCGGCTGTTTGGCTATTGATCTGAAAGGGGACCGGCATGAAACCGATGATCACGAGCATCCTGTTTGCCACTGATCTGTCGCACAACTCCACCCTGGCGCTGCGCCATGCCGCCAGCCTGGCCCATGCGACCGGGGCGGAGATCCATGTGCTGCATGTGAATGAGCCGATTTCCGAGGATGCGCGCATCACCTTCGAGATGTTCGTGCTGAACGAAGAGACCCGCAAGTCTGCGGCCAAGCGGCGGCGTGAAATGGTCAAGCAGATCCTGGCAGAGCGGCAGGCCCGCTTCTGGGCCTCCTTCGAGGGCGACGAGGCCAAGATCCGCAATCAGGTTACATCGGTTGAGGTGACAGACGGACACCCGGCAGAGGTGATCCTGCGCCGCTCGGTCGAGCTGGGCTGCGACCTGATCGTGCTGGGGGCCCATGATCACGGGTTTTCCCACACGTTCCTCGGCACCGTGGCCAAGCGCGTGCTGCGCCGTTCGCAGATCCCGACACTGGTGGTGCCTTATCATAACGGCGAAGGCGCGGACTGACCCCTCCCCGCGGGCGACTTCCCCCTGGCTGCCTGCAAAGACCACCCCTGCAACAGGCGTCAGCCCCTTGCAGGGGTGGTTCTGACGTCCGGGTGCAGGTTTTTGTAGGGAAAGCTTCCCAGATCACAGGGAAACACGCCGGGCGCGGCCACCGGGTAAACGGCGCTGGCAACCGGTTCGAAGTCAGCGCGGAAATGGGCGGTGCTTTTCACGCAGATTGTGCTGTAGGCCGCCGGGTCTAGCCCGATGTGGGTGAAATGCGCCAGATCCAGGCATTGATTGCGGAGGCTGGTGACGACAAGCGTGATGTCCGCCCCGGTTCCCGTCAGCCGCAGCGCCGCTGTCGGGCCAAGCGCCGCCACCCCGCCGCCGTACATCTCCCCGCTATAGCGGCAGCAACCATCGCCAAGTGCGAGAACCTGAAACTCCGCCTCAAACGGCTGGTCGCCCGCCGCACCGGAACGCCCGCCAAGTGCTGCGCGGAAGATGGCCCCCTGGCCCGCCTCATGCGCCGCCGCGGCCGCCGCCGGATCATGGAACAGCCCCATCAGCACGCCCTGTGCACCAGCCTGTGCCAGTGCCGCCAGCAGACCGGTGGTGTCTGAGGTGCCGCCCGCGCCCGGATTGTCCTGCACGTCCGCCAGCACCACCGGCTTGCCCGTGCGCGGCTGGCAGGCGATCTTAGCCGCTTGCTGCGGCGTCAGCATCGGGTGGTGTGCATGGGGTTCCAGCCTGGCGAACAGCCTGGCGATGTGATCGGCCGCCTGCGCTGCGGCCCCCGCGGTCCGCGCATATGCGACACAGGAGGGCCGCGTGTCCGGGAAATCCGCCGCCGTGAACCCCAGCGCGATATCCGCAAGCACCCCTGCCTGCGCCAGTGGCGGCAGCGTGGCATACAGCTCCCGCGCAGGCGTTGCGCGGGTGTGCTGCGCGTGCAGCGGGATCAGATAATCCATCTGCCGGAACGCCTTGTGCAGCCTCTCACCCGTCAGCAAATGCCGCAGCACCGGCACGCAGCGCCCGCCGGTGCCGGCCATGTCCAGATGCGGATAGCTGCGGTAGATCGCGATATAATCCGCAAGCTCCACCAAAGCTGCGGAGATATTGGCGTGCAGGTCCAGGCTGACCGCGATGGGCAGCCCCGGCCCGGCCCAGGCACGCAGCCGCCGCAGGATCTCCCCTTCGCCGTCGGGGTGGCTTTCGCTCACCATCGCGCCATGCAGGTCGAGGAATATGCCATCCAGCGGCCCGGCAGCGCGCAGCCCGTTCAGGATCATGCCGCAGATGGTGTCAAAGGCGTGATCCGTCACATGCGCCGAGGGTTCCGCCGCGCACCACAGGATCGGGGCCAGTTTCATCCCGGCCTCTTCCGCCGCTTTGGCAAAGCCCGCGATGGGCAGGTTCATGCCGCGGGTCCCGGCGATCACCGCCTCCCCGTGCAGCATGGCGGGCCAGGAATCCGCCATCTCAAACTCTGCCAGCCCGGCCTTGGTGGTGCCAAAGCAGTTGGTTTCGTGCTGAAAGCCCGCAATGGCGATCCGCGGTTTGGTTTGCCTCATGGCTGATCCTGCCTCCAGACAGTGCGTCCGCGGCGGATGGTGCGGGTGACTTTGGTGGTCTCGATACGGTTCGGGTCTTCCAGCGGATTGCGGTTCAGAACCGCCAGATCCGCCAGCTTGCCCGGTTCGATGGAGCCGCGGATCCCTTCCTGAAACACCTGCCAGGCGGCGTCGATGGTCTGGGCGCGCAGGGCCGACAGGACGCTGATCCGCTGCGCCTCGCCCAGCCGCCGGCCGCTGGCAGTCAGCCGGTTCACCGCGCAATGGGCCAGGTGGATGGGCCGTGTTGGCGTCACCGAGGCGTCGTTGTGGATGGTGTAGCGGACGCCAAACCGTTCCGCCGAGGCGCAGGGGGAAATCCGCTCTGCCCGCTCCGGTCCCAGAAAGGTGTCGTAATGGCGGTCGCCCCAGAAATGCACATGCGCCGGGAAGAAGCTGACCGTGATGCCCAGCTTGGCCATCTCCCGGAGCTGGCCGTCGCGCAAGGCCTGGCCGTGGATGATGGTGTGCCGGTGGTCGGCGCGCGGGTTCGCCTCCAGCGCGGCGGCCACCGCGTCGATGAACATCTGCGCCCCGGCATCGCCGTTGCAGTGGCAGTGGATCTGAAAGCCCAGATCATGCAGCTTTTTCACTTCGCGGCGGTGTTCTGCGGCATCAGCATAGGGCATCCCGCAAGGGTGCGCCGGGTCCACAGGTTTGTGGTAAGGCGCGCTGAGGAAGGCGGTCTGCAACTGGAACGCGCCATCGGTGAACAGCTTGCGCGGGCCAAGGGTGAAATGCGGGTTGCCGGGCCAGTCCAGCGCCTCGGGGCCCTGGCTCAGCGCTGGTTCCAGCTCTCCGATGGGCAGCAGCATAAGGTCATAGCCGGGGTCCTGATCGGCGGGCAGAGAAGCGAAATGCCCAAGCATCTGACGTGTGGCCCAGGCGTTCTGCGCGTAGGTGACGCCATGCGCCAGGTATTCTTCGCGGCAGCTGTCGAACCCGGCCCAGAACCGGTCGCGATCAATCAGGAAATCGGTATCGCCCATCTCTCCCATCGCCGAGAGACCCTCGATCAGCCCGGTCAGCGCGCCCGTCTCCGGGTCGCGCCCGAACCGCCCGCCCAAGGGATCGGGCGTGTCCCGGTTCACGCCGTGGCGTGCCAGGGCCAGTGAGTTGGCGGCTCCATTGTGGCCGGAGGCATGGATCACCCAGACTGGATGCGCGGTCGAAACACTGTCCAGCTCTGCGCGGGTCGGCATCCGGCCCTCGGCAATCGCGGTGTTGTCGAACAGCACCCCCATCACCCATTCGCCTGCCGGGGTCTCTGCCGCTTTGGCCCGCAGCCGGTCCAGCGCGGTTGGGATATCCGGGCAGTCGCCGCTGGGGGCAGAGGCCAGATTGACCCGGAACAGCCGGATGAAGCCGGGATCGGGGAAATGCCCATGCGGGTCGATGAAGGCGGGAATCAGGGTCTGGCCCTGCAAATCCACCTCGGCAGTGCCCGCGGGCATCTGCGCGCGCAGGTCCGTCTCAGGGCCGGCAGCGCGGATGATCTCGCCCTCGGTCAGCACCGCCTGGGCGCGGGTATTGGCCGCGTCCATCGTCAGGACAACGCCGTTGAAATACAATGTGCTGGTCATGGTCTTTCAGATGTTGAGGGGTTTCAGCCGAGGGGCGCGAGGCAGCGCAGGCCGTGGCCGTGCTCCACCTCCCATCGCGGGGTTTGGCTGCAGACCTCTTGCGCAAACGGGCAGCGCTCGCGGAACTCGCAGCCCTTGGGGCGGCGCAGCAGGCTGGGCGGCTCGCCTTTCAGCGCGATGCGCTCCAGCCTGGCGTCGGGATCGGGTTCCGGGTTCGCGGACAAGAGGCAGCGTGTATAGGGATGGCGGGAGTTCTTGAAGATCGCCTCTGTTGTGCCTTCCTCGACCAGGCGGCCCAAATACATGATGCCCATCCGGTCGGCGACATGGCGCACGACGTTGAGGTTGTGGGTGATGATCACCATCGCCAGCCCCAGCCGTTCGCGCAGGCCGTTCATCAGGTTCAGCAGCTCGCCTTGCACCGACACGTCCAAACCTGCGGTGGGTTCGTCCGCGAGGATCAGCTTAGGCTCCAGCGCCAGCGCGCGGGCAACGCCCACCCGCCGCGCCTGCCCGCCCGACAGCTGGTAAGGATAGCGGTCTGCGAAATGCGCGGGCAGGTTCACCATCTCCAGAAGGCGCTTGGCCTCGGCGTCCAGATCGCGGTCCTTCATGCCCTGGATGCGGTAGGGTTCGGTGATCAGGCTGCGGATTGTCAGCCGCGGCGACAGGCTGCCGACCGGGTCCTGGAACATCATCGCGATGTCCTTGCGCAAGGGGCGCAGCTGGCGTTCCGAGGCACCGCGGATTTCCTGACCCTCGAATTTCACAGACCCCTCCTGCGCCGGGGCCAGACCGGCGATTGCGCGGATCACCGTCGTCTTGCCGGAGCCGCTCTCGCCCACCAGCGCATAGGTTTCGCCCGGCTCCACGGTGAAACTGACACCGGCCAGCACGTTGACCTGGCCATAGCTGGTCCTGAGGTCTTTGACTTCCAGCAGGCTCATTCTGCGGCCTCCTTGTGGTTCAGCCAGCAGGCGGCGTGGTGGCCTTCTTTCAGCAACTCAAGCGGCGGCACCTGCGCCGCGCAGCGCGGCATCGCCTCGCCGCATCGGTCGCGGAAGATGCAGCCGCCGGGGAGGTTGGCCAGATCCGGAACCTCACCGGGAATAGTCGGCAGCACGCGGGCGCGCTCCTTGATGTGGCCCGGGTCGCAGTCGATCAGGCGGCGGGTGTAGGGGTGTTTGGGATTGTGGAAGATCTCGCGCACCTCGCCGCTCTCGACCACGGCGCCCGCATACATCACGACAACCCGGTCACAGAGTTCGGCTATCACCCCCAAGTGGTGCGAGATGAACAGGATGGCGCAGTTGAACTGCTGCTGCAGCTCCTGCAGGCGCTCGATGATCTGCACCTCCAGCGTCGCATCCAGCGCCGTGGTCGGCTCATCCGCGATCAGCAGGTCCGGTTCCGACATCAGCGCCATGGCGATGGCGATGCGCTGGCGCATGCCGCCGGAAAACTCATGCGGGAACTGGTCAAGCCGCGCCTCAGGGTCTGGAATACCCACCGCACCCAGCATCTGCGCAGCGCGCGCCCGCTTTTCCGCCTTGGAGGCCCTGGAGCGGTGCTGGATGTCCAGCATCTGCTGGCCGATGGACAGGACCGGGTTGTGGGTCTGCATCGGGTCCTGGAACACGATGGAAATATCGGCACCGCGCAAGGCACGCATCCTGCGCTCCGGCAATTGCAGCAGGTCCTGGCCCTTGAACCGCACCGCGCCCTGGCGGAACCGGGTGTTCGGTGCAGTCAGCCGCAGTATGGACGAGATCAGGGTGGACTTGCCGCAGCCGGACTCGCCGACGATCCCGACAATCTCGCCCTTTCGGACGTCAAAGGAGATATCGCGTAAAGCGCGCAGGTCGCCGCGGGCGGTTTCATAGTCGACGCTGAGGCGGTCGATTTCCAACAAGCTTTCAGTCATCGCTGTTTCCTCAGTTTCGGGTCAACCACGTCGCGCAGGGACTCGCCCAGGAAGGTGAAGCCAAGGGTTGCCAGGATGATCGGCAGCCCGCCGCCCACCACCAGCCAGGGGGTCTGGCGGATCAGGGAATAGCCGTCCTTCAACAGCGCGCCCCAGCTCGGCGTCGGCGGTTTCACCCCGAGGCCAAGGAAAGAGAGTCCCGCCTCCAGCGCGATCACGGTGGGAATGTCCATCGCCGCCAGCACCGCCAGCACGCCGACGATATTGGGCAGCATATGCACGCCCAGAATGCGTTTCATGCTGGCCCCCATGGAGCGTTCGGCCAGGATGAACTCGGAATTGCGCAAGGTCAGCGTCTGGGTCCGCGCCACCCGGCCATAGGTCGGGATCGAGGTCGCCATCACCACAAACACCACGGTTTGCAGGCTTGGCCCCACCAGCGCCACCACCGCCAGCGCGAACATCACGGTCGGGAAGGAGCGGATGGTGTCAAAGAACAGCATCAAGAGGTTGTCGAGCCATTTCGGCCCGTAGCCCGCGATCATGCCCAGCGTCAGGCCGATGGCCATGGCACCGAACACCGCGGGCAGCGCCACTTTCAAGGCAACCTGGCCGCCCATGATAACGCGCGAGAAGGTATCGCGGCCCAGCTGGTCGGTGCCCAGCAGATGCGCCGCGGACGGCCCCTGCAGGCGGTCCTTGATGTTCATCGCCACCGGATCATAAGGAACGATCCAGACGGCAAAGATGGCGCAGAACACGATGGTGCCGACAATGATCAGCCCCATCAGCCCCAGCGGGTCGCGGGCGACGCCGGTGACGATCTGGCCCAGTTCGGAACGGGATTTTGCCATATCTCACCCCCTCCTTAATCGGCCGTGCGGGCGCGCGGGTCGAGCCAGGCGTTGATCAGGTCGGCCAGCGCGGTGGACGCCACGAACAGGCCGGTCGAGATCAGCACCGATCCCATTACGATCGGGTAGTTGCGGGTGGTGATGCTGTCGATCACCAGTTTGCCCAGGCCGGGGCGGGCAAAGACGATCTCGGCAAAGACGGCGGAGCTGAGCAGGAACCCCATGCCGACGCCGATCACCGTGACCACCGGCAGGATGGCGATGCGCAGCGCATAGACCATCACCACCCGGCGCTCGCTGATGCCAAAGGCGCGGGCGGTGCGGATGTGGCTTTCGCCCATCACCTCCAGCATCGAGGCGCGCACCAGCCGGGCGATATAGCCGACCCAGCTGAGGCCGATGGCAAAGGCGGGCAATACCAGATGGTCAAGGCGCCCCCAGAACCCTTCGCCCGCGCCAATCGCCGGGAACCACTGCAGATGCACCGCAAAGATCAGCAGCGACAGCAGCGCGACCACAAAGGCGGGCGCGGCCACGAAACTGACAGAGATAGCGGCGGTGATGCGGTCGATCAGCGTATTGGGATGCGCCGCGGCATAGGCGCCCAGCCCGATGCCCAGCAGCGCCGACCAGGTGATCGAGGCAAAGATCAGCGCCAGCGTGTGCGGCAGCTGATCAAAGACAATCGCCGTCACTGACCGGCCCGAGAACACGTCGACCCCCAGGTCGCCCTGCATCAGGTTGCCATAGAAGATCAGCAGCTGTTTCCAGACCGGCTGATCCAGCGCCAGCTCCGCCGTCAGCCGCGCCTGCAGCTCTGGCGTGGCGCGCGGGCCCAGCATGATCTGAACCGGATCGCCGGGCACGGCGCGGATCATCAGGAACATGACGGTGACCGCCACGATCAGGATCAGCAGTGCCAGCCCGAACCGCCGGATTGCATAAAGTAACATGGCCGCATGGCTCCCTTAGCTTCGCGGTGCGGATGAAAACGGCACGGCTGCGCCGCATATTGCAGCCGTGCCAGGTCAGGCCTTGCCGAAGTAGCGCAGCAGCGCCAGCCCGTCGGGCCGCAGCGCCGGCACCACACCCGCCGAATGGACCACCGGCGTCGCCTCGTGGGTCAGGAAGCGGTAGGCGCCGCTCTCCTCCATCAGGTCCTGTGCGCGCCGGTACATCTCGTCCCGCTTGGCCACATCGGTGAGCTGCGCGGCCTCAGCGTGGATCTTGTCGAACTCGGGGTTTCTGAACTGCTCCCAGTTCCAGTGGCCGACCTGTTCGGTGGTGAACCAGGAGGTCGCGTAATAGGGATCCGGGGTCATCGAGTAGCGGTTCAGCACCAGCTGCAGGTCCTCGTTGTCGGCGCTGGCCCAGAAGGCGCCGGATTCCAGCACGTTGACTTCAACCGTGATGCCGATCTGCGCCAGCGTCGCCTGGATCACCTGCGCCGCGGTGGTGAAGGTGGTCTTGTTCAGCGTGTCGAGCTTCAGCGTCACATTGGTTTCACCGGAGTCCGCCAGCAGGTCCGCGGCTTTGGCGAAATCCGCCTGCGGCGGCACCAGCGATTGCGGACGGTGGCCTGCCAGACCCGGTGCAATGATACCGGTCGAGGGCTCGGCGGCACCGAAATAGGCCGCTTCCAGCACCGACGGCACATCAATCGCGTGCTGGATCGCCTGGCGCAGCTTCGGGTTCTGCAGCTTGGGGTGATCCAGATTCATGCCGAGCCAAGTGTAATAGAGCGACGGATATTCCAGCAGCGTGCCGCCGCCCGGCACCCCGTCGCGGTAGCGCTGAACCGAGCCGAGCGAGACGCGGGTAAAGTCCAGCTCCCCGGCTTCAAAGGCGATCTCGGCGGTGTTCTCGTCGTCGATCGGCAGGATTTCGATGGTGTCCCAGGCGGGCGCGTCACCCTTCCAGTCCGGGTTGCGCTTGAGCACGGTCTTTTCCTTGGGCGACCAGCTCGCGCGCAGGTAAGGACCGGATTCCGCCAGCGGATCGGTGGTTGCCTTGCCGCCCGCAGCCTCCCAGGCCTTTTTCGACACGATGTTGCCGGTGATATAGGGCAGCGCAATGGACCACAGCGGTGCGAACGGTTCCTTCAGCACGATGGTGCCTTCGCGCTCGCCAGTCACATCGACATGGCTTAGCGGTCCCATGTCGGGTTTGTTGGGGCTGTCGGTGGCCTCATCCACGATCCGCTCAAAGCTGAACTTCACGTCTTCGGCGGTCATTGCGCCAAATCCGTTCGTGAACCCGATATCATCGCGCAGCGCGAACTTGATGTGGGTCTCGTCGCCCTGCTCGATCATCGCGGCGGCATCCATCTGCCAGTCCCATTCGCGGCCCGGCTTGTACTGGATCAGCTTGTTGTAGATCGCGGCGTGGATCTCCTCGTCGATCACGCCCTTGGAAAACGCGGGGTCGATGCTCTGCATGTCGCCGTAGGAGCGCACCCGCAAGGTGCCGCCCTCCGCCGCCAGCGCACGGCTGCCCAGGCCGGCCGGCAAGACGGCGGCCGCCCCCAGCGCCGTGGCCCCTTTCAGAAATCCGCGGCGCCCCAGTGCCGTCTTGGTCCATTCGATCTTCATGGTGTCCTCCCTTGGATCAGATCCTTGCCGCCCGCCGGCAGGGGGCGTCCCCGGCCGCTCTGTCTGCCGCCTGCCCTCTCCAGCCCTCCCGGCCGGTCAAGCGGTTCTCCAGACCCGCGCGGCTTGCTTTCAGAAACGCCGGTTTCGCTGGAATCAAAACTGTGCAAACATGCGCGGACTGACGCGGGATGATCTGCACCCGCGTCAGAACGCGAAGGAAACTGACGCTTGTCCGGTAATTTTTCTGAAAACCTGCGCTCACTCTGTGCCGAGCATGGCAGCATTGCGCAGATCTGCCGCGAGATCGGCCTCAACCGCCAGCAGTTCAACCGCTACCTCAACGGCAGCAGCCTGCCCTCCGCGCACAACCTGCGCCGGATTGCGCGGTATTTCGAGATCCCGGAGGCCCGGCTGTTTGCCCCCCAAGCGGAATTCGAGGTCCAGCTCAGCGATGCCGCCCGCACGACACCGTCAGGCCCAAGTGACAGTTTTCTGGAACCGTTCCGCGGCCAGCAGCGCAATCTGAAGCGCTACCTGGGCTTTTACCACGCCTATTTCCACACCCCCTCCTGGGGCGAAGGCATCTTTTGCGCGCTGGCCCGGTTCATTGAAAAGGACGGGTTCATCCTGTCGCGGAACCTGGAAATAGCCCATGACCCGGAGCAGAGCATCCGGCAGATCTCGCGCTACCGGGGGCTGGTAGCGATGCGCGGCAACCGGCTGTTCATCACCGAGCACGAGCGCGCCCATGAGGGCAGCGTGGCGCAGACCATCCTGTTCTCGGCCCACCGGCAGCAGCTGAAATACCTGCGCGGCATGACCATGGGGCTGGCCTGGCGGCCGTTTCCCCGCCCCTATGCGGCGCGGACAATCTGGAAGCGGCTGGACGAACGCGTTTCGGCGCGCGAGGCGATTGCGGCCTGCGGCGTCTACCCGGTGCGCAGCCCGCGGATCGACCCGACCGTGCGGAACTATCTGGAAACGCCGGACAAGGATGATCTGCCGGATTTGTCCGGCAGCGTGCTGCTCTGAACGGACCCTTCCTGCACAAGGTTTTGGCAAAGTCCCGGGTCCAGGCATCTTGTCCCGATGCGGTCAGCGGGCGGGTTCCTCCAGGCCTTCATCATTCTGATCAGGCAGATTCTCGATCAGCCGCGTTTCCAAGAGCTGGCCGTTTCGGTAGAGTACCGGATAGGCCACCGCGGCGATGTGGCTGTTGAACTCGCGCAGCGCGCGCAGGGTTTCCAGGTGGATGTCGGAGGTGTCGAAACTCTCCCGCCCGCCGCCTTGCAGCCGCCGCAGGTGGCGCTTGCGGCTGTCGCGCTCCATCCGTTTCAGCTCGGTCTTCTCCAGGCTCAGAAGCCGCGCGCTCTCCAGGTCGTCGGAGATCAGCACGTTGGAGGCCAGCTGCAGATTGGCCAGGATCGCCTCATGCATGCGGGTGATCTCCAGCCAGCCGTCGCGGGAAAACCGCAGCTCCTTCTTGCGCATCTCCCCGGCCAGAACCGTCAGGCGGCGGGCCACCACATCGCCCGCGGTCTCCAGCCGGATGGCGTATTCCATCAGGCTGCGGGCGGTCTTCAGCTGGTCCTTGCTGAACGCCTCCGCCGGGATCGCCGCCACATACTGGCGGATGCCCGACAGGCAGGCGTTCACCTCCGCGTCCATCTGCTGCACCGCGCGGATCTGCTCCTTGCTGCCGCTCTCGTACAGCTCCAGCACCGGGCGGAACATGGCGCCGACCAGCCCGGCCATCCGCAAGAGCTCGCGGGTGAGGTTGGCCACCGCCTGCGCGGGCGCGCCGTAGCGGCCCTGCTCCAGCGCGCTGACCGGCCGCCCCGNCGGCTGCGCCCGCGCCGCCGGATCCGGGAACAGCCGCGCAAAGACACCGGCCAGCGGCGTGCAGAGCGGCAGCGCCAGCAGCAGCAGCGCGGCGTTGAAGGCGAGATGCGCGCTGACCAGCATCTGGCCGCCCTGCGG
>NZ_KI421502.1:102317-210548 GCF_000473145.1 Leisingera daeponensis DSM 23529 | reverse complement strand
CCTGTTCATCGGCATCATGATCCTCAGCCAGGCGCCGCTGCAGCAGGACACCTATGAGGAATCCGAGGCGCGGGAGCTGACCAAATCCGAGCAAGTGTTCGCCAGCAATCAGCATTTCGAGGACGTGATGAACGTGGTGCCGGGCCGCTGCGCCATGTGCCATTCGCGGGAGCCCTACTACGACGGCATCCGCCGCGCGCCCAAGAACGTGCTGCTGGAGACCCCGGCGGATGTGGCGAAATACGCCAAGGAGATCTACCTCCAGGCCGGCGCCACCCATGCGATGCCGCCCGCCAACGTGACCTTCATGGAGGACGGCGAGCGCGCCCTGATCCGCCGCTGGTACGGCAGCGCCTCCAAGGATCTGCCCTTCGCGCTGGCCGCGAACTGAGGCAGAACCGTCTGACAAGCCCAGTGGCCCCGCCCCCGTGGCGGGGCCATTTTTGTCCGGCATTCCGCGTGCACCATCCGTGCACCGGCTGTGCGCCCCCGGTGCTGCAAGACGCCGGAACCAAACTGAGCTGCCGTATGTTATACTGCCACAGGGTTTGCCCAAGTGCGCCGGAGACCCAGGGGTCTTCCGGCCTGTTCAGCCACAGCGCCAATCCCTTTCGGGCACCCTTTTTCCCGGCGGAAATCGCCGGCAGCTGGCCGTTTGGGACCGCGGCAACACTGCGGGGTTTGGGCGTGAAGGAGGAAATGTGATGTTTAAGAAGAGTTTCGCTATAGGATTTGCACTCTGCACAACTCTCGCCGCCTGCGGTGACACCACCGGCGAGCGGCTGGTTTACGGCGCGGGCGCCGGGGCCGCCGGCGCGGCGGTTCTGGACGGTAATGTGGCCGCAGGCGCCGCAGTCGGGGCGGCGGCAAACCTGCTCTATTGCCAGGAAAATCCTCACCGTTGCTAAAGCGGGAGCTCAATTCAGATCAGGCGGGCCAAAGGTGCCCGCCCTTCCGGCCATGCAGTCGCTATTCACCGGCCTCACTCTGCCGGAACGCCGCCAGTCCGCGTTTGACCGCGTAATCCACAAACAGGCGGATCTTGGGATCCTGCAGTTTCCGGTGCGGGTACAGGCAGCCGAAAACCGTCGGCTCCGGCGGGGTGTCCGGCAGCACCTCGACCAGCGCGCCGCTGCGCAGATGTGCGGCCACGTCAAAGCGCGGCTTGTTGACGATGCCGCGCCCGTCCAGCGCCCAATTGGTCAGCACGTCGCTGTCATCGGCGTCGTATTTGCCTGACACCTCCAGCTTGCGCGGCCCCTCCGGCGTGGCCAGCGTCCAGTAATATTCGGGTGAGCGCGGGTAGCGCAGCAGCAGGCAGTTGTGCCCCGATAGAAGATCCTCCGGCACTTGCGGGGTGCCATGCCGCTCCAGATATTGCGGCGCGGCGCACAGCACCCGGGTACAATCGGCGATCTTGCGCATCTTCAGCGTCGAGTCATGCGGGGTGCCGATGAAGAACGCCACATCCAACCCGTCCGCCAGAATGTCGACTTTGCGATCCGACATCCGCATCCGGATTTCAGTGGCGGGATACGCCTCGACAAACCCCGGCACCAGCGGCG
Organism: Leisingera daeponensis DSM 23529; assembly: GCF_000473145.1. NCBI lineage: Bacteria > Pseudomonadati > Pseudomonadota > Alphaproteobacteria > Rhodobacterales > Roseobacteraceae > Leisingera > Leisingera daeponensis. Next base: position 208,983 of record NZ_KI421502.1, on the reverse strand, counting down.
CGATGATGCGGCGGCCGACACCCAGGGGCGCGGTCACCCGGATCACCCCGCGCGGCACGGCAGAGAACTGGGAGACCACCGCCTCCGCGTCCTCAATCGATTCGAGCACCTTCTTGGCCTCGGTGTAGAACAGCTGCCCGGCCTCGGTCGGGGTCAGCGATCTCGTGGTGCGGTTGAACAGCCGCACGCCGAGGTGCTTTTCAAGCTCCTTGATCCGCTTGCTGGCGACCGCCGGAGTCAGCCGCAGATCCCGCCCGCCAGAGGTGATGCTGCCCAGTTCGACGACTCGGGTAAAGACCCTGAGGGATTCCAGATAAGACATGGTTCACAGACCTTTACGGGGCGCATTCGCCGCTTGCCTTTCACGCGGGCGGGCAGCAAATACGCCGGTTCCGGCCCCTGTTACCCTAATCATTTTCAACAGGGTGTTGAAAGGCTTTCGCGATTGCGGCCGTTAACCGATGCAGTCAGACAAGGTAAAAATAACATAAGCGGGCCAGCCTGGCCCAAGAGACATTCGGGAGGCCCCATGGCACATCAAACCGGCATACGCTTTCTTCTGAACGGCAAGGACATTGTGCTGGAGGACGTGAAGGCGACCACCACCCTGCTGGATTTCCTGCGGCTGGAGCAGCGCCTGACCGGCACCAAGGAAGGCTGCGCCGAGGGCGACTGCGGCGCCTGCACCGTGCTGGTGGGCCGCCTGCAGGGAGGCGCGCTGCGCTACGAGACCGTGAATGCCTGCATCCGCTTCCTGGCGTCGCTGAACGGCTGCCACGTGGTGACGGTGGAGCATCTGTCTGGCCCCCAAGGCCGTTTGCATCCGGTGCAGCAGGCGATGGTGGAATACCACGGCAGCCAGTGCGGCTTCTGCACCCCCGGCTTCGTGATGTCGCTGTATGCGCTGTGGATGGAAAACCCTCAGCCGAATGAGACGCAGGTGGAAACCGCCGTGCAGGGCAACCTCTGCCGCTGCACCGGCTATGAGCCGATTGTGAAGGCCGCACTTGCGGTGAACCAGTACGGCACCCCGGCGAATGATTATCTGACCACCGAACGCGACGCCCTGACCGCCAAACTGAAGGCGCTCCAGCCCGAGGCCCGTGTCGTGACCGGCCCCGAGGACGACCGCGCCATCCTGCCGCTGGATGCGGCCGACCTGGCGCAGGTGCTGGCAGAGAACCCCAAGGCGACCATCGTGGCAGGCTCCACCGATGTGGGCCTGTGGGTCACAAAATTCATGAAGCCGATCGCGCCGGTGGTGTTTGTCGCCCACCTGGAGGAACTGAAGGCCATCGAACTGACGGATGAGGCGCTTATCCTCGGCGCCGGCGTCACCTATACGGAGAGCGAGGCGGCAATCCGCGACGCCTTCCCGCATCTTGGCGCCTACTGGGACCGGATCGCCGGCTGGCAGGTGCGCAACATGGGCACCATCGGCGGCAATATCGCCAACGGCTCCCCCATCGGGGACACCCCGCCGGTGCTGATCGCGCTTGGCGCTGAGGTGACGCTGCAGAAGAAGGGCGGTTCGCGCACCCTGCCGCTGGAGGATTTCTTTATCGACTACGGCAAGCAGGACCGCGAGCCGGGCGATTTCGTGGCCTCGATCCGCATTCCGCTGCGCCGGGACGGGCAGATTGATGCGGCCTACAAGATTTCCAAGCGCCGGGACGAGGATATCTCCTCGGTCGCCGCCGGGGTGAGCGTCACCGTCAAGGACGGCATCATCACCGCCGCGCGCATCGCCTTTGGCGGCATGGCGGCAACGCCCAAGCGCGCCGCCGGTGCCGAAGCCGCGCTGGTTGGCCAGCCCTGGGGCGAGGCCGCGTTTGACGCCGCAGCGGAGGCGGTGAAGCAGGACTTCACCCCCTTGAGCGACTGGCGCGCCTCTGCGGAATACCGGTCGCTCACGGCAAGCAACCTGCTGCGCCGTTTCTACCTGGAACATGATGCGGGAACCGCCGGTGCCGTCCGGCTGGCCGTCGCCTGAGGAGATTTTGAGATGAAAGACCATCAGACCATCAGCGGCGCCGTGCACCATGACCGCCAGCATGACAGTGCCATCAAGCATGTGACAGGCCGCGCCCAATACACCGACGATATCGCCGAGCCCTATGGCACGCTGCACGCTTACTTGGGTGTCTCCACCGTGGCGCACGCCAATATCAAGGGCATGGACCTCAGTGCCGTGCGCGCCGCGCCCGGTGTTGTGGATGTGCTGACCGCCGATGATATCCCAGGCGTCAACGACATCAGCCCCACTGGCAAAAATGACGAGCCGGTGTTCCCGACCACGAAGGTCGAATTCCACGGTCAGCCGATGTTTGCCGTGATCGCCGATACCCGCGATGCCGCCCGCCGCGCCGCCGAACTGGCACAAGTCGACTATGAGGTGCTGCCGCACGCGCTGGACCCGGTCCAGGCGCAGGAAGCAGGCTATCCGATGATCACCGACCCGCTGAAGCTGGAGCGCGGCGATGTGGAGGCGGGCCGCAAGGGCGCGCCCCATCGCATCCAGGCGCAGATGACCGTTGGCGGCCAGGATCACATGTATCTGGAGGGCCATATCGCCTTTGCCGTCCCCGGCGAGGACGAGGATGTGACCGTGCATTGCTCCACCCAGCACCCGAGCGAGGCGCAGCATATGGTGGCCCATGTTCTGGGCGTTTCGAACAATGCGGTGACCGTCAACGTGCGCCGGATGGGCGGCGGTTTTGGCGGCAAGGAAAGCCAGATGAACCTGTTCTGCGCGGTGGCTGCGATTGCCGCGAAGAAGCACAACAGACCCGTCAAGATCCGCCCGGACCGCGATCAGGACATGACCGCCACCGGCAAGCGGCATGATTTCGTGATCGACTATGACGTCGCCTTCGACGATGAAGGCCGCATTCAGGCGGTCGAGGGCAGCTTTGCCGCGCGCTGCGGCTATTCCTCGGACCTGTCCGGGCCGGTCACCGACCGCGCGCTGTTTCACGCGGATAACGCCTATTTCTACCCGAACGTGCTGCTGAAAAGCAGACCCATGAAGACCAACACCGTCTCCAACACCGCCTTCCGCGGCTTTGGCGGCCCGCAGGGTGTTGTCGCGGCGGAGCGGATGATCGAGGAAATCGCCTATGCCCTCGGCAAGGACCCGCTGGATGTGCGCAAGGCCAACTTCTATGGCGAGGAGGGCCGCGACCTGACGCCGTACCATCAGAAGGTGGAGGATAATATCCTCGACCGGCTGATCGGTGAGCTGGAGGAAAACGCCGAATACCGCAAGCGCCGGGAAGAGATCATCGCCTTCAACAAGGCATCGAAGATCATCAAGAAGGGCATTGCGCTTACGCCGGTGAAATTCGGCATCTCCTTCACCGCGACCTGGTACAATCAGGCGGGTTCGCTGATCCATGTCTACAATGACGGCTCGATCCACCTGAACCACGGCGGCACCGAGATGGGGCAGGGCCTCAACACCAAGGTGGCGCAAGTGGTGGCCGATGCCTTTCAGGTGGATTTCGAGCGCATCAAGATCACCAAGACCACCACCGAGAAGGTGCCGAACACCTCTGCCACCGCGGCGTCCTCAGGGTCGGACCTCAATGGCATGGCGGCGCTGGACGCGGCGGAGCAGATCATTGCCCGGCTGACCAAATTCGCGGCCGAGAAATATGAAGTCTCGGAGGCGGAAGTGGAGTTCCTGCCCAACCGCGTGCGCGCCGGCAGCGAGGAGATCCCCTTCGACCGGCTGGTGAAAGAGGCTTACATGGCCCGGGTCCACCTGTCGGCGGCCGGCTTCTACAAGACACCGGAAATCCACTGGGACCGCGCTGCGGGCAAGGGGCAGCCGTTCTTCTACTACGCCTATGGCGCGTCCTGCTCGGAAGTGTCCGTCGACACGCTGACCGGCGAATACCGGGTGGAGCGCACCGACATCCTGCATGACGTGGGCCGCTCGCTGAACCCGATCCTGGACAAGGGACAGGTGGAGGGTGCGTTCATTCAGGGCATGGGCTGGCTCACCACCGAGGAACTGTGGTGGGACGGCGAAGGCCGCCTGCGCACCCACGCGCCCTCGACCTACAAGATCCCGCTGGCCTCTGACCGGCCGCGCATCTTCAACACCCGGCTGGCCGAATGGTCGGTGAACAAGAAGCGCACCATCAAGCGGTCCAAGGCCGTGGGCGAGCCGCCGTTCATGCTGGGCATCTCGGTGTTCGAGGCCCTGTCGATGGCGGTTGCCAGCACCGCCGATTACAAGGTCTGCCCCCGTCTGGATGCGCCGGCCACGCCGGAGCGTGTGCTGATGGCGATCGAAACCCTCAAGGGGCAGGGCTGAGCCATGGCCCGCCGCCGCTCCCTCCAGGACTTTCTGGCCTGCCATGAACATGTGGTGCAGGTGCGCCTGAGCCGCGTCCGCGGCTCCTCCCCGCGCGAAGCCGGCACCTGCATGTTTGTGGCGGCGGAAGGCCTGTGGGGGACTATCGGCGGCGGTCAGCTGGAATATATCGCCATCGACCACGCGCGGCGGATGCTGAAGCAGGGTGTGATCAGCGACACCCTGGACGTGCCGCTGGGGCCGGAAATCGGCCAGTGCTGCGGCGGCCGGGTGGAGATGTCGCTGGCGCAGATGCGCCAAGCCGGCCGCGAGAACGCCATTGCCCGGCAGCAGGCCGAGGATCAGGCGCTGCCGCATGTCTATGTGATGGGCGCGGGCCACGTGGGCCGGGCCTTGGCGGATTTGTTCCAGCATCTGCCGGTGCGCTGCATCCTGATCGACCAGCGCGCCGAAGAGCTGGCCCTGTGCGACGCGGATGTGGAGATCCGCCAAAGCGCTATTCCTGAGATCGATATCGCCGCCGCCCCTGCGGGCAGCGCGTTCATCGTTCTCACCCACGATCACGCGCTCGACTTCCTGCTTGCCTCCGCTGCCCTGCAGCGCGGCGATGCGGGCTATGTCGGGCTGATCGGATCGGCCACCAAGCGGGAGAAGTTCCGCCGCTGGTGCCGGGACCATTGCGACGGTTTGGGAACCGACCGTCTCATCTGCCCCATCGGGGCAGGCGGCAGCCGCGACAAGCGGCCCAGCGTCATCGCGGCCTTCGTGGCGGCGGAAGTGATCGCTGATTTGACCTCTGAAACTGCCGCGTCCGCTCCATCATGGAGCACAGACCTGCCCCAAGCGGGCAAGCAACCGGACGCAGAGGGAGACACGGCTGGAGTGATCAGCCGTTAAGGACTGCGTCCTCTGATAGGAGGAGGCCGCCATGACCACAGGGCGGAGCTATACGTACAAACTGTTCGCGCGGAATGACTTCAGTGCATTCTGGGCGCTGTTCACCGACAACCTGATCAACCTGATCGTGCTTTCGGGCATCTGTCAGTTTGTCTTCAACATGCCTGCCGAAATCGTGTTCGGCCGCATCGTGCCCGGCGCCGCGGTGGCGATCCTGGCCGGTATCGCGGTCTATGCCTGGCTGGCCAAGCATACCGCCGAGAAAGAAGGCCGCGACGTGACCGCGCTGCCTTATGGCATCTCGACGCCCGTGATGTTTGTCTACCTGTTCGGGGTGATCGGGCCGATCTACTGGTCCACCAATGACGCCATGCTGGCCTGGCAGGTGGGCATCGGCGCGGGCTTCATGGGCGGCATCGTCGCCGGTCTTGGCGCCATCGTCGGCCCCTGGCTGAAGCGGGTGACCCCGCGCGCCGGTATGCTGGGCACGCTTTGCGGTATCGCGCTGGTGTTCATCGGCACCGTGCCGCTGGCGACGATCTTCGAGAACCCGTTCATCGGCTTTGCCTCGATGATCATCATCCTGTGGGGCCTCGTCGGCCGCCACCGGCTGCCGTTCAACATCCCGGCAGGCCTTCTGGCGCTGATCGTGGGTACCGTTGTGGCGCTTGGCATGGGTGAAGCCTCGGTTTCCTTCGAGGGCGTGGGCATCTACCTGCCGGTCCCCTACTTCGGTGACCTGATTGCCGGCATCCAGCATCTGTTTGCCAACCCGGAGCTGTTCCTGGTCCTGGTGCCGGTGCAGATCTACAACTTCATCGAAACCATGAACAACGTCGAAAGCGCCGAAGCCGCAGGCGACCACTACCCGGTGGCCCTGTGCCAGGTGACTGATGGCGTTGGCACCATGATCGGCGCGGTCTTCGGCTCGCCCTTCCCGACCACCGCCTACATCGGCCACCCGGCGTATAAGCGGATGGGCGCGCGCTCCGGCTATATCATCGGCGTCGGGCTGGTGATCCCCTTTGCCGCCTTCTTTGGCCTCCTGGCCTTCCTCAACAACCTGATCCCCGTGGCCGCGGCCGCGCCGGTTCTGGTGTTCGTGGCGCTGAGCCTGGTCACGAACACTGCGCATTCGGTGAAGACCGACCATATCGCCGCGGTGACCATCGCGATGATGCCGCATGTGTCGGCCTTCCTGGTGATCAAATGGGGGGCACTGGCCGGCGCATTGGGCGCACTGGGTGCCACTGGCATGGCGCAGCTGGGCGATCCGGAAATGACAGCGGCGCTGCTGCAGCAGGGCGCACACTACGAAGGCCATCTGGCGCTCAGCCAGGGTGCGATCCTGACCGGCCTGATCTGGGGCGCCATCGTGGCCAGCGTGATCGACGGCGACTTCCGCAACGCAGGCGGCTTTGCCCTGGCGGCGGCGCTGATGTCGCTGGTCGGCATCATCCACTCTGCCAGCCTGCATTGGCCGGAATTCAGCGGTGTCGCCATGGGCTACCTGATCGCCGCGGCCTTCCTCTACATCTACCCGATCTTCCACAAGGCGGAGCAGCATGAGGACGCGGCAGAGGACGGTGTGAAACCTCACGTGCCGCATCTGCCGGCGGGCGAATAATCCCAAATAACAACGGGCAGGGGGCCTGAGCGCCCCCTGCCTGCGAACCAAGGACAATAACGACATGACATCGAAACAGACGCTGCTGCGCGGGCGGGTGCTTTCCTTCACCGCCGAGCCGCAAGGCCCCGAGGACACCAGCGCCTATGAGTTCATCGAGGACGGCGCGCTGCTGGTCGCGGACGGCATGATCCTGGCCAAAGGCAGCTATGATGCGCTGGCCCCGCAGGCCGCAGGCGCCGAGGTGATCGACCACCGCCCGCATATCCTGATGGCCGGTTTCATCGACACCCACCTGCATTTCCCGCAGGTGCAGGTGATCGCCTCCTGGGGCTCGCAGCTCTTGGAATGGCTGAACAACTATACCTTCCCGGAGGAGGTCCGTTTTGCCGATGCAGGCCACAGCGCCGAGATGGCCGGGCATTTCTTCGACCTGCTGACCAGCCACGGCACTACTACCGCGGTGGCCTATTGCTCGGTCCACAAAACCTCCGCCGAGGCCTATTTCACCGAGGCCGCCCGCCGCAACATGCGGATGATCGGCGGCAAGGTGCTGATGGACCGCAACGCGCCCGAGGGCCTGCTGGACACACCCTTGAGCGGCTATGACGACACCAAAGAGCTGATCGCGAAATACCACGGCAAGGGCCGCGGCATGTATGCTATCACCCCGCGGTTTGCCATCACCTCCACCCCCGGCCAGATGGAGATGGCCGGCGCGCTGGTGCAGGAACACCCGGAGTGCTACGTCCAGACCCACCTGTCGGAAAACCACGACGAGATCGCCTTCACCGCCGAGCTTTACCCGCAGGCGCGCGACTATCTGGACGTCTACCAGTCATACGGGCTGCTGACGGAAAGGATGCTGCTCGGCCACTCGATCCACCTGCAACCGCGCGAGATCGACGCTCTGGCGGAGACCAAGGCCAAGCCGGTGTTCTGCCCGACTTCGAACCTGTTCCTGGGCAGCGGGCTGTTTGACGACGCGGGCCTGCGCAGCCACGGCATCACCAATGCGATTGCCACCGACATCGGCGCCGGCACCAGCTATTCGATGCTGCAAACCCTGAACGAGGGCTACAAGGTCCTGCAATTGCAGAACCAGAAGCTGCACCCCTTGCGCGCGTTCCACTGGATCACCCGCGGCAATGCGGTGGCGCTGGGGCTGGAGGACAAGATCGGCACGCTGGAGGCGGGCACCGAGGCCGATATCGTGGTGCTCGATTCCCGCGCCACCCCGGCGATGGACCTTCGGATGCAGCGGGCAGAGACCCTGTCCGAGGAGCTGTTCATCCTGCAAACCCTGGGCGACGACCGCTCCATCGCGCAGACCTATGCAGCCGGCCAGCCGATGAAGCCCGCGGCATAGGGCCGGAACCGCGGCGGGTCAGGGGGTGAATATCACCTCGGCCCGCAGACCGGGTTTTGCATCGGAGAGGCGCAACTCGGCCCCGTGCAGGCCGGCAATCGCCGCCACCAGGCTCAGCCCCAGGCCGCTGCCCGGCGTGGTCCGGCTCCGCTCCAGCCGGTAGAGGCGGCGCAGAACCTTCTGGTGTTCCGCCTCCGGGATGCCGGGGCCATGGTCGCGCACGGACAGCACCGCCGCCGCCCCGTCGCGGCGCAGCGACAGGCTGATGCCGGTGCCCGCGGGGGTATGGCGCAGCGCGTTTTCGATGAGGTTCGCCAGCAGCTGGCCCAGCAGGGCGCGGTCGCCTTTGACAGCGACCGGAGCATCCGGCAGGCTGAGGCTGAGGGTGCGGTTCTGTTCCTCCGCCGCCGGTTCATAGATTTCGGCAAAGGTGGCGGCGACCTCGCGCAGGTCCACGGTTTCGAACCGCGACCGCGGCGCGCCGTCCTCAAGCTGGGCGATTTGCAGCAGCGCCTGGAAGGTGCTGGTGATGCCGCGGGTCTCCTCCAGCGCCTTGTCCGCCAGCGCCTGCGCCTCTTCTGGCAGGTCCGGCATCTCCTGCAGCCGCGACAGCTGCACCGCCACCCGCTGGATCGGCGTTTTCAGGTCATGCGCAATGTCCGCCGAAACCTGCCGCAGCGCCTCGGTGGCCTGCTGCTGGGCCTGCGCCATGCGGTTCACGCTGCGGCCGATGCGGGCGATATCGCCCTGCGCCGGCCCGGTCTGCGGCACCCGCGCGCCAAGGTCGCCGGAAGTGAGCGCCGACAGCGTGCGCTCGATCCCCCTGAGGGAACGGGCTGAGCGCCGCGCCAGCAGCACGCCGCCCAGCATCGCCAGGGCCGTCGCGGGCAGCAGGCTGAACAGGAACACCCACAGGAACGTCTGGCGCAGGTCATCGAGCGGCTTGGCGCTTTGCGCCACGGTCAGCAGCCCGCCGTGGATGTATTCGCTGAGCGAAATGAACCGGCCGGAGATCTCCACCGGTTCCGGCCCCAGCGCCACCACCCGGAACCCCGCGTGCTGCTGCATGATCGCCGCATTGCCGGCCACCACCCGCCCGCCGGGACGGCGGTAGCTGAGCAGGCGGCGCTGCGGGTCGGTCTCGCGCGTTTCGGCATTGACCAGCGCCGCCAGCGCCGCGGCGGAGGGCGCGGCGCGAAAGCCCGCCATGTCCTGAGTCAGGCTCTGCTCGATCGCCTGCCGCTGGGCACCATGGGCAACGTAATAGGTGATCCCGAGGCTGAGCGAGCTGGCCGCGACAAACAGCAGCGACAGCCACAACGACTGCCGCATCGGCGAAGAGCGGAGCAGCACCCGCGCCCGGCTGAACAGGTCAGCCGGCAATCCGGTACCCCGCACCGCGCACGGTTTCGATCAGTTCGGTCCCGAACGGCTTGTCGACCTTGGCCCGCAGGCGCGAGATATGGGTCTCCACCACATTGGTCTGCGGGTCGAAACTGATGTCCCAGACCGCTTCCAGCAGCATGGTGCGGGTCTGCACCCGGCCCTTGCGGCGCAGCAGATGCTCCAGCAGGCGGAACTCGCGGGGCAGGAGGTCAATCTCCTGGCCCGCGCGCGTCACCTTGCGGCGGATCAGGTCCATCTCCAGATCCCCCGCCCGCAGCACCGTTTCCTGCTCCTGCAGGCCCGGGCGGCGGGCCAGCGCGGCCACCCGGGCGGCCAGCTCGCCAAAGGCAAAGGGTTTGACCAGATAGTCATCCGCCCCGGCCTCCAGCCCGTCGATCCGGTCGTTCACGCCGCTCAGCGCCGTCAGCATGATCGCGGGCGTGCGCACACCCGCGCCGCGCAGGGTCTTGATCAGGCTCAGCCCGTCAAGACCGGGCAGCATCCGGTCGATGATCAGCACGTCATACTCCGCTGCGGTGGCCTGCAGCAGCCCCTCGCGCCCGTCGGTGACGAGATCGGCGGTATGCCCTTCCTCGCGCAGGCCCGCCTGAACATAGGGGCCGGTGGTGGCGTCATCTTCGATCACCAGGATTTTCAAGGCCGGCCCCTCCCGTGTTTCAGCCGCGCCGGTGATACACCCCGGCGCGGCGCAGCGCACATTACAGATCTGTATAGAAGGCGTCAGGCGGTTGAAATCCAAGCCCTCCATCTGGCTTTCATCACTTCAACGCAAGGAGACGAAGATGTCCAATCCTGCCACCGCCCCCAAGAGATTTGCCTTTGGCCTGACCGCCGCCGCTTCGGCCGCCGCGATGCTTGCGCTGACCCCGGCCGCTGCGCTGGCCGTGCCTGCCGGCGGCTACGCCGATCTGGTCGAAACCGTCGCGCCCGCGGTTGTCTATGTCGAGGTGACCGGCAAGGCGCAGCCCGTGTCGGACCACCAGGCAATGCCCAATGACCCGATGATGGAGGAATTCATGCGCCGCTTCGGGGGCCGCCTGCCGCAGCAGCCGGACAGCCGCCCGATGAAGGGCGCAGGCTCCGGCTTTGTGATTGCCGAGGAGGGGCTGATCGTCACCAATAACCACGTGATCGAAAACGCCCAGACGGTGACCGTGACCCTGGCCGACGGCAGCAAGCATGCAGCCACCGTTGTCGGCACCGACCCGCTGACCGACATCGCGCTGCTTAAGGTAGCGGCGGACGCGCCGCTGCCGGTGGTGGACTTCGGCTCCTCCGGGGAGCTGCGGGTGGGCGATGAGGTCATCGCCATGGGCAGCCCGTTCGGCCTGTCGGGAACGGTGACCTCCGGGATCGTCTCGGCCACCTCGCGCAACATCAACTCCGGCCCGTTCGACGATTTCATCCAGACCGACGCGGCGATCAACCGGGGCAACTCCGGCGGGCCGCTGTTCAATGCCGAAGGCGAGGTCGTGGGGGTGAACACCGCGATTTATTCGCCGGGCGGCGGTTCCGTCGGGATCGGCTTTGCGGTGCCCTCGGACATGGTGCAGAAGATCGTCGCCGATCTGGAAGATGACGGCGAAATCACCCGCGGCTGGCTGGGCGTGCAGATCAAGCCGCTGTCGGAGGACGCCGCCAACGTGCTGGGCCGCGAGGCCGGCAAGGGCGTGGTGATCGAAGGCGTGCAGGCAGACAGCCCCGCTGCCAAAGCGGGTCTGAAGCCCGGCGATGTGGTGCTGCGCTTTGGCGGTGCCGAAATTGACGAGCTGCGCGACCTGACCGCGGCGGTGGCGATGAATGCCCCCGGTGAGTCCGCACAGATCGAGGTGCTGCGCCAGGGCAAGGGGCTGACGCTGGACGTGACCTTGGGCGACCGTTCCGGCCAGGAAACCTGACCCCCTGCGCCGCCAGCGCACCCCCGCCGGGCTGCCGGCGGGGGTGTCCGCATGTGTTCAGCCGGGCGATGCCAACCACTGCTGTCCCGGCTCGATCCATTATTACCATAATGTTGATTACACACTTCAGATAGGGTCCGCACGAGGGCGTGAGAGAGCGTCGCGCAGCCGGCCCGCATCAATAATTGACAAAATTAGTAAATTATCTTACCCGCCGCCCTCGAAGGAGTTGCGGATGTTTTTTGACCTCGAGAATTTGCGCGCTTTCGGCCCCCGGCCCTGCCTGGAGACGGCGGGTGGACCCGGGCTGTCCTACGCCGGACTGGCCGATGCCGCAGCGCAGTTTGGCGCCCTGCTGCCGCAGGACCGGCAGCTGATTGCGGTGGAAGCCGCCGCCGATCCCGAGGCCATCACTGCCTATGTTGGCGCCCTGGCCACAGGCCACGCCGTGATGCCGCTGCCCGCCGGGGATGAAGCAAACGCTGCCCGGCTGGAGGAACGTTTCCGCCCTGCCGCCAGTTTCCGCCGGCTTGGCGGCGCCTGGCAGCTGCTGGCCCATGCGCATGAGTCCGCCGCCATCCACCCGGAGCTTGCGCTGCTGCTGCAAACCTCCGGCAGCACCGGCCATGGCCGCGGCGTGCGGCTGACCGGTACCGCCGTGGACGCCAACGCCCGCGCAATTGCGCAGTATCTGGAAATCCGCCCCGAGGACCGCGCCGCGCTGATCCTGCCGCTGCATTATTCCTATGGCCTGTCGGTGCTGCATTCGCATCTGGCAGCCGGCGCCAGCCTCTGGCTCGCCCCCGGCTCGGTGCTGGAGGCCGGTTTCGCCGCCGCTCTGGAGGCCTCCGGCGCCACCAGCCTGGCCGGTGTGCCGCACCACTTCAGGCTGCTGGAAAGCGCAGGCCTGTCCCACGCCCTGCCCGAAAGCATCAAGACCCTCACCGTGGCGGGCGGGGCCATGGAGCCGGATCAGGTCAGCGCCTGGGCCAGCCGGATGCAGGCCCGCGCCGGGCGGTTTTTTGTGATGTACGGCCAGACCGAGGCCACCGCCCGGATCAGCTACCTGCCGCCGGAAGAGGCGCTGGCAAACCCCGGCGCGGCAGGCCGCGCCATCCCCGGCGGCCGCCTGCTGCTGCGCGATGCCGGCGGCAAGGAAATCACCGCGCCCGAGGGCGAAGGCGAGCTGATCTACCAGGGCCCTAACGTGATGATGGGCTATGCCGAAGACAGCGCCGATCTGGCCAGGGGCGCGGAGCTCAGCGAACTGGCCACCGGCGACCTGGCCCGGCGCGATGCAAACGGGCTCTATCACATCACCGGACGGCTGTCGCGGATGTCCAAGATCGCGGGCCTGCGCATCGGCCACGACGCCATCGAACGCGCCCTCGCCGCCCAGGGGCATGAGGCCGCGGTCTGGGGCGACGACGCCCGCATCTCCATCGCCGTCTGCGGGGCACAGGACGGCATCTCCGCGCTGGCAGCCCGGCTGACCGGCGTTGGCCAGCAGCATTTCACAGTGATCCCGCGCACCTCCCTGCCACGCCGCGCCAATGGCAAGATCGACTACCCTGCGCTTAAGGCGCAGTCTGCTAAATCTGCGCCTGCGAAGGGCGTTCTGGCTGCCTATCAGGCCGCCTTTGCACCGCAAACCGTGGGCCGCAACGACAGTTTCGCCTCGCTTGGCGGCGACTCGCTGCGCCATGTGGAGCTGTCGCTGGCGCTGGACGAGGCCCTGGGCGGCGCCCCGGCCGGCTGGGAAGACATGCCGGTCAAGGATCTGGAGCAAGCGGCCCCGGCACCCTCCGCCAGCCTGCCCTTTGACCTGGTGGCCAGGGTGGTTGCCATCCTCGCGGTAGTCACTGCGCACCAGACATTCTGGCCGGTCTACGGCGGTGCGGCCGCAATGGTGGTCCTGATGGGAATGAGCGTTGCAGGCTTCCGCTGGGACGCGCTGGCATCCGGCAGCATGCGCAGCTTTTTCAAACCGGTGGCAGCGGTGCTGATCCCCTATTACCTGATCCTGGCCGGCTATGCCGTGGCCTGGGAGCAGGTGCCCTGGGCCTCGGTCTTCCTGGCCGGCAACTTTGCCCTGACAACGCCCGAAACCCATCTGATGCTGCCCTATCTTTACTGGTTCATCGAGGCGTATCTGCAAATGACGCTGCTGGCGGCGCTGCCGTTTGCGCTGCCGCAGGTGCGGCGCTGGCTGGTGCGGCAGGGCGCGTTCCGCACCGGCCTTTGCTTCCTGGGATTTGCCGTCGCCATCCGCCTGATCGCGCCGGAAGTCTGGCAGATCGGCGGGCGCGCACAGTTCACCGTGCCGTGGGTTTTCTACCTGTTTGCCCTCGGCTGGTGCATCACAGCCGCCAAAACGCCGGGGGAGCGGCTGCTGGTGCTGGGGGCCGCCTGCGTGATCATGCCTTCGGCGGCCTATCTCGGCGGCAACTGGTACGGCGGCTGGATCAAATACATGTGGCTCCTGGCCCTGATCGCCGGGCTGCTGTTCATCAGCCGCCTGCCGGTGCCGCGCTTTGCCGCGCGTCCGCTGATGCGGCTGGCGCAGGCGGCCTTCCCGATCTACCTGCTGCACCGCTTCGTGCCGGAGCTCTTGATGCCGATGATCGGGCTGGAGGGCCGCAGCCCGCTGAACGATGCGCTGGCGATCTTCGGCGGCATCGCCCTGGGCCTTGCCGCCGCCGCGCTGCAGCGCCAGCTGGTGCAGGCCTGGTCCAATGCGCGCAACCGCCGCCAGCCCGCCATGGCCGAAGCCTAGCTGAGCGCCGCCACCGCCCCGCCGATCCGGCTCAGCGCCTCCCTCAGCTCTGCCTCGGAGGTGGCATAGGAAATCCGGAAATAGGGCGAGATGCCAAAGGCGCGGCCCGGCACCACCGCCACATGGTGCTGGTCCAGCAGATAGGCGCAGAAATCCGCATCGGTTTCCAGCACCGCGCCCCCGGGCGTCCGCTTGCCCAGCACGCCAGCGCAATTGGCGAAGGTGTAAAACGCCCCCTCCGGCACCGGGCAGGCGATCCCCTCCATGCCATTCAGCGCCTCCACCACCAGATCGCGCCGCGCCTGGAAACTCTCCCGCCGCTCGGCCAGCACCTCCTGCGGGCCGGTCAGCGCCGCCACCGCCGCCGCCTGCGAAATGGACGAGGGATGCGAGGTCGATTGCGACTGCACCACCTTCATCGCATCAATCAGCGCCTTCGGCCCGCCGGCATAGCCCAGCCGCCAGCCGGTCATCGCATAGGCTTTAGAGACGCCGTTGACGGTCAGCACCCGGTCCTTCAGCCGCGGCTCCACCTGCGCAGGTGTTGCGAATTCAAAGCTGCCATAGGTGATGTGCTCATACATGTCATCGGCCATCAGCCAGACATCCGGGTGCCGCAGCAGCACCTCCAGCAGCGGCCGGTAATCTGCGGCGCTGTACCCTGCGCCTGCCGGGTTCGACGGCGAATTCAGCAGCAGCCAGCGGCTGCGCGGGGTGATCGCCGCCTCCAGCTTCTCCGCGGTCAGCCTGAAGCCGGTATCATCCCCGCAAGGCACCAGTACCGGCACACCCCCAGCAATGCGGATGATGTCGGAATAGGAGGTCCAATAGGGCGTCGGCACGATCACCTCATCGCCCGGGTTGAGGCTGGCCATGAAAGCATCGAACAGGATTTCCTTGGCGCCGGTGCCCGCGACGATCTCGTCCAGCGCATAATCCAGCCCGTTGTCGCGCTTGAACTTTGCCTGGATCGCCTGCCGCAGCGCCAGCGTGCCGCCAAGCGGGGTGTATTTGGTCTCCCCCGCCCGCATCGCGGCAGCGGCGGCCTCCTTGATGTGGTCCGGCGTGTCGAAATCCGGCTCCCCGGCGCCGAGGATGATCACCGGCGCGCCCTGGCGCTTCATCTCGGCCGCCTTGGCGCCGATGGTCAGGATCTCCGAGACCTCGATCGGGTCGAGACGGGCGGCGCGGCGGAATTGGGCCATGGCGGGGGCTCCTTGCTGATTATGCTCCGCCAGAATGAAACGGCAGCAGCCGGCGGGAAAACCAGCCGGTTTCGACGGCATCCATTCCTGTTTGTCATGGCTGCCCGGCCTGCGGCCAGGCGGACCGCCTCAACCCGGCCTGCCTCGCAACTGCTTGCGCATCCACCCTTCCAGCTTCTGCACCGCCTCCGGCACAACCCCATGCGGGCGCACCAGGTAGTAACGCTTGCGCGACACCAGCGCCGGACCGGGTATCCGCAGCAGATCCGCTGCCGCGATCTCCCGCGCTACCATATCGTAAGGCACGATGGCCGCCCCCAGCCCCGCCGTGGCGGCTGCAATCACCATCGAGTGCTGGTCGAAATAGCGCCCGTCCTGCCGCGGCGCGCCTGCCAGCCCTGCCCGCTCGAACCACTCGGCCCAGGACCCGGCGCGGCTTTCAAGATGCAACAGCGGCGCCTGCGCCAGGTTGCTGGTTTGCGCCAGCTGATGCGCGGCATGAAACCCCGGCGCGCAGACCGGCACCATTTCCTCGCCAAACAGCGGCGCCATATGCGTGCCGGGCCAGTTATCCAGCCCGTAATGCACCGCCAGGTCGAAATTCTCGCGGGCAAAATCAAACGGCTCCAGCCGGGTGGAAAAGCTCAGCTCCACCTCCGGGTGGCGGGCAAAGAAATCCGGCAGCCGCGGGATCAGCCACAGGTTGGCGAATGCCGGCAGCACCGCAATCCGCAGGGCCGACCGCCCGGCCCCGGCGGCGGCCGCTTTCTGCAGGGTGGCGCGCAAGCCTGCCAGATCCAGCTCCAGATCCGCCGCCAGCCCCTGCCCCGCCGGCGTCAGCACCACGCCCCGGCCCGCGCGCTGGAACAGGTCGAACCCCAGATCCGCCTCCAGCTCCTTCACCTTCTTGCTGACCGCGCTCTGGGTCAGCCCCAGCTCCTCCCCCGCGGCGGTAAAGCTTTGATGCCGCGCCGCACTCTCGAAGCAGCGCAGATGGGTCAGGCTTGGCAGCCGCATGTCAGCTCTCCTCCAGCTGCATCAGCAGCCACTCGCGGAACTTGATCAGCGGATACTCCTCCGCCTGATCCGCGGGCCAGACCAGGAAATACTCGCCCAGGCTCACCGCCTCACCCTCCATCGCCAGCGCCAGCCGCCCTTGCGCGATCTCATTCTCCGCCAGGAAATCCGGCAGCAGCGCCACCCCCAGCCCATGCACCGCGCCCTGCGTCATGGCGGAGGACTGGTCAAACAGCATCCCCCTGAGCTTCTCCGCCGGCACATCGTGCAAATGAAACCACTGCTCCCAGCAATCGGGATGCGTCTCCAGATGCAAGAGCGGATAATCCAGCAGCTCCGCCGGGCGGGCCACCGGCCCGTCCATCAGCCCCGGCGCGCAGACCGGCAGCACATGTTTCGGCATCAGGGGCAGATACTCCACCCCCGGCCAGTCCCGGGTGCCGTAGTGAATCGCCGCCTGCGCGGTGCCGGTATCAAAGCTGAACGGCAGGTTGTGGGTGTGCAGGTTGACCGTGATGCCGGGATGGGACGCGGCAAACCCCTTCAGCCGCGGCGCCAGCCAATGCAGGCCAAAGGACGGCAGGATCGACAGGGTGAAACTGCCGCCGTCCGGGTTCGCGCGCAGCTTGACCGAGGCCTGCGCCAACCGGGTCAGGATCGCGCGCGCCTCCTTGGCGAAGCCTGCGCCCGCCGGCGTCAGCTGCATCCGCATCTGGTCGCGGGCGATCAGATCCACCCCCATCTGCTCCTCCAGCTGCTTCAGCTGGCGGCTGACGGCGCTTTGCGTCAGCGACAGGTCCTCCGCCGCCGCGGAGGCGCTGCCGAGCCGGTCCACGGCTTCCAGCGCCAGGAGAGACGGGATCGAGGGCAGAAAGCGGCGCGGGGCAATCATATGATCTTTGCTCATAGCTTCAGGATTTAGTTTCAATAGCAATCCGCGCCGGAGGGTGCAATTTCTATATCAGACCGACGCCCGGCGGGACATCAGCGCAAAGCAGGCTAAAGTTTTGCTCATGCCTGCCCTCGCATCCAAAGGATTCCGACATGCCCCATTCCGACATTCTCGCCGCTGCCGGCCTCACGCAAGCCGAACTGACCGGCGGCAGCCTTTCCGTCACCACCCCGGTGGACGGCAGCGAAATCGCCCGGCTGAAACCGCACAGCACGGCTGAGGCCGAAGCGCAGATCGCCGCCGCCAAATCCGCCTTCAAATCCTGGCGCCTGGTGCCGGCCCCGCGCCGCGGGGAGCTGGTCCGCCTGCTGGGCGAGGAACTGCGCCGTGAGAAGGAAAACCTCGGCCGCCTCGTCACCCTGGAATGCGGCAAGATCTACCAGGAGGGTTTGGGCGAAGTGCAGGAGATGATCGACATCTGCGACTTCGCGGTTGGCCTCTCGCGCCAGCTTTACGGCCTCACCATCGCCTCCGAACGCCCCGGCCATGCGATGCGCGAAACCTGGCACCCGATGGGGACCTGCGGCATCATCACCGCCTTCAACTTTCCGGTCGCGCCTTGGTGCTGGAACGCGGCGCTGGCGCTGGTCTGCGGCGATCCGGTGATCTGGAAACCGTCGGAGAAAACCCCGCTGACCGCGCTGGCGGTGCAAAAGATCTGCGACCGCGCCATGGCGGCGTTCGGCGGTGACGCCCCCGAGGGCCTCATCCAGGTGCTGATTGGTGAACGCGATCTGGGCGAGGCGCTGACTGCCTCCAAGGACGTCGCCATCATCTCCGCCACCGGCTCGGTCCCGATGGGCAAGGCGGTCTCCGCCGACATGTCGAAACGCCTCGGCCGCACCATTCTGGAGCTGGGCGGCAACAACGCGATGATCGTCGCCCCCTCCGCCGACCTGGAAATGGCCCTGCGCGCCATCGTGTTCTCCGCCGTCGGCACCGCCGGCCAGCGCTGCACCTCCCTGCGCCGCCTGATCGTGCATGAAGACATCTATGACGCGCTGATCCCGCGCCTGATCAAGGCCTACGAGGGCCTGCCGATCGGCGACCCGCTCGCGGACGGCACCCTGGTCGGCCCGCTGATCGACGCCGCCGCGCTGGATGCGATGACCAGCGCACTGGAACGGGCGACATCCGAGGGCGGCACCGTGCATGGCGGCACCCGCGCGCTGGCGGACAGCCACGCGGCGGCGGCCTATGTGCATCCAGCCATTGTCGAGATGCCCGCCCAGACCGCCATCATGCACACCGAAACCTTCGCCCCGATCCTCTATGTGGTGAAATACTCCGATCTGGACCAAGCCATTGAAATGCAGAACGAAGTGCCGCAAGGCTTGTCGTCCTGCATCTTCTCCACCGACGTGCGCGAAACCGAATATTTCCTCTCGGCAGCGGGCTCCGACTGCGGTATTGCCAACGTGAACATCGGCCCCTCCGGCGCGGAAATCGGCGGCGCTTTCGGGGGCGAAAAGGAGACGGGCGGCGGCCGTGAAAGCGGTTCTGATGCCTGGAAAGGGTATATGCGCCGGCAGACCAACACCGTGAACTACTCACGCGAGCTGCCGCTTGCTCAGGGGATCAAGTTTGACATCTGATCTGGCGTCCGGCCTCTGGCACCAAACCTGCCAGGAAACCCCTGCCTTCCCGGAATTCTCCGGGGAGGCCGAGGCCGATCTGGTGGTGATCGGCGGCGGCTACACCGGCTGCTCCGCCGCTTTGAAGGCCGCCGAACTGGGCGCCTCTGTCCACCTGATCGAGGCGGAGGATACCGGCAGCGGCGGCTCCGGCCGCAACGTCGGGCTGGCCAATGCCGGCCTCTGGCTGCCGCCGGAGGACATCAACGCTGCAATAGGCGCAAAGGCCGGCAGCCGCCTGTCGGCCCTGCTGGCCGGCGCGCCGCAGATGGTGTTCGATCTGATCGCAAGACACGCCATTCAATGCGAGCCGGAGCGTAAAGGCACCCTGCACTGCGCCCATGCGCCGTCCGGGCTGAAAGACCTGCAGCGCCGCCACGCCCAGCTTCGCGCCATCGGTGCGCCGGTGGAGCTGCTGCCGCGCGAGGAGGCCGTGCAGCGCACCGGGTCTAACGCCATTCACGGCGCCCTGTTCGACCCGCGCGCGGGCACCATCCAGCCGCTGGCCTACGCCCGCGGCCTCGCCCGCGCCGCCGCTGCGGCAGGCGCCCAGCTGCACACCCGCTCCCCGGCCACCGCCATCCGCCGCGACGGCAGCACTTGGCATGTGGCGACGCCCAAGGGCAGCCTGCGCGCGCGTCACCTGATCATGGCGACCAACGCCTATGCCCGCGACATCAGCGGCTACGGCGCGCCGCGGGTGATCCCGGTCCATTACTTCCAGGCCGCCACCGATCCGCTGCCCGCGGCCTTGCTGGAGAAAATCCTGCCGGGCAAGGAAGGCTGCTGGGACACTGCGCTGGTGATGTCGTCGTGGAGACTGGATCAGGCCGGGCGGCTGGTGATCGGCGGCATGGGAGCACTCAACCACTTCGGCAGCTCTCTGCACCGAAGCTGGCTGCCCCGCAAGCTGGCGGCGCTCTATCCTGAGCTGAAGGATGCCCGGCTCCACAGCCACTGGCACGGCCGCATCGCCATGACCACCGAGCATTTGCCCAAGATCCTGGACCTGCAGGGCGGCTATGCCTGTTTCGGCTATTCGGGCCGCGGCATCGGCCCCGGCACCCTGTTCGGCGCCGCCATGGCCGAGGCGCTGCTGACCGGCGACAGCGCCCGCCTGCCCGTGCCGCCTGCCAAGGATCATGCGATCCCCTTCGCGGGCCTGCGCAGCGCCTACTATGAAACCGGCGCCACCCTGACCCATCTGGTCAGCGACAGATGAAAAAAGCGGGCCGCCCTGGCCCGCCCTTCACTCATTCGCAACCGGCAATCGCACTGCCGATATCCCGCAGAAGCGCTGGATAAAACTGCGGCCCCGGTTCCAGTTTGGCGCCCAGCGGATCCAGCAGCGCGGTGCCTGCTCCGGTTCCGTCCAGCACGGTGGCGACCACGCCCGGATTAAACTGCGGCTCCGAGAACACGCAGGACACCTTGAGATCCGCCACAACGCCGCGCACTTCGGCAATCCGCGCCGGGCTCGGCTTGACCGCATCCCCCAGTGAAATCGCACCGGCCGCGTTCAGGCCAAAACCGCGCTCGAAATACTGATAGGCGTCGTGGAAGACGATGAACTGCTTGGTCCGGAACGGTTCCAGCGACGCCGAGATACTGGCGGCAGCGTCCGCAATCTCCTGCTTGCCGGCCTCTGCATTGGCTTTGTAGGCTGCGGCATTGTCCGGGTCGTGCTCTGCCAGCTCTGCTGCGATCAGGTCCAGCCAGGCCTGTGCATTGGCCGGCAGCAGCCAGGCGTGCGGATCGGCGCCCGCATGACTGTGCCCGTGCGACTCCGCGTGATCGTGATCGTAATCGCCCTCGCGGCTGTCGTGGTCTGCATGATCCTCATGGCCTGCGTGATCATCATGATCGCCATGGTCCTCCTCATGCCCATGGGCCTCAAACCGGGCCCCTTCGCGGAATGCCAGCACTTCGGTGCCTTCCGCCGCCAACAGCTCCACCCGGTGCGCATCGCCCGCCAGTTCCTCCAGCGGGCCTTCCAGCCAGGGGGTCAGCGCCTCGCCCATCCAGAACACCAGATCCGCCTGGTCCAGCGCCTGCGCCTCGGACGGGCGCATCGCATAGCCATGCGGCGACGCCCCCGGCGGCACCACAAGCGCAGGCGCGCCCAGGCCCTGCATCACCCGCGCCACCAGCCCGTGCACAGGGGTGATATCCGCCGCCACCCGCGGCACCTCGGCCCAGGCCCCGCCTGCCCCGGCCAGCAAGGCCGCCGCCGCCGCACCGCTTTTCCACACGCTAGAAGTCCGCATTTTGAGCCTCATGTAATCTTATAACATCACGCGGTTGATAAACGTCATAACATAACATATCAAGAGGCAAATCACCCCGCCTCTCAAAGGACCCGTCAAATGGACTCCATCGGTTTTGAGCCGCACGACCACAGCAGCTGCATTCAGGACTGCATCGCGGCAGTGGACGCCCACTGCCGGGCAGAGGGGCTGCAATTCACCCCCGTGCGCCGCCGGGTGCTGGAAATCCTGCTGCAAGAGCACCGCGCGCTGGGGGCCTATGAAATTCTCGACCGCCTGCGCGAAGAGGGCCTCGGCTCGCAGCCGCCGGTGGCCTACCGCGCCTTGGATTTCCTGGTGAAAAACGGCTTCGCCCACAAGATCGAGCGGCTCAACGCCTTCATCGCCTGCTCCCATCCGGGCGAGACCCACGCTCCGGTTTTCCTGATCTGCCGCGCCTGCGACGCCGTGGCGGAGGCACAGCGCGAACCCACACAGGGCCAGC
Source organism: Leisingera daeponensis DSM 23529 (assembly GCF_000473145.1). NCBI lineage: Bacteria > Pseudomonadati > Pseudomonadota > Alphaproteobacteria > Rhodobacterales > Roseobacteraceae > Leisingera > Leisingera daeponensis. The sequence continues at coordinate 187,126 of NZ_KI421502.1, read as the reverse complement.
TGGGCCAGGCCGCCCGCGACGCCGGTTTCGTGATCGAACGCGCGGTGATCGAGGCTGAGGGGCTATGCCCCAAATGCCAGAAGGCCGCCGCCGCATGAGCCTGATCGCCCTGAACAACCTGTCGGTCCGGCACGGCGGCAATACGGTCCTGTCCGGCGTCAGCCTGACCATCGAACCGGGCGAAATCGTCACCGTGGTCGGCCCCAACGGTTCCGGCAAGTCCACCCTGCTGCGCAGCGTGATCGGCGCGCAAAAACCTGCGCGCGGCACTGTCACCCGGGCGCCGGGGCTGCGCATCGGCTATGTGCCGCAGAAACTGCACATCGACCCCACCCTGCCGCTGACGGTGCGCCGCTTCCTCAGCCTGCCGCAGCGGGTGTCTGACGCCCGAGCCGCCGAGGCGCTGGAGCAGGCCGGGGCCGGCGATCTGGCGGCGCGGCAGATGTCGGGCCTCTCCGGCGGCCAGTTCCAGCGGGTGCTGCTGGCCCGCGCGCTTCTGTGCAATCCGCAACTGCTGATCCTGGACGAGGCCACCCAAGGCCTCGATCAGCCCGGCTCCGCCGCCTTTTATCAGCGCATCGAGAAGGTCCGCCAGGAGCTGGGCTGCGCGGTGCTGATGGTCAGCCACGAGCTGCATGTTGTGATGGCGGCCTCCGACCGGGTGATCTGCCTGAACGGCCATGTCTGCTGCGAGGGCGCGCCGGAGCATGTCGCCTCCGCCCCGGAATACCGGGCGCTGTTCGGCACCGGCACCCAGGGCGCGCTGGCGCTCTACCGGCATGAACACAACCACAGCCACGACCACGACTGCGCCCACACCCACGGGAACGGGCACGAGCACTCTCACGAGGCCGCAGAATGACCTTTCTCGACGATTTCCTGATCCGCGCCGCGCTGGCCGGCATCGGCGTGGCGCTGGCCGCCGCGCCCCTGGGCTGTTTCGTGGTCTGGCGCCGGATGGCCTATTTCGGCGATGCCACCGCCCATGCGTCGATCCTGGGGGTGGCGCTGGCGCTCAGCTTTGACGTCTCCGTCTTTGCGGGCGTCCTGGCTACGGCGCTGGCCATGGCCACCACCGTGTCGGCGCTGGCCGGGCGCGGCTATGCGATGGACACGCTGCTGGGCGTGCTGGCGCATTCCTCGCTCGCCTTCGGCTTGGTGGCCGTTTCTTTCCTGCAGGGGGTGCGGATCGACCTGATGGCCTATCTGTTCGGCGACATCCTCGCCGTGGGCCGCGCCGATCTGGCGGTGATCTGGGGCGGCGCGGCGCTGGTGCTGGGGCTGCTGTGGTGGCGCTGGTCCGCCCTGCTGACCGCAACGCTGAACCCCGACCTGGCCCATGCCGCCGGCATTGATCCGCGTCGCGAGCAGATGGTGCTGACCATTGCGCTGGCGCTGGTGGTTGCCGTGGCGATCAAGGTGGTGGGCGTGCTGCTGATCGCGGCAATGCTGCTGATCCCCGCTGCCGCGGCCCGCCCCTTTGCCGCCACGCCGGAGCGGATGGCCGCCATTGCCGCGCTGCTGGGAATGCTGTCGGCCACCGGCGGTTTGCAGCTGGCCTTTGCGCTGGATACCCCGGCCGGACCCAGCATTGTCTGCCTGGCCGCGGCGCTGTTTGCCGCCTCCAGCCTGACCGGGCTGCTGCTGCACCGCCGCCGCGGCTGAGACTGCAGCGGGCAGCGCCCGCAGCCTGACCTGGCAGCCCGCCGCGGCGGGCTCAGCTGCCGGTTTTCTGCAGATCCTGGCGGCCCGCCCATTTGCCGATCGCCTCGGTCAGCGCCTTCTTGTTGATCGGCTTGCTCAGGAAGTCATCCATCCCCGCCTGCAGGCATTTTTCCCGGTGGGTCTGCAGCGCATTGGCGGTGAGCGCCACGATCGGGCATTTGCCGCGGCCGGTCTCGGCCTCGATCCGGCGCATTTCGGCGGTGGCTTCGATCCCGTCCATTTCCGGCATCATCATGTCCATCAGCACGATATCAGGGCGTTCGGCGCGGAAGCGGGCAACCGCTTCGGCGCCGTTGTCGGCGATGCTGATCACCAGCGGCGCATCCTTCAGCATCTTGGTCACCACCAACTGGTTGGTGCGGTTGTCCTCTGCCAGCAGCACTTTCAGCAGCTGCCCTTCCGGCTGCAGCCCGGCCGCCGCCCCGGCGGCGTCCGCCGGTTTCTGCACCGGTCTGCTCAACAGCCGGCTCATCACCTGGCGCAGCTGAACAGCCCGCACCGGCTTCAGCGCAAACTCGCAGGCGCCAAGGGTCTCGCAATCGGCCCGGCACAGGGCATTGTCGACCGAGGACAGGATGATCAGCGGCACGGTTTCAAAGCCGGGCATCGCCCGGATCCGCGCCGCCAGCTCATGCCCGTCCATCGCAGGCATCTGGTAATCCAGCAGAATCACATCGAACCGCCGCCCGTCCAGCTGCGCATCCGACAGGATTTCCAGCCCCTCATGCGCCGAAGCCGCCTGCGTGCAGGCCACGCCCCAAGTGTTGAGCCGTTCCGACAGGATCACCCGGTTCAGCTCCAGGTCATCGACCAGCAGCACGCTGAGCCCGGCAAAGCTGCGCCCGCCGCTGTCCTGTGCCGGCAGGGTCTTTTCAGTGGCCCGCAGCGGGATCTGGATCGTGAAGACGGAGCCCTTGCCCGGCTCCGACTGCACCTCGACCGAGCCACCCATCAGCTCCAGCAGCCGCGACGAGATCGCCAGCCCCAGACCGGTGCCTTCGAAATTGCGGGTGGCCGCATTGTCGGCCTGCTCAAAGGCGCGGAAGATCCGGCCGATCCGGTCCTGCGCGATGCCGATCCCGGTATCGGTCACCTGCAGCCTGACCAGCAGGCCGCCGTCCGGCTGCGCGGTTCCGGTCACTTCGATGAAGACATATCCCTCGCAGGTGAACTTGACGGCATTGCCCGCGATATTGGTGATCACCTGGCGGATCCGCCCGGCGTCGCCCTCGAACAGTTCCGGCAGGGCGGGGTCGTACCGCATGGTGACCTCCACCCCCTTTTCCGCCGCCTTGGGCGACAGCAGGGTCACCACATCCTCGACCGCGGTCTGCAGATTGAACGGGGCGCAGCTGAGCTCCAGCTTGCCGGCCTCGATCTTGGAGAAGTTGAGGATGTCGTTGATGATCGTCAGCAGCGCCGAGCCGGATTTGCCGATGGTCTCCGCATACATCCGCTGGTCGTCGTCCAGCCGGGTTTCCTGCAGCAGCTCCGCCATGCCGATCACACCGTTCATCGGGGTGCGGATCTCGTGGCTCATGTTGGCCAGGAATTCCGACTTGGCGCGGTTGGCGATATCCGCGGCCTCGCGGGCCTGTTCCAGCGCAAACTCGCGCTCATCGCGTTCGGCAAAGGTTTCCTCCAGCACCCCGACCGAGAAGTCCAGCGCCCGGAATTCCCGCGAGGCGAACCAGGGCAGCGGCCGCAGCGGGCTGCGCAGGCCGGCAATCGCATCCGACATCCGCTTGTGGATCATGTGCAGCGGGCGCAGCGCCAGCACATGCACCAGCAGCAAGACCAGCAGCGACAGCGCCAGCACCGGCACCACCGTCCAGATGATGATCTGGCGCACCTTCTCCCGCACCAGCGCCTGGCCGTCGCGCGTCGACCATTTCACCAGCATGGTTCCGAAGGAGGCCCCCTCCAGCTCGATCGGCCGCTCATAGATCACATGGTCGCCGTCCTGCGGCGCATCGGGCGCCTGGGCCGAGGCCAGCAGCTTGCCCGACGGGTTGCGGATCTGGATCGACACGATCTGCGGCTTGCGCGCCACTGCTTCGTGAAGGCCGGTTTCCAGCACCGGCACATCCTCCACGATGATCGCTTCCAGCATCAGCCCGCTCAGCAGCGACACCGTCAGGTCCGCCTGCTCGGTCAGCTGCTGCTCCAGCCGCTGCACCTCCTGGCGCTGCGCCAGATTGCCAACCGCAAAACCGACCGCGGAGGCGGCCAGCAGCAGCGACAGTACGATCTGAAAGAGGATGCCTGTTCGTTTCATGTCTTCAATGCGGCGCCTTTAAAATGCCAGGCTGCGCTCCATTGCCCGGCGGATGATGTCATAATCCTGATCGTCCCCCAGCAGGAACCCGTTCTTCGAAATCCGGCGCACGATCTCCTCGTTCTCCGAGGACAGCATGACCTTGCGCATGGCCTCCAGCACGTTTTCCGGCATCTGCGACGACGCCAGCCAGGGCTTGGTAACATTGTCGAACGAGGCCAGAACCCGGATCGGCACCCCCTTGGCGACCAGCTTCTTATAGGTGCTCTCCTTCAGGGCGCCTGCGGAATACCGGCCTGCGCCCACCGCCTCCCCGACCAGGTCATGACGCCCGAGATAGGCAAATTCATAAAGATCGGCGCTGCTGATACCGGCGTTCAGCAGGTATTCCTGAGCCAGATAGCGGCCGATGGTCGACAGCTCATCCCCGAAGGCAAAACTGAGACCGGCCAGATCCTCCATCGCCTGAACGCTGCTGTCCTTGTGGACCACGATCACCCCCTTGAACCGCTTGCCGCCGTTCTTGGATTCCATCGCGACAATCCGGATGCCCGGGTTTTCCTGCATCACATGCACGTAAGACGCCGGGCCGAAACGGGCGAAATCCACCTCGCCGCTGGCCAGCTGGCGGATCCCCTCGCCGTACTCCTTGGCGATCTTCAGCCGGATCGACACCGGCTCGCCCAGCTCTTCGCTCATGCGTCCGGCGAGGAAGGAGAGAAACGGCTGGTACTTTTTAACCGTTGCAGTAGGTTTATCCGCTGCATAGGTTCCGAAGACCAGTTCAATCCCAGCCTGGCCCGGCCCCGGAAACCACAGCGCAAGGCACGCGGACAGCACAGCAGCCGGTGCCGCTGCCCGCAGCGAGCCCAGGAAAAGCTTAATGATACCAATGATCCACGCAAACAACTTCACGGCTTTAGCCTCCTGACTGACATCGGCTGGCATAGCGGGCGGGCCTTTCCACCCTCGTTACATGCCACATGGTTAAGAATACAATGTTAACGCGCCTCCAATTCTTGGAAAAATTTTGCGGTTCTTTTATTCTCCGTCCTCTATATTAACGGTTCAGTAAGATTTTCGTAATCTTTTAGGCAAATTCGCCACAATTCAGAATGCCCGATAGAACTGGCTCAACAGGAAACGCCGTGAAGAATACCACCTTGCCCCACAGAACCTCAGGGTCCCGCCACCGCTCAGTGCAAATCACTGTGCTGACGGCACTTTTTTCAGCAGTCCCGGTCGCGGCTCTGGCCATCCCCTCGCCGGAGCTGGTCATCGGCTCGGTCTCTTCGCTGTCGCAGGTGCTGGCTGTTGGAATTGCCATGGTTTCCGGCCTCGGCGCTGTCGTTGCGGCAAAACTTGGTTTTACCCCCAAACCGGGCGGAACTCCGCGGCGGTACCCGGTCAAGCTGATTTCTGTGCTCGTTCTGGCGGCCATTGCGCTGGCGGCTGGTAACTATTGGCAGTATTCCTCGCATGAGCAGAAGGAACTGGCAAGACTGCAGGCAACCCTGACCCGGCCGGCGCAGTTTGACGGCACCACCATCAAGGACGCCGCGCTCAAAGAGACCAGCTTCACCAAGCAGGAGGACCATCCGCTGGCGATGAGCACCGCCGAGGCCGCGGCGGCGCTGGAAGACGGCACGACCCTGTTCTACGACATCCGCGAAACCGGCGAGAACGCCATGGGCACCCTGCCCGGCGCGACCCATATCCGCTTTCCGGATTTCGTCCAGAGCCAGCCGGTCAAGCCCGGCCAGAAGGTCGTGCTGTTCTGCCACAACGGCAACCGCAGCTCGGAAACCTGCGCCAAGCTGGCGGCGATGGGCATCGACTGCAGCTTCATCGCCGGCGGCATCGAGAAATGGATCGTCGAGGGGCGCGCGTTCTCCGACAAGGACGTGAAAACCCTCTCCGATCTGCGGGCGATTCCGGACTATCCGGGCAAGGACGTGCTGCTCAGCACCGATGATTTCACGAACCTGCTGACCACCGAGGATTTGCAGATCGTCGACACCCGCTATCCCGGCGACTTTGAAACCGGCCATCTGCCCGGCGCCGTCAACATCCCGATCCGCAAGATGACGACCGCAGACCTGATGGAGCGCATCGCGGAACTGGACCCGGACAAACCCACCATCGCCGCCTGCTATGACCGCCGCAGCTGCTTCATGAGCCAGGTGCTGGGGCTGGAGCTGTCGCAGCAGGGCATCGACTTCCGCGGCCGCTACACCCTGCCCTGGGAATATTTTGTCGCACCCAAGCCAAAGCCGCATGTGCAGGCGTGGCTGGCCGATCAGCAGACCGGCCTCTGGGACAAGGCGATCTCGGCGCTGGCCGCCGCGCTGCTGTGGGTGCATGAGCGCAGCCATATCCTGCTGGGCCTTCTGGCGCTGTCCATCGTGACCCGCATTCTGGTTCTTCCGGTGGCGCTGAAATCCGAACGCGACCAGATCATCACCAATGAAACCGCGGACGAGATGAAGGCGCTGAAGGCGAAACTGGCCCATGACCCGGTGCGCAAGGCGCGCGCGGTGCAGGCGTTCTACGCCGAAAAAGGCCTGACCCCGATGAAGAACCTCACCGCGCTTCTGTTTCTGCCGGTGATGATGCTGGGCGTCTCCGCCGCACAAGAGGCCAGCGCCTCGCTGCAAACCCCGTTCCTGTGGATGGAGGACCTCGGCGCGCCCGATCCACTGTTCATCCTGCCGGTGCTGTTCTGTGCGCTTGCCGCCGTCTACCTGCTCTGGGCCGTGGCCAAGACCAAGCGCCAGAAACTCCTGTGGATGGTGCTGGGCATGCCTGCGCTCTTTGCCATGGTGTTCAGCCTGACCGCGGCCGCCAATGCCTATCTCTGCTTCAGCCTGACGCTCCTGCTGGTGCAGCGCGCCTATGTCACCGGCATGCACCGCACGCTGGCTGAAGCGGTGTCGCTGCGCGCCCACAAGCGCCGCCTTGCCAAGCTGCCGCGCGGCGTGATCCCGATGGGCTACACCGAAGAACTGGAGCACGCCGGCAACAAGGCCCTGCGCCTGTCGATCCTGCGCAACGCCGGCCTGCCGGTGCCCGGCGGCGTGATCGTGCGCTCCGATGCGATCCACGACTACCGCGAAATGTCCGATGCGAAAAAAGACGCCTTTGCCGCCAGGGTCTTTGCCCTTGCAGGCGGCAAGCCGGTCGCCGTGCGCTCCTCCGCCAGCAACGAGGACGGCCACGATCAAAGCTTCGCAGGCGTCTTTGAATCCGTGCTCGACGTGACCGCGGACACCATGCGCGCGGCGCTGGACGAAGTTGTTACCAGCTTCTCGTCCGAACGTGCCGCCAGCTACTCCGGCGAGGGCGACAGCACAGATCAGGGCAACATCGTGGTGCAGGAAATGGTGCAGGCCGAATACGCCGGCGTCCTCTTCACCCAGGACCCGATGGCCCCCGGCATGGCCATGATCGAATGGGTCGAGGGCTGCGGCGAGGATCTTGTGTCCGGCCGCGTCACCCCGACCTCCTTGCGCTTTGGCCGCTACACCGGCCTGCCGGCGGATGCCGATCAGGACCAGACCCTGGACATGGCGCCGCTGCTGGCCCTTGGAAAGCAGATCGAGGAGACCTTCGGCTGCCCGCAGGACGTGGAATGGGCCTATGCAAACGGCCAGTTCCAGATCGTCCAGAGCCGCGACATCACCACGCTGTCCCTGGGCACCGAGCAGGAACAGACCCGCCTCGCCGAATGGCGCGATCTGCTGGACCGCTACGCCGGTGCGGACCCGGACCAGATCATTCTGGAACAGGACGAAATGTCCGAGGTCCTGCCCCGCCCCACCCCGCTCTCCTTCTCGCTGATGAGCGAGCTGTGGGCGCCGGGCGGCAGCGTTGACCTGGCCTGCCGCGAGCTGGGCGTGCCCTATGGCCTGCCGGAAGGGCGCGACGGCCATCTGGTCAACCTGTTCGGCAAGACCTACGTCGATGTGGCGCTAAAACAGGGCATGACGCTCAAGCTCACCGCCGCCAAGGCCAAGCAGCTGCGCAAGCAGGCGCACCCGATGATCACCCGCTTCCGCGGCGAGGTGATGCCGGAGCTGAAGAACAAGCTGGCGATCTGGCAGGCGGTGGATTACGCCGCCCTGCCCCAGGACAAGCTGCTGGAGGCGATCTCCACCCTCAAGGACATGTTCATCCGCGAGGTCTATCTGGAGGCCGAGAAGATCAACATCCTGGCAGGCTTCACCATGGGCGAGGCCGGCACGGCAGCGGCTGGCGATCCGGCCCTGCGCGCGCACCTGATGCACGCGGACCTGCCCAACGCGCCCTCCAGCCTGCTCGCCTCCTGCACCGGAAGGGATGCCCAGGCCCGCGCCACGCAGCTGATGGGGCACCGTTCGATCTTCGACTATGAGCTGTCCTCGCCCCGCTACAGAGAGGCGCCGGCGCTGCTGGAATCGCTGCTTACCAACACGGTGGAGCCGATCGGGTCCGTCCCGGTTCCGGCCAACCTGCCGGATGAGCTGGACGATACCATCGGCATCGCCATCGCCTACCAGGACCTCAAGGAGCAGGCCAAGCACGAGGCCCTGCGCGTCGTCGCCGAACTGCGCCGCGCCCTGTTGGCGCTGGGGCAGATCAGCGGGCTGGGGGATCTGGTGTTCAGCCTCACCTTCGACGAGGTTCTGTCCGGCAACTGGTCCGCACCCGCGCAGCTGCGCGCCCTGGCAGAGGCCCGCGCCGCCAAGGAGGAGCTGCGCAAGAAATCCGCCCCCACGGACGTCACCCTCACCCTGCGCGACTGCGAACTGCTGTCGCTCGGCGCCCAGGCCAAGGCGGCCGGCGGCACCATGGGCGGCACCTGCGTCGCGGGCAGCGGCAGCGCCACCGCCCGGGTGTTCTGGATGGAAGACGACAGCTGCATCGACCCGGCTGCGTTTGCAGACTTCGAGGACGGCGACATTCTGGTCTGCCGCATGGTCAACCCGGCCTGGCTTCCTTATGTCCAGCGCTCTGGCGCTGTGCTCAGCGAGGTCGGCGGCTGGCTCAGCCACATGGCCATCGTTGCCCGCGAAAAGGACGTCCTGATGCTGGTCGCATGCAAGGGTCTCGACAGCCTCAGCCACGGCGAGAAGGTGACCGTCAGCGAAGACGGCAGCATTGAGCCGCTGGAAGAGAAAGGCCTCAAGGTGGTCTCGGCCTGATCCAACCGGACAGCAACAACCAAAAGCCCGCAGCATCTAGCTGCGGGCTTTTTGCGTCAGGCGGGCAACCTTCCCGCTTCCTCTCTTGCACTTTTGGCAAAGATTGCCATATCCTGTGGCAGCGAAAGGAACCCGCCCATGGCCACCATGAACGTCTCCCTGCCGGACCAGATGAAGGATTGGGTCGAGGAACGCGCCCGCACCGGCACCTATGCCAACTCCAGCGACTATGTCCGCGACCTGATCCGCCGCGACCAGGCCCGCGCCGCCGCCATTGCCGAACTGCAAACCGCCATTGATGCAGGCCTCGCCAGCGGCCCGTCCGAGGCGCTGACCGCCGAAGCTTTCAAGGCTGCCATGCGCCGCAATGGCTGAGCCGCGCTGGCGGATCCGCCCCGCCGCCCGCGCCGACCTTGCCGCCATCTGGCGCTATGGCCAGCACACCTGGGGCGCGGCGCAGGCAGACGCCTATACAGACAGCCTGTTTGCCCTGTTCGACCTGCTGGCGGACTTCCTGGAAATGGCCCGCGAACGGGCAGAGTTCACCCCGCCGGTCCGTATCCACCCCTCCGGCGCGCATCTGGTGATCTACCGGCTGGAACACGGCCGCCCCGAGATCCTTCGCATCCTGCACGCCCGCCAGGACCTGATGGCGTTCCTGTCGGAATAACAGCCGTTCCGCCCTTGTCATTTTCCGCACATCTGCTCTGATACGGCGCATGGACCCGCATCTCGACCCCCGGAAAACCGCCCGGCTGATCCAGCACCTTAAGGACCGGATGGACAGCCTGCCGCCCAAGCTCAAGGCGGCGGCGAAATACGTGATCGACAACCCCGGCGACTTCGGCCTCGACACCGTGCGCACCTCGGCCCAAAGGACCGGCATCAGCGCCAACGGGTTTGTGCGCCTCGCCCAGCACCTGGGATTTGACACGTTCGAGGCCTTCCGCGCCCCCTTCCGCGCCGCCCTCACCACCGCGCATGAGGCAGACCTTGGCCAGGACTGGCTGGAGCGCATGGCCGGCGAAGGCCCCGCAGGCGCGCTGCAGGCGGCGGCGGCGCGCAACCAGCTCAATATCACCTCCCGCTCGCTGCGGCTGATGACGGCCGGGCGGACGCAGGCGATCGTGGACGCTCTGACGTCCGCCCGCCGCAGCTATGTCACCGCCACCCGGTCGTCCTACGCGCTGGCCTACTATTTCCACTACGTCGGCCGTATGGCCTTGCCCTCGCTGGAGCTGGTCCCCCGCCACATGGGGGCCGCGCTGGATGACCTTCTGGACATCGGCCCCGGAGACTGCCTGGTCGCCATCACCTTCGCCCCCTACTCCGCCGGCACCATCCAGGCGCTGCGGCTGGCGGGGGAGCGCGGCGCATCGGTGATCCTGATCTCCGACAGCGAGGTGATCGCCCCCGGCATCCGCACCGACCATGTGCTGGCCGTGGCCGCCAACTCGCTGCACCCGTTCGGCGCCATCGGCGGCGCGATGGCGGTGCTGGAATGCCTGCTCACCCATCTGATCGCTGCCGGCGGCGAGGACGCCCGGCGCCGGATCGAAGCCTACGACGCCCTGCGCCAGGACAGCGGCGCCTATTGGAGCGGCCCGAAGCTGCCGCGGGTCGGCAGCTGACGCCTGCCCTCAGACATCGCCGTCAATGAACGGGTTTTGCGCCTCCCATTCATCCCGGGTGGCGCGCTTGTGGCCGCCCTCCAGCCGCACCGATGCCATCGCCCGGTCGGCGTAGATCTCCGACCTGAGCGGCCACGCCAGCGCGGCATCAAACAGCCCCGGCATCAGATCATAGGCTTCCCCGTCCTTGTCCACGTCCCGCATCCACAGATGCGATCCGCAGGTGCTGCAAAAGGCCCGCTCGGCAAAGGCAGAGGATTGGTAGCGCGAGACCGGCCCCTCCACCGTCACCGCCGCTGCATCGGCCTCGAAACATAAGAACAGCCCGCCGCTCCAGCGCTGGCACATGCGGCAATGGCAGGCCCCGGCGCGCGGATCATGCGCGCCCTCCACACGGATTTTCACCGCGCCGCACAGGCAGCGGCCTTCCAGCACGTCACTCATGACTGACCTCCTTGCCACGATGAGCAAGGATACAGCAATTCGAGGATGAGCGGGAGAATTCCCCGGTTAGAGCCGCAAATCCGCCTCCTCCGGCGCCAGCACGTATTTCAGGTCATAGACCAGCGCGCCCTCCGCCCCCAAGGCACGGACCGCTTCCGCCCCCATCGCGCGGAACTCCGAATGCGCGACGGCCAGCACAATCCCGGCATAGGCCCCCTGCCCCGGCTCGGCCAGCAGCGAAATGCCATATTCCTCCTGCGCCTCTGCCGGGTCGGCATGGGGATCGTGGACATCCACCACAGCCCCGTACTGCTGCAGCTCCCGCACCACATCAATCACCCGCGTGTTGCGCAGATCCGGGCAGTTCTCCTTGAACGTCAGCCCCATCACCAGCACCCGCGCGCCCGCCACCGGAAGCCCGCGTTTCAGCATCGCCTTGACCATCTCACCGGCAACATAGGCGCCCATGCCGTCATTCAGGCGGCGGCCGGCCAGCAGGATCTCCGGGTGATAGCCCAGCTGCTCTGCCTTATGCGTCAGGTAATAGGGGTCCACCCCGATGCAGTGGCCGCCCACCAAACCGGGGCGGAACGGCAGGAAGTTCCACTTGGTGCCCGCCGCTTCCAGAACCGCCTGAGTGTCGATCCCCATCTTGTTGAAGATCTTGGCCAGCTCATTGACCAGCGCGATGTTGATATCCCGCTGGCTGTTCTCGATCACCTTCGCGGCCTCTGCCACACGTATGCTGGCGGCCTTGTGGGTGCCCGCCGCCACCACCTCGCGGTAGAGCGCATCCACCCGCTCCGCCACCACTGGCGTGGAGCCGGAGGTCACCTTCACCACATCCTTCAGCCGCCGCTGCTTGTCGCCGGGGTTGATCCGCTCCGGGCTGTAGCCGGCAAAGAAATCCGCGTTGAATTTCAAACCCGAACGCGCTTCCAGCACCGGCACGCAGTCTTCCTCGGTGGCGCCGGGATAGACGGTGGATTCATAGATCACCAGATCACCGGCTTTGAGCACCCCGCCAACAATGGCCGAAGCCGCCAGCAGCGGGCGCAGATCGGGACGGTGGCTGGCGTCCACCGGCGTCGGCACAGTGACGATGTAAATGGAGCAATCCGCAATCTCTGCCGGGTCCGACGTGAATTTCAGAAACTCCGCAGCGGCCAGCTCCTGCGGCTCCAGCTCGCGGGTCCGGTCCTCGCCCCGGCGCAGCTCCGCGATGCGGCCCGGATCTATGTCGAACCCGATGACCTCGCGGTACTGCCCGAATGCGGCCGCCAGCGGCAGCCCCACATAGCCAAGGCCGATGATACAGATCCTGTCCTGCGCGCCGTTCATTCCGGGCTGCTCCTTGTTCCGCGGGGCCGTTCGTTCCAGGCCCCCTGCCCGCCCACATAAGCCCCTGCCCCCAAGGGGTTCAACCATATGGGCCAAGTTTCGGCCTCACGCCTCCACAACAATGGCGGAGACTTCGCCATCCACATCGCGGCAAGCCGCCAGCAAGCGCGGCATCAGATGCGCCATGACATAGTTCGCATGGAACCGGCTCGGTGCCTTCAGCATCAGCCTGCCCCCTGCCCGGCCCGCGCGCTCCAGCCCCTGCACCCAGGAGGCATAGTTGGCGGGATCCTCCGCATGCAGCACCGCCTTGGCCAGGCTCCATTCACTGCCGTCCGACACATCCGGCGCAGGCGGCACCGCGCCGGGGCGCAGCGGCACCACATTCGGCGCCGGCTCGTCCGCCCCTTGCATCCGGTGCTCGAAGTCCGGCCCGACCGCCCCCCAGCGCTCCTGGGTATCCGCCAGCAGCCGCTCCAGATCAATGCCGTACTCGGTGACCCGCCCGCGCGCGCCCTGGCGTTTCACCACCAGCCAGCCCATGCCGCGCAGCTTCGCCATCTCGCGCTTCACCGTGCGCTCGTCCACGTCCCACAGCCGGGCGATCTCCCGCTGCCCGACGGCCAGTTCATCGCGCTGCCAGTTGTAGCGCGCGGTCATCAGTGTCATGAAACGCAGAACCAGCCTCTGCGCCCCCTTGCCCTGGGCAAGCGCATAAGCCCCCATCGCCGTGAGGATGTCATATTTCAGCGCAGAGGCGTTGCGCCCCGCAGGCCGTTTGGCAAGCATTGCTGCCCCCGTTTCTCCCCCCTGCCCTCCTGGGCCGGGATGTGCTGCCTCAAGTGCTCCCGGATGGTTTGCCGGGAATTACGCTGGCCGGTTTGGCTCCGAACTCAACGCTATTCGTTTGTTGTATCCGATTTGCGTCCGGAATTCCGATTCTGTCAAGCGCCGGCGGGAATTGAATTCAGACCCAATCCCTTTTTCGAAAGAAAAATTGGTATCAATGGTATGGGGGGACATCCTGAGTGTCCCCTATTCGCGCGGAAATGTCCCCCAATCTGCAGTGTTCCGGTCTGAGGTGTCCCCCTAAATCTGGCGTCTGAACCCCAGAAAAATCCAATGAAACGAATCGTTTGGCCGGGGCCTTCCGAATCGCCCAGGCCCTTGTGCTGCTGGGCCTTTTGCAAATGTGTCCCCGCGGGGACAGGACGCTCTTTCCAACCATATTAGCTTTTGCGTTTTTTGCAAATTCGGCGTAAATGGATATTGAGGCTGAATTAGCGTCCGCAAGAAATGGGCGCTGTAAAAAACAACACCGTGTGAGGCTAAGGAGCAGCGATGTTTACGCACGAAGACCTGTCCAAGATGCAGGCCCAATCTCTCAAGATGCAAAGCTGGATCCGCCAGCAGACCTTCTCCCCCGAACTGGAAAAGACCCTGCGCCGGTTCTCCTCCTGGGAGGTGGCGGAGCTGATCTTCCGCGTCAACCAGTCGACCCTGCGGGGACGGCTCGCCACCGACCCCTCGCTGCCCCAGGGCCATGTCGAGGAGGACGGCCGCCAGCGCTGGTATTCGCTGGACGAGATCAACGAGCTGCGCCGCCGCATCAAGATCAACCGCAAATCGCTGCTGCCCAAGCGCCCCGCGGGGAAACGGGCGCTGCGGGTGGCGATCTCCAACTTCAAGGGCGGCGCCGGCAAATCCACCGTTGCCCTGCACTTCGCCCATGCCGCGGCGCTGGACGGCTACCGGGTGCTGTGTGTCGACTTCGACCCGCAGGCCACCCTGTCGCACTCCATGGGCCTCAGCGACGTCACCGAGGACTACACCGTCTGGGGCATCATGGCCCGCGACCTGGTGCGCGAGACGGAACGGATGAACGCGGTATCGCAAGGCGCCGAGTCCGGCACCGCCCTGCCCCAGCGCCAGCTCCCCGACGCGATCACCGGCATGGGGCTGCAGGACCTGCGGGTCAGCGATTTCGTCAAGCCGACCAGCTGCCCACCATCGACATCATCCCGTCCTGCGCCAACGCGGCCTTCGTGGAATTCGCCTCCGCCCAGTACCGCCACTTGAACCCGGAATGGTCGTTCTTCGCCGCGGTCTCCCGCTACCTCGACCAGCTCCCGGCCGAGGACTACGACCTGATGATCTTCGACTGCCCGCCCGCCATCGGCTACCAGTCGATGAACGCGGTCTTCGCCGCTGACATGCTCTATATCCCCTCCGGCCCCGGCTACTGGGAGTATGACTCCACCACCTCCTTCATCGGCCAGCTCTCTGAGGCGCTGGAGGATCTGTCGGCGTTTAACGGTGTTGTCCCCGCGGGGACATTTGCTCTGCCGAAGGTTTTCCAGGACGTCCGCTTCCTCCTCACCCGTTACGAAAGCGGTAACGATTTGCACCGTGCGATGCGTTCGGCATTTATGAAGGTGTTCGAGGGTAGAATGACCGAGCACCCGATCGAGATGACCCGCGCAGTCGAGCAATCGGGCCGCTTCCTGAGTTCGATCTACGAAATCGATTACCGGGACATGACACGCGAAACCTGGCGCCGTGCGCGGGCGTCGTTTGATCAGGCCTATGACGAATTCAAGGCCTACGCGCTGGAAGCCTGGGAAAATCTGGAGGATGAGGCATGAGCAAACGCAGAGTCTTCGACATCGACTTCCCGACTGAACCAAACGACCCCTCCGAACCAAAGACGCCCCCCGCGGAGACCGCCGTCCAGAAGCCGGACCAACGGATGCGCAAACCGTCTGAAGCGCGCCGCGGGCCGATGGCCACCGCGATCTCCGAGAACGCCGATGCGTTGCGCACCCGTGCCGAGGCGGAAATGAAGATCCGCGCTGAGAACGACCGGCTGGCGCATGAGTTCGTGCGGCTGAAGAAGCTGGGCCTGGTGGTCGACCGGATTCCGATTGGCCGGATCGGCATGCAGAAGCTGGTCCGCGACCGCAAGGAAGGGCGCGATCCGGAGCTGGATGAGCTGAAGGCCTCCATCAAATCCATTGGCCTGTCCAACCCGATCCGGGTCGAGGAAAACGAAGACGGCACCTATGAGCTGATCCAGGGCTACCGCCGGATGCGGGCCTATCTGGAGCTGCTCAGTGAAACGGGGGACGAAATCTACGGCCATATCCCCGCAGGTTTGGTGGCCAAGGGCGACAGTCTGCAGAGCCTTTACCGCCGGATGGTGGATGAGAACCTGGTGCGCCGCGACATCTCCTTCGCCGAAATGGCGCAGCTGGCGCTGCGCTATGCCGAAGACACCGGCACCGGCGCGGAGACCATCGAGGATGCGGTGAACGACCTTTACGCCTCTGCGGGCCGGCAGAAGCGGATCTACATCCGCCATTTTGCCCAAGTGCTGAAGGCCGTGGGGGATGCGCTGAAACACCCGGAGGCGATCCCGCGGGCCCTGGGGCTGGACTTGAAGAAACGCCTGGAAGCCGATGCGATGAACGCCCAGGTGCTGCGCGACGCGCTGGCGCGGGTGAAGCCGCAGAGTGAAGAGGCAGAGCTGGAGGTGCTGCGCAGCTTCGCCGAGGGCAAGCGCAAGAACGCCCCCCGCACTCCCGCTGCGCCGCGCGCCGGCGTGGCCAAGACCACCCTGCGCTGCACTGTCCCCGCGGGGACAGTTCGCTGTCAGGCGCGCGACGGCAAGATCGAAATGGCGATGGAGCGCGACTTCTCGGAAATCGACCGGCACAAGCTGGAAGACGCCATCGCAGCCTTCTTTGCGGCGCTGGAAGACCCGTCCTGACGGGTTTGTCCCCGCGGGGACAGTGGCCGAAAACAACCGGGGCCCGGCAGAAATGCCGGGCCCTTTTCATATCTGCGGCCGCAATTGCGGGAGGTTTTCACGCGCTGTCCCCGCGGGGACAGCACCGGCGGCCTGTCCCGCCGCAGCCCGCGGAGCAGGGCCGGATCAGGGGATTTCGAACCCATTTTGCGCTGCTGTCCCCGCGGGGACAACACGCGGCTTGCGGCGGCAAAGGGCGGAACAGCCCCTCCAGCACTTTGGCGCTCACTCGCCGGGCGGCTCGGTGGACTGCTGTCTAACGCCTGAACCCGGAGGTGTCCCCGCGGGGACAGCCAAAGATTTTCCTGACGGCACCGGGCCCGGCAAAAGAAAAGGCCCGGCGGCAGGGGCCGGGCCTTGCATGTTTTCAGAGGCTGTCCCCGCGGGGACAGGGCCGGAAAACTTCTTGTGGCCCCCAGAGGCGAAACAACAAAAGACCCGGTTCGGGGCCGGGTCTTCGGTTGTTTTCTGCGGCTGTCCCCGCGGGGACAGCTATGGATTTTCAGGCGTGGCCGGTTGTTCAGTTCAAAACCTTGAACTCGATCCGCCGGTTCTTGGCCCGGTTCTGCGCGGTGTTGTTGGGCACCAGCGGCGTCGTCTCGCCATAGCCGACGGCCACCAGGCGCTCCGCCGGGATGCCCTTCTGCTGAAGATACTGGTTCACCGCCGCTGCGCGTTTTTCGCTCAATGCCATGTTCCAGGCTGCTTTGCCCTGGCTGTCGGTGTGGCCGCCGACCTCGACAATCATGCCCGGGCAGCGGCGGATGATGTCCGACAGGCTGTTGAGGAAGTCGCGGGAACTGGCGTCGAGCCGGGCGGTGGAAGGGGCGAAGTTGACGCTGCGGCCCTGTGACAGGATTTCGAACCGGCCGGTGCAGGCCTCGCGGCTGAAATCGCCGCTGGCCTCCAGCGCTGCGGCGGCG
This sequence comes from Leisingera daeponensis DSM 23529, assembly GCF_000473145.1. Lineage (NCBI taxonomy): Bacteria > Pseudomonadati > Pseudomonadota > Alphaproteobacteria > Rhodobacterales > Roseobacteraceae > Leisingera > Leisingera daeponensis. The sequence continues at coordinate 169,793 of NZ_KI421502.1, read as the reverse complement.
CCTGCGGTCACTGTCCCCGCGGGGACAGAGGCGGTGCCGGGCGCGGTGCGGTCAAACAGCAGATCCAGGCTGACCAGGCCCACGGGGGTGATGGTGACGCCCGCCGCTTCCTCCAGCTTTTCGCGGCCGGGGTTCAGCGCAAAGTCCTCCAGCTTGAGGATGACCGGCTGCACGGTGGCCACGGCAACGCGGTCCTTGCCCAGCAGGGTTACCGCTACCGGCACGGTCAGCTGCGCGTCGATCCCATGCAGCGACAGGGTGACCGGCAGCTCGACCTGCTTTCGCTGCACTGCAGCAAGATCGGCGATCTGGTCCGGGCTGATGCGGGCGGTGATGGTGGCCTCGGGGTAGGTGAAGGTTTCGAAGAACAGGAACCGCATCCGCACGTTGCGCAGGTCGATGGAGGTGTCGACGGAATCCAGCGCGATGCGGATTTCGGCATCGCCCTGTTCGGAGATGCTGCCGGAGAAGGCGGCGAAGCGGCTCGACTCCGCAATGCTGCCCTTCTTGATGGATATGAAGCGGATGGCCGAGGATTCAGTGTCGAGCTGCCAGCCGTGCTCAAACGGGCCGGAGGCCAGGGCTGGACGGAGGAGTATAAGAAAAACTGTTAATATTGAAAGGGTTAAGCGGAGCATGCGCGATCCATTCAGGTTGGCGGACGGGGAGTCCCGGCCCCGCGGGCGGGGCGGAAGATACCCGAGCAGTCTAACAGCAGGGTTGCTGCATGGCGCAAGGGACGCGATAGTTTGGTAACGAAATACCCTTAATAACCGGGAAGCTGGTCCGGGCACGTCAACCGGGGCAAGGAAGTGGAGCAGGCGCGTGCGAATTTTCGGGATGTGGATCCGGCTGGCAGTTCTGGCCGCCGCGGTGCTGGGCCTTGCCAGGGCCGCCTGGGCGGAGGAGCGGCTGGCGCTGGTGATCGGCAATTCGGCCTACGGGTCGGTGCAGCCGCTGGACAACCCGGGGCGTGATGCCCGGCTGATGGCTGAGACGCTGGAGCGGCTGGGCTTTGACGTCACCCTGGCGGTGGATGCGCCGCAGCTTGAGATGAAGCGCGCGATTGCCCGGTTCGGACGCAGGCTGCGCGGGGCAGGGGAGGATGCGACGGGCCTGTTCTACTATGCCGGCCACGGGGTGCAGAGCTTTGGCAGCAACTATCTTTTGCCGGTCGATGTGGCGCTGTCGGATGCCGCCGATCTGGACCTGATGGCGGTGGAGGCGCAGTCGGTCTTGCGGCAGATGGCCTCGGCCCGCAACCGCACCAATATCGTGATCCTGGATGCCTGCCGCAACAACCCGTTTAAGGCGGTGGCGGATCTGAACGAACGCGGCCTGGCGGAGATGAAGGCGCCGACCGGGACCTTTTTGGCCTACGCTACCGCGCCGGGGGAGGTGGCACTGGACGGGGAGGGGGAGAACAGCCCGTTCACCGAGGCGCTGGCGCGTGAGATCGTGGTGCCCGGGGCGCCGGTGGAGCAGGTGTTCAAACAGGTGCGCCGGGCAGTGCTGGAGCAGAGCGGCGGCGGCCAGACGCCCTGGGACACGTCTTCGCTGGTCAGTGACTTCACCTTTGCCGCGGCAGAGCCGGAAGCGGTGATGAGCGCCGCGGAGATCGAGGAGGCGCAGATCTGGCGCTCCGTGAAGGCGTCGCGCGATGCGATGCAGATCATGCTGTTCCTGCGCGGCTACGGCAGCGGGAAATATGCAGATGAGGCGCGGGCGCTGCTGGCCAGCCTGATGGAAGAGGAATTGCACGGCGGCGCAGGCGCTGCGGTTACGGCCGCCCCGGCCGCCCCGGCAGAGCCTGCGCCCGCTGTTGCGGCTGCGGATGCCGAAACGGCGATGTTCCAGGCGGCACAGGGCGATGGCAGCAAGGCAGCCTTTGAGGCCTATCTGATGGCCTACCCGGAGGGCCGGTTTGCCGAGTTGGCCGCCGCCGAGGTTGCGGCGCTGGCCGCCGGGGCAGGCCAGGACCCGCAGGCCGGCGCGGACACTCCGCCAGCCGCGGCTGAGGACGCCCCTGCGGCGGTGGCGCTGGCGGAAACCGGGCCGATCACCTATGCCAGCCCGCTGGACACCGATGCGGCGGCGCTCTCCGGCCTGACGCTGGCCGAGGCGGTGACCCGGTCGCCGTCGTTTCCGCCGGTCGAAGGGCTGCCGGAAAGCTATTGGAAGGACCAGTCCTGCAGCAGCTGCCATCAATGGACGCGGGAGCGGCTGTGCACGCAGGGAAACACTTACCTGAGCCTCAACATGCAGCGTTCCTTGGGCAAGCAGCATCCGTTTGGCGGGGCGCTGAAACAGGCGCTGAAGAGCTGGGCGGCGGGCGGCTGCCAGTAGGTCTGCGGGCTTTGATCCAGCAGGGCAGGGGAGGGCTCCCGCCTGCTGCGGCGCATTTCAGGAAATGCGCCTTCCCAGTTGGGCGTGGCGCTGTGCGGCGCACAGCGCGGAGCGCTTCAGGAGCTGACGGACTGCCAGACAGGAACGTGATTTCCGTTTGCTGAGAAGTGCTTGAGGGCAGGTTTGCCCTTCAGGCGTTTGCCACAGGCCATGCCGCCTCCATCCGCCTTTGGGGGCGTGCGCGCGGCGCGTCAGCGCAGCGCCGGGCCCAAGGCCGCGAAGGCCTGGCGGCGTCAGCCGCGGGCCTGCGGGCGCGGGAGGCCCCCCCGCGGCCGGGCGGTGTCAGGGGGCGTGGGTGGTGATCAGGAAATAGACCCATTCGCCCTTGAAATCAGGGTATTGGGTGCGGGCCTCTGCCACTTGGGCGCGCAGGAAGCCCAGGTAGGGCGCGGCAGGTTCGCTGAGCGGGCGGGGGCCGTCATACAGCGGGTGCGAGGCGGCAAAGGCGACGGCGATTTCCTGGCCGTAGGGCGGGCCGACGGTGATGTGCAGGCCGGCGTCTCCCGCCTCCTTGGCGCCGACACGCAGGGCGCTTTTGGGGGCGGCTTGTGCCAGCGGCGCCAGCTCGTTCGGGCTGAGGTGCAGCACCGCGCCGCCGGCGTCGAAATAGTCGACATACACATAAGCCGGGTAGTCCGGCGCGGTGAGGTCGAAGAACAGCCGCTCGCCGCCGGAATAGTCGAGCACGCGGGCATGGGCGTCCGCGCCGACCAGCAGCGGGTTGGTGATCTGGTCGGTGCTTTGCGGCAGGCCGACGCGGGCGATCCCCGCCAGCGCGCCGCATTGCGGACGGGGCAAGAGGCGCATCTGGTCGGAGACGGTGATATCGGCGCCCATCTGCGCTTGCAGCGCTGCCAGGATGGGGTTGCGCAGCCCGTCCTCGGGCAGGTGGCCGCGCAGCTCCAGCGTGGCGGTTTCGGGAACAAACGCGGCTTGCAGGCGGGAGCAGGGGACAGCGGCGAGGATGCCGGAGATGCCGTCGCGCAAGGGATCGCCTTCGGCCGGTGCATCGCCGGGCTGCATGAAGCTCTGGAAGGCGGCGAGGGAGACCGGGTCGATGTCGCCGCTGCCGCCCTGGAACGCCAGCGCGGCCTTGATGCGGGGCGCGTCCGGGAGGACGGATGGCGTTTGCCGGGCGGACGGAGCGGTGTCCGCCAGGGGTGCGGAAACGGGCTGCGCCTCGGGGCTGGGCTGGCTGGCAGGAGCGGCCTGCGGCAGGGCCGCCGCGCCTGGTTGTGCGGTTGCGGCGGCACTCAGCGGCGCGGGCGCGTCAGCCAGCGTGATGGCGGGTTCTGCTGCGGCGGCCAGCAGGACAGGGGCCGCGGCGGCGGCGGGGGCCGGTTGCACCGCTGCCGGGGCCGGGGCCGCCTGGGCGGATTGCGGCGCCGCCGCCACGGCGGCCAGGACAACCGGGCGGACGTCAGGCAGGCTGGCGGCAGGCGCGGAGGCGCTGGCGAGCTTGTCGGACGGGGCGTTGGCAGGAGCGGCCGCAGGCGGCTGGGGGACAGCAGGGGCAAGGGGCGCTGCCGGCGGGGCGGCGGAGGCGAGGCGGTCTGCGTCGGGGGACTTTGGCTGGGTCCTTGATTGGAGGATGCTGCCTGCGCTGAGGCCTTGGCTTTGTGATTTGGATTCAGGGGCTTGCGCGCCTTCCGCGGCCTGCGGCACGGCTTCGGACCGCGGGACGCGGTGGGCCTGCAGGTTGAGGGCGCTTTCCGGTGCGGGCTGCTGCGGCAGCGGATCGGGGGTGAGCGAGATCAGCAGCGCGGCGGCGCCGCCAGCGTGGACCAGGGCGGAGGCCGCAAGCCCCAGCACCCATATGGCCGGGGTGCGCATCACCCGTCCGTTTCCGGGGTGACGACCAGCACGACGTCCTGGAACCCCAGCGCCTCGGCCCCGGCCACCAGCGGCAGCACGGTGCGCAATTCAGCCGCGCGGTGGGCGTTGATGCGCAGGCGCCGTGCCGGATCTTCTGCCAGCAGGGCGGAGAGGGCAGGGGAGAGGGCGCTGCGGGCGATCGCCTCCCCGTCGAGCGCCAGGGCGCCCTGGCCGGAGATGGCCAGCGTGACACCGCCTGCGGGCATGTCGCGGCCGGTGACGGCGGTGGCGGGGCGGACGTCGAAGGGGGCGGTGGCGTCCATCCGGCCGATCAGCATGAAGAACACCAGCAGGAAAAACACCACGTCGATCAGCGCGATGATGGTTTCGGAATGCGGAGTGCGGGCCGGGCGGTTGAGCTTCATGGCAGCGCCTCCAGCCGCAGGACGCGCAGGCGGGTGACGCCGGCCAGCGCGGCGCTGTCCATCACGGTGATCAGCGCCTGGGTCTGCGCCGCGCCGGAGGGCAGGATCACCACCTGGGTGAGGGGTTCCTCTGCGATGGCGGCGGAGAGTGCGGCCTGCAGGGAGTCCGCGTCCAATGCAGTGCCGCGCAGCACCGGCACGCCGTCCGCGCCGAGGCGGACCATCAGGGTGCTGGCCGGGGTTTGGGGGCTGGCGGCGGTGGCCTCAGAGGGTTTCACCGCCGGGATCATGTCGAGGTTCAGGTAGGTGGATGTCACCATGAAGAACACCAGCAGGATCAGCATGACGTCGATCATCGGCACCAGCGAGATCAGGGCGCGGGGCCGGGCGGGCCGGTTGATCGTCATGGCAGATCCCCTCCGTGTCAGCGCGACCCGTCGATCAGCAGCAGGCGGCCGGCGGCGCTTTCGATGGCTTGCGCGGCGGCGTCGATGCGGGCGGCGAACAGACCGGCGGCGACGGCGGCGGGGATCGCCACCAGCAGGCCCGCGGCGGTGGTCAGCAGCGCCTGCCAGATGCCGCCGGCAAGCACCGACGCGTTGGCGGCGCCTTGTGCCAGCTCCAGCTCCTGAAAGGACTGGATCATGCCCAGAACGGTGCCGAGCAGCCCCAGCAGCGGGGCAACCATGGCGATCAGCTCCAGGAGGCGGATCAGCGAGTTCATCCGGCTCACCTCCTCATTGCCGCGGCGTTGCAGCTCATCCTGCAGCAGCGGGCCGCGCAGGCCGTCCTGCAGCGCCTGCATGGCGTAGCCCATCACCCGGCCGGCCGGGGACGGGTCGGTCTCGATGCTTTGCTGAGCGCGTGCGCGGTCGCCGTCCCGCCACAGGTTCAGCGCCTGTTCGCGGGCCGCCGCGCCGGAGCGCACCGGCCAGAGCTGGATCAGCTTCACCGCGATCACGGTGACCGACAGCAGCGACATCAGCGCCAGAAGCGCAATCACCGGGCCGCCGGTGCCAAGCATATCCCAGGTGCCGCTCATGGCCTATTTCACCAGCGGCGCGGCGGCGCGGGAGCCGAGCTCGAGGATTGGAAAGCAATCCATCTGGTCCTCGTTCTGGGGCTGGCAGGAGGTGATGTCATGCAGCAGGATTTCAGAGATATTGCCGCAGGCAATTTCCGGAATTTCGAACAGTTTCAGGGTGGTGCGCTGGACCGGCAGGGGGGCGGCATCAATCGACAGCAGCCGGTCGATCACCCCCTGGCCGTCGAGGATGGCGAGCGACATCTCGAAGCCTTCGAAGCTTTTGCCGGTCTGGTTGCGGAACAGGAAAAAGGCGCGGCAGCCGCCGCCCTCGATCTCCTCTGTCTTGTTCAGCTCGACCCGCAGCGGGCCGGTTTCCGCCGCGGCGGCGAGCGGCAGGCAGATCAGGGCGAGGGCAGTCAGCAGGCGGGTGAGGGGCATCACTGTCTCCGGGGTCCGGTGGGATGCCCAGCCCGCAACCACTGCGGGCCGGGCTGTCGTTGGGGTCAGGCCAGGGCTGTCAGGGCCTTTTCGATCTTGTCCATGGCGTCGCGGGCCGAATCCAGGTCGCGGCGTTTCAGGTGGCGGGCGGCGGCATGCAGGGCGCGGCCCAGGCGGTCGCGGACCTTGCCAGGGGCGCGGGCGACGCTGGCCTGTAGCGATTGCGCGCGCTTGACCTGCGCGCCCAGGCTGCGCTGGTCCATTTCGCGCTGGCCGCGTTTCATCGCCTTGGCCTCATCCTCGCGGTCCTTGCCGATGCGGGCGGTGGCGCGTTCGATCACCACGATCATCGTCTCGGCCTCCTGCAGGCGGCCCTGATTGATCAGGCTGACGGCCTTCGCCAAGGCGCGCTTGAGCTTCAGCTCCAGCGGGCCGGGAGCGAGGCCGATGCGCGGCTGGATGCGCTTGAGCCGGCGCTTCAGCGGCGCGACGGCCTTCTTGTCGATGCCCGGGGCGGAGATGTCCGCGGCCTTCTCCTCCGTCACCTGGCCCTCGGGTTTTTCCGGCTTGAGGCTGTCCAGCAGGTTGCCGCCGTCGTCGTAGAACAGAACGTTGACCTTGGGCTTGCCGTGCTTGAGGAATTTCTTCAGCTCAGTGACCATGCGCTGCGGCGCTGTTTCGCAGATCATCTCCATCGCGCCGGAGCGCACCACATAGGTCCCCCAGGCCATTGGCGGCCCGCCGCCTTCCTTCTTCATCGGGTTCTTCAGGGTTTCCGGTTTCTTGCCCGGCTGGATCATCAGAAGCGGGTCTTTGCTTTGGTCCAGACAGAAGGCAAAGCTCATTCTTTTCCTGGCGCCCTCGCGGACCATCGCTTTGACTTCCTTGCCGGAAATGCGCTCAATACTCATTATTCACCCGCCGCAAAAAGGTGTGAAAACATTTGACTTCAGGATGCCGATAAGGCTGACTTAGGGTCAAGTTTTTGTTTGAGATTAGGGCATCCTTAACCGCCAGTTCTGAAAAGGGCGGGGGGCTGCTTGACGTTACGTTAACAAAGGCCGCAAAACCGGAAGAAAAAGCGGGGGGGCTATTAGATGGATCCGGCAGTATTGCTGCAGTCCAAAGGGGACGGTTCGCCCAGCGGCGACAACCTCGAATACGACCCGGCCTTCACTGAGATGGAGCTGGCGGCTCAGCCCGGGGAAGAATCCGTTGTGGGCAATGAGACGATTGCGGCGACGGATCCGGATTACCGCGAAGTGCAGAAGAAAGCGCTGGAGGTGCTGGAGCGTAGCCACGATCTGCGCGCGGCGGTGTTCCTGGGCGATGCGCTGCTGCATTCCGAGGGGCTGCGCGGCTTTGCCGACGTGACCACCTATATCCGCGGCTGCCTGGAGGAGTTCTGGGACAGCTGCCACCCGGAGCTGGACGAGGACGACGGCGACCCGACGATGCGGATCAATGCGGTGCAGGACCTGTGCGGCCAGCCGGACGGGATGGCGGGGGCGTCGCCGCTCTACCGCTCGCTGCGGCGGGTGCCGCTGACCGAAAGCCGCGGCTTCGGCCGGTTTTCCCTGCGCGACATCGAAATCGCCGAAGGCATCATGACCGCGCCTGCGGGCATGGAGCATATTCCCGACACGGCCACCATCGGCGCCGCCTTTCAGGACAGCGACGAGGACCTCATCACGGAGCGGCTGGCGGCCATCGAGACGGCGGAGAAGAATGTCCGGGCGATCTCGGCGGTGTTTGATGAGCAGACGCCGGGGCAGGGGCCGGACCTGAGCGCGCTGATCAAGCTGCTGCAGCAGATCGCCAAGCGCATCCGCAGTTATGCCGGTGTCGGTGCGGATGAGGCTGCCGGCGGCGACGAAGCGGATGCGGACGCGGAGGACGGGGCCGCCGCCCCGGCTGCGGCCGCAGCGGGGCGGCCGGCGGCGGCGCCGGGGGTGATCAACTCGCCCGCGGATGTGTCCAACGCGCTGGACCGCATCATCGGCTATTACCGGCGGGCGGAACCTTCCAGCCCGCTGCCGATCCTGCTGGAGCGGGCCAAGCGGCTGGTGGGGGCCGACTTCCTCACCATCATGAACGATATGGCGCCGCAGGGGGTGGAGAATGTCCACCTCATTGGCGGCATCGAAGACGACGATGACTGACGGACAGGGGCGTTTCTGCGGCGGCCCCCGCCGCGGCCCCCGTGACAGCAAGACGAGTAAGGAGACCTAGATGGCCGGAAGTTCACAGAAATTCATTGCACGCAACCGGGCCCCACGGGTCCAGATCGAATATGACGTGGAGCTGTATGGCGCCGAGAAGAAGGTGCAGCTGCCGTTTGTGATGGGCGTGATGAGCGACCTGGTGGGCAAGTCCGAAGTGGAGCAGCCCGCGGTTGCAGACCGCAAGTTTCTGGAAATCGACGTGGACAACTTCGATGACCGGATGAAATCCATGGCGCCGCGGGCCGCCTTCACCGTGCCCAACACGCTGACCGGCGAGGGCAACCTGGCGGTCGACATCACGTTCGAAAGCATGGACGATTTCAAGCCCGCAGCCATCGCCGCAAAGGTGGAGCCGCTGCGCGAGCTGCTGGAAGCGCGCAGCCAGCTGTCCAACCTGATGACCTACATGGACGGCAAGACCGGCGCCGAGGATCTGATCTCCAAGATCATTCAGGATCCGAGCCTGCTGAAAACCCTGGCCGCGCAGCCGAAACCCGGCGGCGATGCCGGCAGCGAAGAATAAAAGGGGAGGACAAAGATGGCTGAAAAAGAACTCCAGGCGGAAGCCGCTGCCGGTGAAGCCGCCTTTGGCTCTGCCGAATTTGCCAACCTGCTGCAGAAGGAATTCCGCCCCAAGTCGGATCAGGCCAAGACTGCGGTGGAGAGCGCGGTCAAGACCCTCGCCGAGCAGGCGCTGGCAAACTCCGCGCTGATTTCCGACGACGCGCTGCGCTCGATCGAGAGCATCGTGGCGGAGATCGACAAGAAGCTGACCGAGCAGGTCAACCTGATCCTGCACAACGAGGAATTCCAGCAGCTGGAGAGCGCCTGGCGCGGGCTGCATTACCTGGTCAACAACACCGAGACGGACGAGCAGCTGAAGATCCGGGTGATGCCGATCACCAAGAAGGAAATGTCCAAGACCCTGAAGAAGTTCAAGGGGACGGCCTGGGATCAGTCGCCGATCTTCAAGAAGATCTACACCGAGGAATTCAGCCAGCTGGGCGGCGAGCCCTATGGCTCTTTGGTGGTGGACTATCACTTCGACCATTCGCCGCCGGACATTGAGCTGCTGGGCGAGTTGTCCAAGATCGCCGCGGCCGCCCATGCCCCGATGATCACCGGCGCCAAGCCGACGCTGTTCCAGATGGACAGCTGGTCGGAACTGTCGAACCCGCGCGATCTGACCAAGATCTTCCAGACCCCGGAATATGCCGCCTGGCGCAGCCTGCGCGACAGCGAGGATGCCAAATACGTGGGTCTGGCGATGCCGCGGTTCCTGGGGCGTCTGCCCTATGGCTCCAAGACCGACCCGGTGGAGGAGTTTGCCTTTGAGGAAGACACCGCAGGCGCGACCAGCGACAAATACGGCTGGGTCAACGCGGCCTACGGCATGGCGGTGAACATCACCCGGTCGTTCAAGATGTACGGCTGGTGCTCGCGCATCCGCGGGGTGGAAAGCGGCGGCACGCTGGAGAACCTGCCCAGCCACACCTTCCCGACCACCGATGGCGGCGTCGATCAGAAATGCCCGACCGAGATTGCCATCGACGACCGGCGCGAGGCGGAGCTGGCGAAGAATGGCATGATGCCGCTGATCCACCGCAAGAACACCGACGTTGCGACCTTCATGGGGGCGCAGTCGCTGCACAAGCCGGCCGAATACGACGACCCGGACGCGACCGCCAACGCCAACCTCGGCGCGCGGCTGCCCTACCTGTTCGCCACCTGCCGGTTCGCGCACTACCTGAAGTGCATGGTGCGGGACAAGGTCGGCTCGTTCAAAAGCCGTCAGGACATGGAATCCTGGCTGCAGGACTGGATCAACAACTATGTTGATTTCAACGCGGACATCTCCTCGGAGAACGAGAAGGCGCGCAAGCCTCTGGCCGCAGCCGAAGTGGTTGTGGAAGAGGTCGAGGGCAACCCGGGGTATTACTCCTCGAAGTTTTTCCTGCGCCCGCATTACCAGCTTGAGGGGCTGTCCGTCTCGCTGCGGCTGGTATCGAAACTGCCCTCGGAAAAAGGAGGCTGATTTCCCACTCTCCAGCCTCACACCCATCATACTGCAGTAGAGTTCTTAGTTTTTGAAAGGATAGAAAAATGGCTGCAAATATGTTCGTGCAAATCTCGGACATCGAAGGCGACGCCACCGAGGAACAGCACAAGAAGTGGATCGTCGTTCAGTCCGCGAGCTGGAATGTCGAACGTGCCGTGGAAATGACCGATCTGGGCTCGACCCAGCGGATGCACGCGAATTCCAACTTCGGCAAGGTCGAGCTGACCTCGCAGATGGGCAAGGCGTCCAACGGTCTGGCCCTCTCGGTGGCCAACGGCACCGTGCGCCCGGAAATCGTCATGCACTGGTGCCGTTCGGGCGACAGCGCCAGCCAGGGCCTGCTGGTCTATTCGACCTGGAAATTCAAGGATGTGGTAGTGGACAGCTATTCCATCTCTGCCAGCGAAGACGGCATTCCGGAAGAAACCTGGTCGCTGGCCTATGCCTCGATCGAGCATGAGTACAAGTCGACCAACCAGAAAACCGGTAAACTCACCACTGAAGGCACCTTCAAGTGGAACGTGCAGACCGGCAAGGTCGAGTAACGCTTTTCGCTGGCCCCGGGCGTATCGGCGCCCGGGGTCCGTTTTTTCTGAAGCATTTGCAGCATCCATCCCCGTTGCGGAGTAGAGCCCCATGACACCCGAAGAGCATCTGAAGGCCGGTGATCCCAGGGCGGCGCTGGAGGCGCTGCAAGCCAAGATCCGCGCGGACGCGAGCAACGCCAAGCTCCGGGTTTTCCTGTTCCAGCTGCTGTGCGTGCTGGGCGACTGGACGCGGGCGATTGCCCAGTTGAAGGCGGCGGCGGGGCTGGATGAAGGCGCCACGGTGATGGCGCAGGCCTACCGGGAGGCGATCATCTGCGAGGTCTACCGCGAGAAGGTCTTTGCCGGGGAGAAATCGCCGCTGATCCTGGGCGAACCGGAGGAATGGCTGGCGCATCTGATCGAGGCGCAGAAGCTGCTGGCAGCCGGCAATCCCAAGGAAGCCGCGGAGCTGCGCGCCAAGGCGTTCGATGCGGCACCGGCCAGCCCGGGCGAGGTGAACGGCAAGCGGTTCGAGTGGATCGCGGACGCCGACATGCGGCTGGGGCCGGTGCTGGAGGCTGTGATCAACGGGAAATACTACTGGCTGCCGTTTTCCAAGATCGTCTCGTTCGAGGCAGAAGAGCCGAGCGACCTGCGCGATGCGGTCTGGACCACGGGCACCCTGACGCTGGCGGGCGGCGGCGAAGTGGCGGCGATGATCCCGACGCGTTATCCCGGCAGCGAAAAGGCGGACGGGCTGTCGATGCTGGCGCGCGCCACCGTGTGGCAGGATGCCGGCGGGGAAACCTATACCGGTCTGGGCCAGCGGCTGCTGGCGATCGGCGATGAGGACATTGCCATCATGGACGTGCGCACACTCCGGATGGATGGGCACGGCGAAGAGAATGGCTGACAAGACACTGGCCGAGCGCCTGCAGCCCTCGCTGCTGGACCGGCTGACCGACAATGCGCCAGGCGATCAGAAGGAAACCCGCGAGAGCCGGGTGATTGATCTGGTGCGGCTCAGGGAAATCATCCAGCGCGATCTGTCGTGGCTGTTGAACACCCAGAATGTCGAAAGCCATTTCGATGCGGAGAAATACCCGTCGGTGTCGGCCTCGGTGCTGAATTACGGGCTGGTGGAGGTGGCGGGCGAAGCCTCGACCGCTGAGAAGGCGGAAGCGATCCGGCGGTCGATCAAAAAGGCGATCGCCACCTATGAGCCGCGGATCATCGACGGCTCCGTCGATGTGCGGCTGCAGGAGGGGACCGACGCCACCGAGATGACTGTCGGCCTGGAGATCCGTGCCGACATGTGGGCGCAGCCGATGCCGCTGGAGCTGTACCTGCGCAGCAAGGTCGATCTGACCACCGGCGAAGTGGAAATGGAAAGGGCCATGTGATGGATACACGGCTGCTGACCCATTACGAGAATGAGCTGAATTACCTGCGCGACATGGGCGCGGAGTTTGCTGCCGCCTATCCCAAGATCGCGGCCCGGCTGGGCATGGAAGGGGTCGAGGTGCTCGACCCCTATGTGGAGCGTCTGCTGGAAGGGGCCGCCTTCCTGACCGCGAGGGTGCAGCTGGAGCTGGAGCTGCAGTATCCGAACTTCACCTCGAACCTGCTGGAGATCATCTATCCGCATTACCTGGCGCCGACGCCGTCGATGATGATCGCGGCGTTTGAGCCGGATGCGGCGAACTCGGCGGTGAAAAGCGGCTATGTGCTGAAGCGCGGCTCCACCCTCAGGTCGCGGCTGACCGAGGGCGAGCAGACGCCCTGCGAATTCCGCACCGCCGCCGATCTGACCATGTGGCCGATCCAGATCACCGAGGCGCAGTATATCGACGGCCGCGGTGAGCTGGTCGCGGCGGGCGTGGCCACCGGGTATGACGCGCGGGCGGGCATCCGGTTGCGGATCAAGCGGATCGACGGCGACCCGATCAGCAAGCTGGAGATGGACAAGCTGTCGCTGTACCTGTCCGGCACCGCCGGCAACAGCTGGCCGCTGCTGGAGCTGCTGTGCACCCAGGTGCAGGGGATCGTGGCGCGCTCGACCGACCGGCGGGCGGACTGGCAGCTGCCGCTGCGCGGCGCCAGGGTGGTGCAAAAGGGGTTCAGCCCGGAAGAGGCGCTGCTGCCGCTGCCGCGCCGGGTCTATGACGGCTACCGGCTGCTGCAGGAATATTTCGCGATGCCGGAGCGGTTCCGCTTTGTCGAGCTGCAGGGGCTGCGGGCGGGTCTGGAGAAATCCGCCGGCAATGAGGTGGATCTCTATATCCTGCTGCGCGAAGGCATGTCCGGGGTGGCCCCGATCGTGCTGCCGGAAGTGTTCCAGCTGAACGCGGTGCCTGCGGTGAACCTGTTCGAGAAACGCTGCGACCGGGTGCGGATTGCGCCGATTGATACCGAGCATCACGTGATCCCCAACCGCACCGCAGGGCTCGATTTCGAGGTCTACGCGCTGCAAAGCGTGGTCGGGATCAGCGGCGAGGGCGAGGACGACGTGATCTTCCGCCCGTTCTATTCCGCCAATGACTTCACCGCGGCGGGGGAAAGCCACCCGGCCTATTACACCGTCAAGCGGCGGATGCGGCAGCGCTCGGAGAAGGAGCGTTTGCGCGGGGTGCGCAGTTCTTACCTGGGATCGGAGGTGTTCCTGACGCTGGTGGACCGGGCGCAGGTGCCCTATTCGCCGGGGCTGGAGCAGCTGGCGGTCACCGCGCTCTGCACCAACCGCGACCTGCCGATGCTGCTGGCCACCGGCAATGACGATGTGTTCCACCTGCCCGAAGGCGGGCCGGTCAAGAAGGTGACGCTGCCGGTGTCGCCCACCCGTCCGCATCCTACGCTGGCGCAGGGGGACACCGCCTGGCGGTTGATCTCGCACCTTAGCCTCAACTACGTGTCGATTGCCGAAACCGGCAAGGGCCAGTCGGCGGAGGCGCTGCGCGAGCTGGTCGGGCTGTATGCGCCCTTGGGCGACCGGGTGACGGAAAAGCAGCTGGAGGGCATCCTGTCCGTTGGCGCCCGGCCCATCGTGCGGCGGATGAGCGATGAGGTGCTGTCGACTGCGGTGCGCGGCCTGGAGATCACCCTGGGCTTTGACGAGAGTTTTTTCGAGGGCAGCAACATCTATGCGCTGGGGGCCGTGCTGGAACGGTTCTTCCGCGGGTATGCCAGCATCAACTCATTCACGGAGACAGTCCTGAAGACTGAAAAACGCGGGGAAATTGCCAGATGGCGACCGGAAAAGGGCCTTGGCCGGATGATCTGAGCCACTATGGCCGGCTGGCTGCGGAGCCTGAGAAACACCACGTTTTTCAGGCCCTGAGGGTGTTGGAGGCGCATTTCGGAGACGCCCCCCGCCTTGGCGAAAGCCGCCGCCCGCGCCAGGACAGGCTGCGGCTGGGGCAGGAGGCGGAACTGGCCTTCCCGCCTTCGACCATTGCCGCCTTCAAACCGGCGGAGGGTGATAACCCCGCGGTGCTGACCAACCGCTTCTTCGGGCTGTTCGGGCCGCAAGGGCCGCTGCCGCTGCACCTGACCGAATACGCCCGCGACCGCAAAAGGAACCACCGCGACCCGACGATGGTGGCCTTTGCCGACATGCTGACGCACCGGCTGATGAGCCTGCTGTACCGCGCCTGGACGCAAGGCTCGCCCGCGGTCAGCTTTGACCGGGCCGATGACCCGATGGCGCGCAAGGTGGCGTCGCTGATCGGCTATAATGGGTTCAAGTTCGCGGGCCGGGACGAGATGCCCGACCTGGCCAAGCTGCATTTTGCCGGCCACCTTGCCCGCGGCGCGAAAAACCCGGACGGGCTGGTGTCGATCCTGGCGGCGTTTTTCGAGGTGCCGGTCTCCTTGGAGGAATTTGTCGGCAGCTGGCTGGAGCTGGAGCCGGACGACCGCTGGGGCCTGGGCTATGGCGGGCTGGGGCAAAGCACCAGCATCGGCGAAAAGGTGTGGAGCCGCACCGCCAAGTTCCGCATCCGCATCGGGCCGCTGACGCTGAAGGATTACGAGCGGCTGCTGCCCGGCGGTGAGGCGCTGAAACGGCTGCGCGCCATTGTGCGCTCTTATGCCGGCGATGTGCTGGACTGGGACGTGAACCTGGTCTTGGCGGGCGATGAGGTGCCGCGGGCGTCCCTGGGCGGCACCACCCGGCTGGGGCACACCAGCTGGATTCGCTCGCGCCCCGATCCGGATGCGGACCAGCCCGACGTGAATGATTTGTACCTGTACCCGGGATTGTGCGCCGGGGCTGAAGAGCGAGTAGAGGGAGGGATTTGACATGACCGAGATCAGCCGCGTGGCGCTGTTTGGCAAGCTGAACAAGCTGGGGTACCAGGCCGTCGAAAGCGCAACCGTGTTCTGCAAGATGCGGGGCAATCCCTATGTCGAACTGGTGCATTGGATGCATCAGCTCTTGGCGCAGCAGGACAGCGATCTGCACCGGATCATCCAGCATTACGATCTGGACACGGGCAAGATTGCCGCCGAGCTGACCCGCGCCCTGGACATGCTGCCGCGCGGGGCGTCGACGATCTCCGACCTGTCGGATCATCTGATGGACGCGATGGAGCGGGGCTGGGTCTGGGGGTCTCTGCTCTATTCCTCGGGCCAGGTGCGCAGCGGGCATCTGCTGTTGGGCATTTTGAAGACGCCGGCCCTGCGCAACATTCTGTCCGGCATGTCGCCGGAGCTGGCGAAGATCGGCGCCGATGATCTGGCGGACAACTTCCATCAGGCGACCGATGGCTCGCCGGAGGAACGGCTGGGGGCGCAGGACGGCTCCAACGTCACCGGCGGCGCGGCGGAGCCAGGCGAGGCGTCCGGCGCGATGGCGCCGGGTGCGATGGGCAAGGGCGAGGCGCTGGAGCGGTTTTGCACCGACCTGACAGAACAGGCCCGCAATGGCGGGATCGACCCGATCGTGGGCCGGGACGAGGAAATCCGCCAGATCGTCGACATCCTGATGCGGCGGCGCCAGAACAACCCGATCCTGACCGGCGAGGCCGGGGTGGGCAAGACCGCGGTTGTCGAGGGCTTTGCGCTCAGGATCGCGCGCGGTGATGTGCCGCCGGCCCTGCACGATGTGCGGCTGCTGGCGCTGGATGTGGGGCTGCTGCAGGCCGGTGCCAGCATGAAGGGCGAGTTCGAGAACCGCCTGCGCCAGGTGATCGACGAGGTGCAGGCCAGCCCGGTGCCGATTGTGATGTTCGTGGATGAGACCCACACGCTGGTGGGGGCAGGGGGCGCGGCCGGCACCGGCGATGCGGCCAACCTGCTGAAACCGGCGCTGGCGCGCGGCACCCTGCGCACCATCGGGGCGACGACCTGGGCCGAATACAAGAAGTACATCGAGAAAGCCCCCGCGCTGACCCGCCGCTTCCAGGTGGTCAAGGTCGATGAGCCGGACATCCCCAAGGCGGTCCTGATGATGCGCGGCATCGCCTCGATGCTGGAACAGCACCACCGGGTGCAGGTTCTGGACGAGGGGATCGAGGCCGCCGTCAGCCTGTCGGCGCGCTATATCCCGGCGCGGCAGCTGCCGGATAAATCGGTGAGCCTATTGGACACCGCCTGCGCCCGCGTGGCGGTGAGCCAGCACGCGGTGCCCGCCGAGGTCGACGACAGCCAGCGCCGTATTGAAGCGCTGACCACCGAGCTGGAGATCATCGGCCGCGACGAGACTGCCGGTTACGAGGTTGCCGACCGGCGCGAGGCGGTGCAGGCGGCGAAGGCCGCCGAGGAGGAGCGGCTGGCCGGGCTGACCGAGCGCTGGAATAAGGAAAAGGCGGTGGTCGAAGGCATTCTGGAGCTGCGCGCCAAGCTCCGGGAGGGGGCCGCGCCCGTGGACGCGCCGGCGGATGCCGGGGACGACGCGGCGGAGGGCGCCGCCGGAAGCCCGCTGACGGATGACGAGCGCGCCAAGCTGATGCAGGAGCTGAAGGACAAGAACGCGGAGCTGGAGGCGCTGCAGGGCGACAGCGCGCTGATCCTGCCGATCGTGGACCACCAGGCGGTGGCCTCCGTGGTGGGCGACTGGACCGGCATCCCGGTGGGCCGCATGGTCAAGGACGAGATCCAGACCATCCTGAACCTGGAGGAGCATCTGGCCAAACGGGTGATCGGCCAGGACCACGCGATGAAGATGATCGCCAAGCGGATCCAGACCAGCCGGGCAGGCCTCGACAACCCGAACAAGCCGATCGGGGTGTTCATGCTGGCGGGCACGTCCGGTGTCGGCAAGACCGAAACCGCGCTGGCGCTGGCCGAGGTGCTGTATGGCGGTGAACAGAACGTCATCACCATCAACATGTCGGAATACCAGGAGGCCCACACCGTCAGCAGCTTGAAAGGCGCGCCTCCGGGGTATGTCGGCTATGGCGAGGGCGGGGTGCTGACCGAGGCGGTGCGGCGCAAGCCCTATTCCGTCGTGCTGCTGGATGAGGTCGAGAAGGCGCACCCGGACGTGCATGAGATCTTCTTTCAGGTGTTCGACAAGGGCGTGATGGAAGACGGCGAGGGCCGCGTGATCGACTTCAAGAACACGCTGATCCTGCTGACCTCCAACGTCGGCACCGAGACGATCATGGACCTGTGCTCCGATCCGGAACTGATGCCGGAGCCGGAGGGGATGGCCAAGGCGCTGCGCGATCCGCTGCTCAAGGTGTTCCCGCCGGCGCTGCTGGGGCGTCTGGTGACGATCCCCTATTACCCGCTGTCGCCCGGCATGATCGCCGAGATCACCAGGCTGCAACTGGGCCGCATCCAGAAGCGGGTCGAAGAGGCGCACGGGGTGCCGCTGGTGTATTCCGATGCCGTGGTCGACAAGATTGTCGAGCGCTGCCAGGAGCTGGAATCCGGCGGCCGGATGATCGACGCCATTGTCACCAATTCGATGCTGCCGGATATCTCCAACGAATTCCTGCGCCGCCTGATGGCGGGCACGGAGGTCAAGAAGGTCGATATCGGCGTCACTGACGGCGAGTTTTCCTACGCTTTTGAGTGACGCGGCGCCGGGCAACGGGCCTGCGCATTGAGTTAAAGAGTCACAAGGGAGAGACCTGATGGCCAAGACAACAACCGTTAAGCACAAGTTCTATGTCGTTGATCTGGTGCGGTCCAAGCCCAAGCTGCAATACATCGAAATCCCGAAATACCGGGTCGATGTGGAGCTTGAAGTCACCACCACTGGCACGCTGAAAAAGCCGGATCCCGCACCCTCGACCAAACTGAAGCGCCTGGAAGAAGCCGGCATGGCCGAGCTGGAGCGCTATGAGAAGGTGATCACCGAAGAGGCGGTGAAGCTGGACGCCAAGGTTGGCAAGCTGATGGAGACGCCGGGGGCGGCGGCGCAGAAAGAAGCGGAAAAGATGATCCAGGCGACCAACGCCTCGATCAAGAACGCGATGGATTCGGCGGAGGCTGCTGCCCACAAAGCCATCGAAGCGCGGCTCAAGAAAGAGGCCCAGGGCGACAAGCTGCTGAAGGAGGCGCGGGTCAAGACCACGCTCAAGGTGGGGCTGGGCACGATCAAGATTGCAGGGTCCGTGGCCAAGCTGGTGGCGACCTCCGGCGCGGATGTGACCTCCTACAAGACCATTGTGACGGAGGTCGTGAAGCTGGGGCTGGAGCTCAATCAGCAGCTCAAGAACGAGGCCAAGCTGCGCAAGGATCTGTACACCGGCATCCAGGCCTATATCACCCTGCGCGGCACCGTTCTGATGCAGGCGGCAGAGCGGCAGGGGATCACCGACACCTCCGGCATCTCGGTGAAGAAGCCGATTGAGGCGATCAAGAAGCTGACCGCCAAGGCGCTGGCGATGGGCGAAGAGGTGACCAAGGGCAAGGACGCCAAGTCCATCGCCAAGAACCTGCTGGATGCCACGGTCAAGGGGATCTCAGCCAAGGTGAATGATGCGGAGAACGCGCGCAAAGCCTACCGCGAGCACACCACCAAGACCCGCAACAAGACCGACAGCCTGGGGGTTTCGGCGGACAAGCTGATGAAGAAGGTGCGCGCGTCGAAAACTCTGAAAGAGGGGGTGAAGCTGGGCGCTGAATGCATGACGCTGAAACGCGCCGCCAGCGAACTGGCCGCCAAACTGAAGGACCGCGAGGCCTATCTGGAGGAAATGCAGGCGCTGATGGAGGGCAACGGCATGAAGATCGACGACCAGACGACGATCCAGAAACTTAAGGAACTGGACAAGAAGTCGATTGCCTCGGAAGCGGCGACGCTGATGGGCGCAATCAAGACCGTGAAGACCTTGGTGGACAACGTCAGCAAGGCAGTCGCCTGATCCGGACCACCACAGCAATGGCCCGGCCCAAAGCAGGCCGGGCCGCAGAGAGGGAGAAGACCAGTGGAAACCCAGGCCAGCACCGGAATGTCGCTTCGGGACCGCGCCCGCGAATTCGTCGAGCGCCCCTGGGTGACGAATACCATTCTCGGGATCATCATCTTTAACGCCATCACGCTGGGCCTTGGCACCTCTGCCGCGGTGCGGGCGCATGCGGGCGGGCTGCTGGATGTGATCGACACCACGGTCCTGACCATCTTTGTGCTGGAACTGGCGCTGAAGCTTTATGCCTACGGGCTGCGGTTCTTTTCCTCTGCCTGGAATATCTTCGACCTGGTTGTGGTCTCTTTCGGGCTGCTGCCGGACAGCCAGGGCCTGTCGGCCTTGCGCGGACTGCGGGTGGTGCGCGCCCTGCGCCTGCTGTCGGTCATTCCGCAGATGCGCGCCGTGGTGCAGGCGCTGCTGGATGCCTTGCCGGGCATGGGCGCGGTGATCGTGATGATCTCCATCGTGTTTTATGTCTTCGGCGTAATGGCGACGATGATGTACGGGCAGGCCTTTGACGAATGGTTCGGCACGCTGGGCCGGTCGCTCTATTCGCTGTTCCAGATCATGACGCTGGAAAGCTGGTCAATGGGCATCGTGCGCCCGGTGATGGAGGAGTTCCCGTTCGCCTGGTCGTTCTTTGTGCCCTTCATCGTGATCACCGCCTTTTCGGTCCTGAACCTGTTCATCGGCCTTCTGGTCAACACCATGCAGTCGGCGGTGGAGGCTGAGGCGGAGGCGGAGTTCGAAAAGCTGCGGGATCTGGTGAAATCGGAAACCGACGTGGTCGATGCCCATGTTCTGGAGCTGCATGAGCAGATCAAGGCGCTGAGGGCGGAGATCGCGGAGATGAAAGGGCAGGGCAATGGCTGACAGCTCGCAGAAATTCATCGCCCGCAACCGGGCGCCGCGCGTTCAGATCGAATATGATGTGGAGCTGTATGGCGCCGAGAAGAAAGTGCAGCTGCCCTTCGTGATGGGGGTGATGAGCGATCTGATTGGGAAATCCAAGGTCGAGCAGCCCGCGATTGAAGACCGCAAGTTCCTGGAAATCGACGCCGGCAACTTCGATGAGCGGATGAAGGGGCTGGCGCCGCGCGCCGCCTTCAGCGTGCCCAACACGCTGACCGGCGAGGGCAATCTTACGGTCGACCTGACGTTTGAGAGCCTGGCCGATTTTTCGCCCGGGGCAATCGCCGCCAAGGTGGAGGCGCTGCGGCCCTTGCTGGAGGCGCGCACCCAGCTGCAGAACCTGATGGCCTATATGGACGGCAAGACCGGTGCCGAGGCGCTGATCGAGAAGATCCTGAACGACCCGTCGCTGCTGGCCGCGGTGTCGGCGCCGGCGGCGGATGCTGAGAGCGCGGCGGCGCTCGACTCCCTGCGCAATCTGGAGCTTCCGCAGGAGCAGGCGGACACCACGGGTGACGTGCTGGCAGGGCTTGCCGCACAGGCCCCGGAGGACGCCGAGGCAGAGGATGGTGCAGCGGATGTGCTGGCCGGCCTGAGTGCGGCTGCACCAGAAGACGAAGACCAGGGCGATGAAGCCGGGGAGGCGCTGGCCTCGCTGGCTGCTGTGGAGCTTCCGGACGCCGGAGAGAGCGATCAGACGGGCGCCGTGCTGGAAGGCTTGGCGCAGGCGGAAATGCCCGATGAGGAAGAGGACACGTCCGGCGCTGTGCTCGCCGGGCTGGCGGCGCAAGAACCTGAGAAGCCTGCCGGGGAGGATGCCGCTGGCGCGGCGCTGGAGAGCCTTGCGGCGGTTGAGATCCCTGAGACCGCGGCGGAGGACCCTTCGGGCGTGCTGGACGCGCTGGCGGATCTGGATGTGCCAGAGGCCGCTGTGGAGGAGGATCTTTCCGCGGTTCTGCAGGGGCTCGCCTCGGCCGAGGTGGAGGAAGAGGCTGAAGACGCTTCCGGGGCGGCGCTGGAAAGCCTGGCTTCCGTGGAGGTTTCCGAGGACGCGGAGGAAGATATCTCCGGCGTGCTGAGCGGGCTGCCCGGTCTGGAACAGGCGGAGGAAGAAAGAGGCGCGAAGGCCGCGGCGGCCTTGGAAAGCCTGGCGGAGGCAGCGGTTCCGGATGCTGAGGAAGAGGATGGCCTGGAAGATGTGCTTGGCAGTCTGCTGGCGGACGCAGCCGGAGAGGAAGGCGCTGCCAGCGAAACAGAGGATGCGCTGGAAAGCCTGGCCGCTGCCGGGATCGAGGACGCGGAAGAGGATGAAGCGGCGGACATTCTTGAGGGATTGCTGGATGCTGCGCCGGACGCCGCGCCCGAAGAAGACCTGAGCGCCGTTCTGGGCAGCCTGGAAGCAGCGGCAGAGACCGGTGAAACCGGCGCCGCCGGGGATGTGCTGGCCGGTTTGGCGGAATATCCGCCGGAAGATGGCCCGGAGGATGAGACGGATCTGGACGATATCCTGGGCGGCCTTGACGCGCTGGAAGACGAGGAGGGTGAAGACAGCGGGTTGGATGATTTGCTGGCGGACCTTGGCAGCGGTGCGCTGGAAGACGAGGCTGAGGAAGGCACCGCTGATGCTCTGGCGGACCTCGCAGGGGCGGGCGGCGCGCAGGACACGGAAAGCGGTGATGCGGATCTGGAAGCGCTTCTGTCCGGCGGGCTGGACGAGGATGACGATCTGGACAGTCTGCTCGGCGGTCTGGATGCGGAGGAAGACACCGAGAGCGATCTGGACAGGCTGTTGAGTGATGCGGCGGACGAAGCGGTGGCAGAGGACGCGGCAGAGGATAGCGGTTTGGATGATCTTCTGGGCGGCTTGGACGCCGGGGAAGAAGAGGGCAGCGCCGATCTGGACGCGCTTCTGGCTGATGATGGGGCCACCGAAGAAGACGGCGGTGATGATCTGGACGCCTTGCTGGGCGGGTTGGACGAGACCTTAGATCCCGCAGGCGAGGACGCCGGGGACAGCGGTCTCGATGATTTGCTGGTCGGTTTGGAGGAGGCCGGGGAGGATGCCAGCCTGGATGACCTGCTGGGCGGCCTTGGCAGCGACGAGGACGACGACGGTGATCTGGACAGCCTTCTGGCCGGTCTCGGTGAAGACGCGGACGCCGAAGAGGCGGACGGCGCGGAAAGCGCCGAAGATGACCTCGACGCGCTGCTGGGCGGGCTGGAGGACGCGGATGCGGATCTGGACAGCCTGATGGGCGATGACGGGGACATGGATCTGGACCTGGATGATCTGCTCGGCGGTCTTGGCGATGACGATGAGGACACTAGCGGGGATGGCGGCGAGGATCTGGATGCGTTGCTGGGGGATCTGGACGACGGCGGCGCGGCGCCAGCGGCAGGGACCGCCGGGGCGGAACTCTCGGACGAACCGGAGTTTGCCTATGGCACCATGAGCGCGGAGCGGCCTGCGGCGCAGAAGCTGGAACGCAAGCGGTTCCGGATGGCCGTTCTGGGCGATTTCTCCGGCCGCGCGGCCAAGGGGCAGATGGAGACCGGCGATGCGCTGGCGGCGCGCAAGGCGATCCTCCTGGACCCCGATACGGTCGAGGATGTGATCGGGCGATTTGCCACCGGACTGGTGCTGCCGATCGGCAAGGAGGGCGCCGGGATTGCGGTGAAGCTGGAGGACCTGGACGGGCTGCATCCGGATGAACTCTATGAAAACGTGGAGCTGTTTTCCGAGCTGGCGGGCCTGCGCAAGCAGTTGCAGAGCGGCGCGACGGCGGATCACGCCGCCAAGACGCTGAAGGCCTGGGCGGAGAAATACGGCACCAGGGCGCGGGCCCCCAAGCGGAGCTCGGCGGGCAACGCGGTGCCTGCGGACATGCGGCTGAGCGCCTTTCAGCAGCTGATCAGGGACACCGGCATCACGCCGCGTGCGGCCTCGCCGGTGGAGGAGCTGCTGGCGCGGGTTGTCGGCCCGCATATCCGGGCGCTGCCAGACCCGGACCTGGCGGCGATGCAGAAGGCGGTGGATGAGGCCTTGTCTGACGCCATGCGGCTGGTGCTGCACCATCCGGAGTTCCAGTCGGTCGAAGCGCAGTGGCGCTCGCTGGATCTGATGGCGCGCTCGATCGAGGCGGACGATACGCTGGATGTGATGCTGTATGACATCTCGGCGGAGGAGCTGGCGGCGGATCTGGCGGCCGAGGACGACCTTTCCAGGACCGGCTTTGTGCGGCTGCTGACGGATGAGCCGCTTGACGAGGAAAACGGGCGCGGCGGCTATTCGGCGCTGATCGGCATGTATCAGTTCGAGGAAACCCCGCCGCATGCAGAGCTGTTGGGCCGGATCGCGCGGGTGGCGGCGCATGTGGATGCGCCGTTCTTTGCGTCGATCTCGCCGGAGTTTCTGAAAACGCCCAAGGCGGAGCGGCCCAAGCTGGTGGCGGAGGCCTGGGACACGCTGCAGGGCATGGCGGAGGCCGGGCATCTGGGGCTGGCCAGCCCGCGGTTCCTGCTGCGGCGCCCCTATGGTGAGAAAACCGAGCCCTGTTATGAGTTTGATTTTGAGGAGTTCACTGAAATGGAAGGCCTGAAGGGGATGCTTTGGGCCAACCCGGTGGTGCTGCTGGCGATCCTTTTGGGCCGGTCCTTCAAGGAGTTCGGGCCGTCTCTGCAACTGGGCAAGATCATGTCCCTGGGGGGAATGCCCTATCATTTCGTGAACGACAGGTTTGGCGACCAGGTGGCGCTGCCCTGCACGGAGCGCAATATCGACCTGAACAAGATCGCGCTGGCGCAGGAGCGCGGGTTCATGGCGGTAAGCGCGGTCAAGGGGCGGGACGAGGTGCGGCTGACCTCCTTCAACTCCTTGAAGGGCAGCCAGATCCTGGGGCCTTGGACCGGTCTGCCGGCGCCTGAGCCGTCGCCGCCGGACCCGCGCGGGCTGCCGGAACCGCCGGTGCCTGCGGGCGGCGGTGATGAAGATGATTTGGACCTGGGCGGCGGTGACGGCGGTGACTTCGGCCTGGACGATCTGGACCTCGGGGACGATGACGACGGCCTGGATTTGAGCGGTCTGGATTTCGACGCTGAGGATGGCGGCCTTGATGATCTGGATGACCTTTTGTCGTCGTTTGGGGATGACGGCGATGCGGACGACGATGACGGCGGCGACGAAATGGATGCAGAGCTCGCCGCGCTTTTGGATGATTTGTGATGCGAATGTTTGAGAACACTGCCGGCGATTACCGGCCCCGTTCCCGTCGCGGAAAGGAGGAGACATGGTTGTAAGCAAGGGCCATCAAGATGACCTCGCCTGGCTGTCGGGATCCTATTCCGCCGACGGCCTGATGATGAGCCGGGCCATCGTGCGCGAGGGGCTGAGCAAGCTGACCGAGACCACAATCGAGTTTGCCGCCACCAAGGCCCAGCCCAAGCTGGAGGACCTGGTCGGCAAGCAGATGAACGTGCATGTGATGCGCCAGGAGACGGAGCATCAGTTCAACGGCATCTGCGTCTCGGTCGAGCATCTGGGGTTCCGCAACGGGTACGAGATGTACGTGGCCGAGGTGCGGCCGTGGTTCTGGATGCTGACGCGGACCTGCGATCTGCGGGTGTATCAGGAAAAGACCACGGTCGAGATCATCAAGCAGCTGTTCAGCGAATACGGCTTCGGCGATTTCACGGACAAGCTGAGCGACACTTACACCAAGCGCGAATACTGCCTGCAGTACCGCGAAAGCGATTTCGATTTCCTGTGCCGCCTGATGGAGGAAGAGGGGATCTATTATTACTTCGAAAGCCCGGTCGGCGAAACCGCGCACGAAAAGCTGATATTATGCGACGGGATCAGCGGCCATCCCCCGATCAGCGGCGGCTCAAACGTGGAATTTCATGCCCGCGACGACAGCGACCGGCGGCGGGAGGAGCATATCTCCGAGTGGACCAAGGACGAGTGTGTGACCCGCGGCAAGGTCACCCTGAACGATTTCGATTTCCTGACTCCGTCTGCGGATCTCAAGGCGACCTCGGCGATTGCGAAGGGCAAGCATTCCTACAAGGACTATGAGGTCTACGACTACCAAGGCCATTACAGGAAGGATTCCACGCTCGGCACCAAGCTGGCGCGGGTGCGGATGGAAGCGGAGGCGATCAAGCACCTCCGCTGGCGCGGCGCGTCCAGCGTGCCGACCCTGGTGACCGGCTGCACCTTCACCATGGAGGCGCACCCGGTGAGCGAGAACAACAAAGAGTACCTGGTGATTGATGCGGAGCATCATATCAAGGTGGCCTGGGATTATGGCGAGCGGGAAAGCCAGAAGACGAAGAAGGCTGCAACCAAAGGCGAGATGCGCCGGGACCTGAAGGCAAAGAACATGCATGTGCCCGCGGAGATGGAGCATGATGTCTATGCCTCGACCTTCGGTGCGATCCTGAAATCCGAACAGTTCCGGGCGCCGCTGGTGACCCCTTGGCCGGAGGTGCAGGGGCTGCAAACCGCAACCGTGGTCGGCCAGAGCGGCGAGGAAATCTGGACTGATGAGCACGGGCGCATCAAGGTCCAGTTCCATTGGGACCGCGAGGGTCAGAAGAATGAAACCTCCTCCTGCTTCGTGCGGGTGATGACGCCCTGGTCCGGCAAGAACTGGGGCATGGTCGCGATCCCGCGGATGGGGCAGGAGGTGGTGATCCAGTTCGAGGATGGCAACCCGGACCGGCCGATCTGCACGGGCATGCTTTACAATGCTGAAACGATGCCGCCCTATACCTACCCGGACGATCAGACCCAGCTGGGGATCAAGACCAACTCCTCCAAGGGCGGCGGCGGCTATAACGAGTTGATGTTCGACGACAAGAAGGACAGCGAACTGATGCGGGTGCAGGCGCAAAAGGATCACCAGATGCTGGTCAAGGACCGCTCGACGGTGACGGTTGGCCTGGATGCGCCCGATCCGGAGGTCACCTCTGCCGATGAAAAGAGCTATGTGTTCACCGTCCAGCAGCACATGACGGAAACCGTGCACCAGGGCGACCGCACCGAAGTGGTGGAGACCGGCGACAAGTCGGAGACCATCCAGACCGGCAACATGACCTTGGACATCGACACCGGCAACCTGACCGAAACCATCGCCCAGGGCAACCATACGGAGACGGTGTCGCTGGGCAATCTGACCGTGGATGTGACCGCGGGCAAGATCGCGATGAGCGCAGGCCAGGAGATCAAGCTGACCGTGGGGGCCTCAGAGGTCAAGATCGACAATTCCGGCGTGACCATCAAGGGGCCGATGATCAAGATCGAAGGCACCGGCATGGTCGAGGCAAAGGCACCGATGACCACCGTGAAGGGCGAGGCCATGCTGACCCTGAAGGGCGGCCTCACGATGATCAACTAGGTGGTGCAGATGCCGGGAAGATTTGAAAAGCTGGTCAAGATGCCCGCCGATCCGGTGGCCAAGCTGCTGTCGCGGGCCAACGTGATCCTGAAAACGCCGCTGGAGGCGCCGCCGACGGCGCAGGCCGGGACGGTGCTGGAGGAGCTGGACCGCAAGGGCGCGCTGGTCGATCTGCTGCGGGTGTTGGCGGTGCTGCTGCCGCCGCGGGAACGGGTGTGGTGGGCCTGCCTCGCCGCACGGGACTATATCGGGCCGCGGTCGGACAAGGACCCGGCTGCGCTGAAAGCCTCCGAGGCTTGGGTATTCGAGCCCACCGAGGAAAACCGCGACAAGGCGCGGATCACGCTGGATCATGCCTATGTCGATGATGACACGGTGAATTGCGCGCTGGCGGTGCTCTATGCCGCTGGAACGCTGGGACCCGGAGAATTGAATCAATATCCTGCCCCGGCAGGGGCCTCTGAGGCGGCCGCCTTTGCCATGAATATGGTGGCCTTGGGTCAGTTGTCTGATAAGTTTGAAGAACACGGCGGCGTTCTGGTGGAACGCGCGCTGGATATCGCGCGCGGCGGCAAAGGTCAGGTGATCGAAGTCCCGCAGCACGCGGCGCAGGACTGACAGGGAGGATGTAACCGATGGGAATGCCACAAGCCCGGGTGACGGATCTTCATGCCTGCATGCTGCCCTCCACCCCGCCGCCGCCGGTGCTGCCGGTGCCGACGCCGGTCCTGCCGCCCTGTGCGGTCACCGTTCTCGTAGGCGGCCTGCCTGCGGCGCGGGTGTCTGACATGTGCACCGCGGCGCCGCCTCACCCGATTGTCAAAGGGTCGGCAACGGTATTGATCAACAGCCTGCCTGCCGCCCGCATCTTGGATACGGCAGCGTGCGGCGGGATGATCACCATGGGGCAGGTCACCGTACTGGTGGGAGGGTAAGCCCAGGCATGGGAGTGACACTGAGATTCCAAAGTTCGGGCGCGATGCCCGGCGATGCGGCCCCTGTTCCGATGCGGGGGCCAAGCCTGACGGTCGGGCGCGGGGCAAGCTGCGACCTGGTGCTGCCCGATCCGGACCAGATGCTGTCGCGCAATCACTGCGTGATCGAGGATCACAACGGCAATGTGGTGGTGGTGGACCTCAGCTCCAACGGCACCTTTCTGAACTATTCCAAGATCCCGCTGGGCCGGACGCCGACACCGCTCAACAACGGCGATGTGCTGTGCATCGGCAATTATGAGCTGGTGGTGGAAATCCGCGACGATCTGATGGATCTCGGGGACCTGATTGCGGCGCCCGCGGCGCAGGCGCCCGTGTCGCCCGGCAACGCCGCCAATGCGCCCGATCCGCTGCACTTGTTTGAGGAAAGCGGCCCGGGCGGAGATTTCCTGGATGATTTGCTGGGCGAAGGGCCGAAAGGGCCCGCGCAGCTCAACCCGGTTGACCCGATAGACGAACTGCTGCCGCCGCTGGGCGAGGAGGAGGATCCGTTCTTCCAGAAAGCCAGCGACGGGCGCGAAGGCGAGGGGGCCAGCCTGGCCAATCACAACCCCACCGCCTCGGACGGGTTTGCCGCGCCTGCGGCGCATTCCAGCATGATCCCGGATGATTGGGACGACGAGTTCCTGTCCGGCATCGGCGGCCCGGATGAGCCGGAACCGCAGCCCGAGCCGCCGCGCGAGGTCCCGCCGCCGCCGCAGGAGGTGCCGCCTTCGCAGCCGCCGCAAGAAGCGCCGCCCCAGGAAACCCCGCCTCCGGCGCCGCCGCAGGAGGTTCCGCCTGCGCCGCCAACGGAAATTCCGCCCTCTCAGGACGGGGGCAGCCGGGCGCTGCCCTCTGCCGGAGCACAGGAGGCGATTGAAGCTTTTCTCAGCGGGGCAGGCGCCGAAATCAGCATCGGCCCGGAAGATCACATCAGCACCATGGCGCGCATGGGCCGGGTGATGCGGACGCTGGTCGCGGGCTTGCGGGAAATCCTGATGACGCGGACCTCAATCAAGTCGGAGTTCCGCATCGAGCAGACGATGATTTCGGCCGGCGGGAACAATCCGCTGAAATTCTCGATCACGCCGGAGCAGGCGATCGAGGCGATGGTCCGCCCGGCGACCAGGGGCTATCTCAGCCCGGAAACCGCCGCCGAGGAGGCGCTGAAGGACATCAAGGCGCATGAGGTGGCGATGGTCACCGGCATGGAGGCGGCGCTGAAGGGCGTTCTGAAACGCCTCGACCCCAAGGCGCTGGAAGCGCAGATCGAGGACAAGGGCGGCTTCAGCGGCCTCCTGCGCGGCAAGAAGGCGCGGTACTGGGACGTTTACGAGCAGCTTTATGCGGAGATTTCCGACCAGGCTGAGAATGATTTTCACGATCTGTTCAGCCGCGAATTCGCGCGGGCTTACAAGCAGCAGCTGGACAGGCTGAAGGAATGATTGGCGGCGCGCTCCGGCGCGTGCCTGCAAGTTAAGAGGAGAGCCCGGTGTCCTGGGACAGCAAGGTACTTTGGACGGAGGGGCTGTTTTTGCAGCCGCATCACTTCCAGCAGTCCGACCGTTACAACGAGGCGCTGGTGGCCGGTCTGGCGCGGCGGCTCAGCCCTTATGCCTGGGGTGTGAACGGGCTGGAGATTGACCACGAAGCGCTGAAGATCGGCCAGTTTGCGGTCAAGTCCTGCCAGGGGCTGACCCATGACGGCACGGTGTTCCGGGTGCCGATGGCGGATCCGCATCCGCCGGCGCTGGAGGTGCCGACCACGGTCAAGGACTGCATCGTCTACATGACCGTGCCGCAGCGGCGCCAGGGAGCGGTCGAGGTTGACCTGAGCGGCGCCGAACGCTCCGCCAGCCGTTTGCGTCCGGACACGCAGGAAGTGACCGACGTGACCTCGGCCGAGCGCAAGCCGGTGCAGCTGGACGTGGGCAAGATGCGCCTGCAGTTTGCGCTGGAGGTGGATGATCTGGCCGACCTGCTGGCAATTCCGGTGGCGCGCATCATCGAGGTGCGCGCGGACAAGGAGATCGTGCTGGACCAGGCCTTTATCCCCTCCTGCCTGGATGTGCGCGCGGCCCCTGCGCTGAACGGTTTCCTGCGGGAGCTGGAAGGGCTTCTGGCGCACCGGATGGAGGCGCTGGCAGGCCGCCTGTCCGAGGCAGGCGGCGCCCGCGGGGTGGCGGATGTGGCGGATTTCATGCTGCTGACGGTGGTGAACCGGCTGTTGCCGCAGGTGCGCCATCTGCGCAATATCGAGAACCTGCACCCTGAACGCCTGTTCACCCTGTGCGCCGGGCTGGCGGGGGAGCTGTCGGTGTTCATGTCGGCAGACAAACAGGCGCCGGAGTTTCCGCCCTATACCCATGACAACCTGGTCGCCTGCTTTGCGCCGGTGATCCGGGTGCTGCGCCAGTATCTGAGCTCGGTGCTGGAACAGACCGCGATCCCGATCAAGCTGGAAGCGCGCAAATACGGCATCTCGGTCGGCGTCATTGCCGACCGCAAGCTTTTGGGCAATGCCGGTTTTGTGCTGGCGGTCAGCGCCGACATCCCGGCCGAGGACGTGCGCAAGCATTTTGCCGGTCAGGCCAAGATCGGACCCGTCGAGGAAATCCGCCAGCTGGTGAACTCGGCGCTGCCGGGGATCACCCTGCGCCCGCTTCCGGTGGCGCCGCGGCAGATCCCCTATCATTCCGGCGTGGTCTATTTCGAGATGGATGCGGACAGCCCCTATTGGCGCAAGATGACCACTTCCGGCGGGATCGCGGTGCATGTGTCGGGCCAGTATCCGGGGCTCAAGATGGAGCTTTGGGCGATCCGTAATGCATAAGGGAAGGCGCTGAGATGGCTGATTATGACGATCCCTTTGCCGAACCGGGGGATACCGACAAGACGGTGATCAAGCCGAACCCCGGTGGGCGGCGCAGCGCCACGCCCTTGCAGCAGCCAGAGACGCCGCCGCAGACCCAGCCAGTGCCGCAGCAGTCCGCTGATCCCGATCTGGATGCCTATGGCGTGCCGCAGGCGGCAGCGCCGAGGCCGCAGGCTGCGGCGGGCGGGGCCAAGGCGCCGAAGATGGCGCTCACGGGGATGAACCAGCTGACCGCCTGCGCCTCTACCCTGTTTGCGCTGATTTCCCGGATCCGCAACCGGGCGCAGCACATGGATCCGGACGCGCTGCGCAAAAGCGTGGTGGCAGAGGTGCGCGCGTTTGAGAACCGCGCCTTGCAGGCGGGCATTGCCGCGCAGACCGTGAAGGTCGCGCGCTATGCGCTGTGCGCAACGCTGGACGATGTGGTGCTGAACACGCCCTGGGGCGGGCAGTCCTCCTGGGGGTTGCAGTCGATGGTGGCGACCTTCCACCGCGAGGTGGTGGGCGGCGACCGCTTCTATGACCTGCTGGCGCGGCTGGAGAAGGAGCCGGGCGCCAATATCGACATGCTCGAATTCCTCTATATGTGCCTGTCGCTGGGGTTTGAAGGCCGTCTGCGGGTGGAGCAGGGCGGCTCCGAGAAGCATCTGCAGATCCGCGGAGCGCTGGCCCGGATCATCCGCAACCAGCGCGGGCCTGTAGAGCGTGATCTGTCGCCGCATTGGGAAGGCATCGTCAAACCCTTCAAGGCGCTGTCGGTCTGGCGGCTGGTCTGGATCACACTGGCGGCCACCGCTGCGGTGCTGGCGCTGCAGTTCATCGGCCTCAGCTGGATGCTGTCGAACAAGACCGAGAATGTGGTGGGGCAGCTGTCGATTGTTGACGCTGGTCCCAAGGCACAGCTGGAACGGCGCGCTCCGCCGCCGCCGCCGCCGCTGACCCCGACCACCGAGGAGCAGGTCGCCAAGGTTGCGGGCTTCCTGGAGCCGGAGATTAAGGAAGGCATCGTGCAGGTCTTCCAGAAGGGCAACACGCTCATCATCCGGCTGACCGGATCGGGCATGTTCGGCTCCGGCTCTGACCAGTTGAGCAAGGCGTTCCGCAATCCGGTAAACCGGGTGGCCGAGGCGCTGAATGACGAAAAGGGCAAGATCATCGTGGCAGGGCATTCCGACAACGTGCCGATCCGTTCCTCGCGGTTCCCCTCGAACATGGCGCTGTCGCTGGCGCGGGCAAAATCGGTGATGGCGGGCATGGCCAATGTGATGACCGATCCGGACCGGCTGTCGGCGGAGGGCCGCGCCGACAAGGAACCGATTGCAGACAACAGCACCCGCGACGGGCGGGCCAAGAACCGCAGGATCGAAATCCTGCTGGTTCAGGAGGTTCAAGGATGATCCGCCGCTATATCATTCCCCTGTTCCGGTCGATCTACACCGTCCTGCTGATCCTGGCCGCGGTGCTGTCAGCCTGCGTGTGGTTCTTTGCGCCGTTCATCGGCAGCGCCGACTGGCGCCCGTTTGACGGGGTGATGGCGCGGCTGATCGCGATCGGCGTGATCTTCCTGCTGTATTTCATCATCATCGGCCTTATCTTCTGGCGCCGCCGCCGCAAGGACAAGGAAATGACCGAGGAGATGGCGGAGGCGGCGGATACCTCGGAAGATGATGTGCTGTCCGAGGAAATCGGCGAGCTGCGCGGCAAGTTCAAGGACGCGATGAAAGAGCTTCGCAAGTCCAAGGGCGGCCGCCGCCACCTGAACGATCTGCCCTGGTACATCATGATCGGCCCGCCGGGTGCGGGCAAGACCACGGCGATTGTGAATTCCGGCCTGCAGTTCCCGCTGGCCGAGAAACTGGGCAAGGCCGCGATTGGCGGCGTTGGCGGCACCCGCAACTGCGACTGGTGGTTCACCAATGACGCGGTGTTGATCGACACCGCTGGGCGCTACACCACCCAGGAAAGTGACGCGGAGGCAGACAATGCGGCCTGGCTCGGCTTCCTTGGGCTGCTGAAGAAATACCGAAAGCGGCAGCCGATCAACGGTGCTATCGTCGCGATCTCGCTGTCCGACCTCAGCTTGCAGGATGAGATCACCCAGAAAAGCCACGCCGCCGCCGTGCGCCACCGCCTGGAAGAGCTGCGCGAGAAACTGGGGGTGCGCTTTCCGGTCTATGTGCTGTTCACCAAGGCGGACCTGATTGCCGGCTTCCAGGAATTCCACGACAACTTGGGCAAGGAGGAGCGCGAACAGGTCTGGGGGTTCACCCTGCCGCTGCCCAAGGGCAAGAAGGAAGAGCCGCCGATTGCCGCGTTTGACCAGGAGTTCGGGCTGCTTCTGGGGCAGATCAATGCGCAGCTTTTGGAAAAGATGCAGACCGAGACCGACCATCAGCGCCGGGCGCTGATTGCCGGCTTCCCGTCGCAGGTGGCGTCGATGCGCGCGGTGGCACGCGACTTCCTGATGGAGGTGTTTCAGGACAGCCGCTATGCGCAGCGGCAGATGCTGCGCGGGGTCTATTTCACCTCCGGCACCCAGGAAGGCACGCCGATTGACCGGCTGATGCTGGGCATGGCGCAGACCTTCGGCATCGGGCGGCAGGCGATTGGCTCAGGCCTGGGCACCGGGCGCTCGTTCTTCCTGACACGGCTGTTTGAGGGTGTGATGTTCCCGGAGGCGGGGCTGGTGTCGGCCGACGACAAGGTCGAACGCCGCTACCGCTGGACGCGGCGGATTGCGATTGCGGCAACCGTGCTGGTGGCCATCGCAATGGGCGCGCTGTGGGTGCGGTCCTACCTCAAGAACACCGATCTGATCGCCCGGGCCGACGGCCAGGTGTCGGCCTACCAGGCCGCCGCGGCAGAGCTGCCGCCCAGCCCGGTGGGCGACACCGACCTGGTGCCGGTGGTGGCGGCGCTGAACAACCTGCGCGACACGCCGGGCAATCCGGTGCTGTCGGACCCGGAGCCCGAGCGCGCGATGACCTATGGCTTGTATCAGGGCGAGGTGATCGGCACCCAGGCGGCCCAGACCTACCGCGCGGCGCTGAACCGGCGCCTGCTGCCGCGGCTGCTGGTGCGGCTGGAGCAGCAGATCGAGGGCAACATGAACAACCCCGACACGCTGTATGAGGCGCTGAAGATCTACCTGATGCTGGGTCTGCGGGGGCCGATGAACCCCGATCTGGTCAAGGAATGGATGCGGCTGGACTGGGAAAACATTGCCTATCCCGGCATTGCCCGCACCCAGCTGCGCGCCGATCTGATGGATCACCTGACTGCGCTTCTGTCGCAGCCGATGGAGGAGATTGCCCTCAACGGCCCGCTGATCGAACAGGCGCAGAACCTCCTGTCGGAAATGCCGCTGGCGCAGCGGGTCTATAACGGCATTCTGAACGCGCAGCAGGCAACCGCCCTGCCGAAGTGGCGGATCACCGATGTTGGCGGGCCGTCGGTCAAGCGGGTGCTGGTGCGCAGTTCAGGCAAGCCGCTGAATGACGGGATCGAAGGCATCTTCACCTATGACGGTTTCCACAACGTGTTCCTGCCGGAGGCGGTCAGCGTTGCCGAACGCGTCCACCGCGAGGCCTGGGTGCTGGGTGAACAGAGCGAGGCCGCCCAGAATGAGGCGGTGCTTCTGAAGCTCAGCCGCGATGTGCTGGACCTGTATTACAACGACTACATCAGCCGCTATGACCAGATGCTGGGGGATATCGACATCATCCCGCTGGAATCGCTGTCCCATGCGGTGGAAGTCACCAATGTGCTGTCCGGGCCGACCTCTCCCATCGTCAACATCCTGACCGAAGTCAGCAACGAAACCCGGCTGAACGAGGACAAATCGGTGCTGGACGCGGGGTCCCTGGCAGCGGGCGCGCAGCAGGTCGCGGCGATTGAATCCCGGTCGAATCTGTCGATCCAGGGGCAGATCCTGCTGGAGGCGCTGGTCAATTCCGCCGCCAATGCGCCGGGAGAGGCTGCCAAACCGCCGGGGGCCTATGTGCAGGAGCGGTTCCAGTGGCTGTATGATCTGGTCAACCGGCCAGAAGGCCAGCCGTCGCAGCTGGATGATCTGATGGGGCAGCTGCAGCTAGTCTATCAGGAGCTGAACAAGATGTCCTTCTCTGGCGTTGCCACCGGCGGCGAGAGCGGCCAGGCGCTGCTGCAGTTCCAGCAAACCGCCAGCCGGATGGGCGGGCCGCTGCCCCGCTGGGCAACGCAGATCTCGGCGGGCTCATCGGGCATCACCTCCGAGGGCACCCGTGCCTCGATCAACGCACGCTGGCAATCGGCGGTGCTGCCGTTCTGCGAACAGGCGCTGGCCAACCGCTATCCGTTCAACCGCTCGGCGCGGGCCGATGTGGCAATGGCGGATTTTGCCAAGCTGTTTGCGCCGGACGGGATGATCGACAGTTTCTTCAACGAGCATCTGATGAAATACGTCGATACCCGCAGCCGGCCCTGGACCTGGAAGCGTGTCAATGACGTTGACCTGGGCATCAGCCCGGCGGTGCTGCAGCAGATGCAATATGCGGCCGAGATCAAGGAGGCGTTTTTTGCAGACGGGCCGCAGCCGGCGGTGAACTTCCAGATCACCGTCAACGCGCTGGACCCCAAGGCGAAGGAGGTGCTGCTGGAAATCGACGGCACCAAGGTGGCCTACAATCACCGCTCCGGCGCGCCGACACCGGTGGCGGTGACCTGGCCCGGCTCGGTCGGTCTGGCCCGGCTGACGCTGCTGCCGCAGAAGAAGGACAGCGAGAACGTTCTGTCGCGCGACGGTCCCTGGGCCTGGTTCCGGCTGCTGGACGCCGCCGAGGTGCGGCGCACCAATGTGTCCGACCGGCGGCGGGTGAACTTCCGGGTGGGCGGGCGGCTGGCGCTGTTTGAGCTGCAGTCCGGCTCGGTCATCAATCCCTTCGCCCTGCCGGCGATGGCAAAGTTCAGCTGCCCGAAGTCGATGTGATGGCGGGGTTCGGGGCCTTCGGTAAGATGCCGTCAGCCGGGGATTTCTTCCGGCTGAACACGCCGGGCGGATTTGTGCGGGTGTGGGACGCCTGGCTGCAGCAGATCATGCTGGACGGCAGGGCCGCGTATGGCGCGGATTTTGACGCGCATTACATGACCGCGCCAATCTGGCGGTTCACCCTGCCTGCCGGGCTGGCCGGCGCGGGGGCGGTGATGGGCGTGATGATGCCGTCGGTCGACCGCGTGGGGCGCCGGTTTCCCCTGACGCTGATGACAGGTTTGCCGGGGCAGGGGGCGGCGGTGCCGTACCATTTCGGCGAGACCGCATTATTTGAACGGCTGGAGGATGTGGCGCTGGATGCATTGGAGGACACGATGACCAAGGACCGCCTGGCGGCGGCACTCGCAGAGATACCGGCGCCGGCGGCACGGGTTGCAGGCCCCGCGGCCGCAGCAGAGATGGCGGTGGTTCTGGCCGGGGCCCAGGGCACGGAGAGGCTGACGGCCGCATTGGACGGCGCCCGGCTTGCGGATTGCAGCCTCTGGACGGCGGTTCTGGACGGGGTGCCGCGAACGCTGGCCTGCAGCGGTCTGCCGCAAGGCTCTGCGGCGCTGGGTCTGTTTGACCTTGGCGCGCCGGTCTGGGCGGGGGCCGAGGTCCTATGATGAACCCGATGCGCAAATACCGCTATACTGCGCAGACCCATGTGGGGCGGAAGCGCAAAATCAACGAAGATGCCGTTCTGGCGCTGCCGGAGCATGACATCTGGCTGGTGGCCGATGGCATGGGCGGACACCAAGCCGGCGATTTCGCCAGCCGCCTGATTGCCGACGCGGTTGCAACGATCCCGCAGGGGCTGGATCCGGCAGCGCGGATGCATGCGCTGCGCGACGCGATCCAGACCGCGCACCAGGCCATCCGGGCCGAAGCCGCCGCCCGCGGCGGCGGCACCATCGGCTCCACCGTTGCCGCGCTGATCATGGCGAACCAGCATTTCGTCGGCCTCTGGGCCGGGGACAGCCGGATCTACCGGCTGCGCAATGGCCGGATCGAGATGCTGACCGAAGACCATTCGGCGGTGGCGGAGTTTGTTCTGGCGGGCAAGATGACCTGGGATGAGGCCGACCAGCATCCGCAATCCAACGCGATCACCCGCGCTGTCGGGGTCGGCGAGGAGCTGGAAATCGACAAGGTGCGCGGCGGCACGGTGCCCGGCGACCGTTTCCTGATCTGCTCTGACGGGCTGACCAAATACGCGACCTTTGCGATCCTCGCGGATGTTCTCGGCAGCACGCCGCTGGAAACGGTTGGCGACCGGCTGATCCAGATCGCGCTGGACGGCGGCGGCGCGGATAACATCACCGCCGTGGTGATAGATGTCCTGTAGCCAAGCCGCTTCTCCCCTACAGAAGCCCGCCTGCCCGGTCAGGGTTTGGCGGTGACAAGAACCCGGCTGTCCAGCGACCGGATGCGGCTGGAATCGGCCTCGTAACTGGCCTGCAGCGCTTCGGCAAAGCCGACGGCGCTTTCCGAGGTCGGGCGCATCCCGTCAAACAGCGGTTCCGACGAATGCAGCACCAGCACCTTGCTTTTGCCCAAGGTGCTGTCATCCACATTAAAGGCGATACCGCCGCCGGATGCGGATTCCTCCAGGCTGTAGGCCACCCGCACCGGCACGTCGCCCGCAGCCCCGTCGCGCAGGCTGGCCACCGCATTGTCCGGGCGCGCGATGTTGGGCAGCAGGTGGAACACGTTGCCGGAGACATCAAGGACCGAAACGGTCAGGTAGCCGTCGGTCACATCGCCCGGCAGCACCACGTCGATCACCGGATTTTCCCCGACAAAGAAGCGGCCGGAGGGGTTGGGCTCCACCGTCGTGCCGCCCACCGCGAATTCCACTTCGGCACCGCCGGAGGGGGCTTTCGGCAGGTGCTGCTCCACCACGCACAGGGAGTCGTTCAGCACCTCGACATCCAGCACCACCTGGCGTTCATGGGCCAGCGCGCGCAGCGCGTCGAACAGTTCCAGCCGGGTGGCGGTGCTGGCGACGCGGCCGCTGATCAGGATCGGATCGGCCGGCGCATAACCGTCGTAGTGGCCGTTCCCGTCGCGCACCAGCGGGCCGCAGTCGGCAAAGGCCTCCATCACCGCCTTGACCTCCGCCACCGGCAGCATCGGCAGTTCGAACCGGATTTCCGCCTTGCCTTCCAGCGCCCCGGGCAGGCCGTCGCGGAAACGTTCGTTCAGCATTTCGGCAACGTTGGTGTCGCTGGTCGTGCCGGTCAGGCGGGCCTTGTTGTTGCTGACCACCAGCCGCCACTCGCGCAGGCCGTCAAGCGGCTTGACCGTGTCCAGCACATCGGCGCCCCAGGTCTCGGCGATTTCGCCGGAGGCCAGAGTCAGATCCGCGTCCTCCGCCAGCGCCAGCAGGGCGTCGCGGGTGGCTTCCGAGGGCACGTTGCCAACGATCTGCACCGGCCCGTCCGCCGGTTTTTCCGCAATCAGCGAATAGGGGCGGACAACCGGATAAGACGGGCCCATGAAGCTGTCGAGCATACCCGAGAAATAGGCCCCTGCGCCGCCGCCGCCGAGCAGCAGCAGAACCGCCAGCGCTGCCCACAGGCCGCCGCGGCCGCCCTTTTCCCCTTGCGCGGTTTCACGCGCCGGGACCGGCGGGGGAGGCGGCGCCGGCTGGCGGGTTTGCGGCACGATGATTGTGGCATCTTCGGCCGCGGGTCCGTCCAGCACATCGGCCAGGCTGCCGCCATCGGGATTATCAAGAAACGCCAGCACCTCGCCCGCGCTTTGGAACCGGTCATCCGGGTCCGGTGCGCACATCCGGCTGATCAGCGTCCTCAGCGGTTCTGGAACACCGCTGGTATCCAGCGGTTTCTGCTTGTTCTCAACCACCTCCATCGGGTTGGCGCCCAGCTTGGGCGCGGCGCCGCGGAAGTTGGCCAGCAGCAGCGCCCCCAGCGAATAGATGTCCGAGCGCGCATCGGTCTGCCCGCTCATCTGCTCCGGCGCGGCATAGGAATACTTGCCCGCAAATTCGTTGCCGACAATGGTCTGGGCGCCCGGGTTGGTGTCCTTGGCAATGCCAAAGTCGATGATTACGGCTTCTGCCGGGTCGCCGCCCCGCAGGATGATGTTGTCCGGGCTAAGGTCGCGGTGGACGATATTGCGGGCATGCGCCGCCTGCAGCCCTTCCGCCACACGGCGGCAGATCACCAGCAGATCCCCGGCCGCCATCGGCCCCTGTTTCAGCCGCTTGTCGAGGCCGGGGCCGTCGATGTAATCCATCAGCAGGTAGATATGCCCGTCCGGCGTGCGGTGGTTTTCCGAATAGCGCACCACCGCGGCATGGCGGATTTCGCGGATATTCTCCTCGCGCGCCATCAGGACGGTAAAGTCCTCATTGGCGGCAAGCTCCTGCTTCAGCACCTTCAGGGCCACCAGGTTGCCAGAGATTTCCGAGCGCGCCTTGTAGACGTCCGAGGTGCCGCCGCGCCCCAGCAGTCCTTCGATCCGGTAGGTATTGTTCAGCAGATCACCCGGCTGGAACAGGTCGCCAGGGCGCGATTCAAGCATGTAGTTCTCCCTGGCCTGCAGTCCGCCGCGCGCCCAAGCCGGGCTTAGCCCAGGGCCTGGAATTCGACGCGGCGGTTTTCATCGGCACGCGGGTTGTCCTGGTTGAAAGGTGCGGTTTCGCCCATGCCGATCGCCTTCAGCATATCCTCGGGCACGCCGCAGGAGCTGATCAGGTGGCGGCGCACTTCCTGCGCGCGCAGCAGTGACAGCCGCTCGTTATAGGCGGCAGAGCCGGAGCTGTCGGTATGGCCGATGATCTGGAACACGGTGCCGCCCATCAATTTCATCGACTCGCACATATTGGCCAGCTTCGGCGCCTGATCCGCCCGCAGCGCGGCGCTGTCGAAGTCAAAGGAGATCTGGACATTGATCTGGGTCTGCTGATCAACCGGATTGTATTCCTCGGCCGCGGCCGCCACGGTTGCGGTTTCCTGCGCGGTGTCCTGGCTCTGGTCCGTGCTGCTGGGCACGATCACCAGGCCGCGGGTCTTCTGCTTTTTGAAGGCTTCGGTGATTTCCTCAACCGACAGTTCGCTACCGTTCGACTGCGCCTGCGCCAGCGGTGCGAACATAAGGCCGGTGCCCAGAACGCTTGCGAAAATTCCTTTAAGGGGGATCATGCTCAGCGCCCTTTCCTACCGTTACAACATCGCTGGCAGCTTATACCAGCACCTGCTGCCTGCCAATGGCGGGCAAAGGCCAGCGGCGGAAAAAAACATGGCGTTTCCGGCAAGTTGTAATCAGGGGGTTTACTTGCTGCGCACTGAAAGATTGAAATGGGCGCAGGTGAACCGGGAGGGTATATGCGGGTTCTGCCAGCCGTCATAATCGCCATTGGCCTGGTGCTCGCTCCGGCTGTCTGGTTCGGGCTCAGCTGGCTGCTCAGCGAAGAAGATTACCAGGGCGCTGGCGGGGTGGATTCCACCGCGCGGATCGAGATCGAGATGCTGCGCCAGCAGGTCGAGGATCTGCAGGCCAGGATGACCGACCTGCAAAACGAGCTTGCCAGCCTGCCTGCGGGAGGGGCAGGCACCGGGACCCCTTTCACCGATGACGCGGCCGGCGAGGCCGCGATCTGGAACCAGACCGGCGGCGCGGATCTCGATTATGCGCAGGTGGTGCTGATCGCCGACCGGCTGAACGTGAACCGCGGGCTGACGGTGACGGGCGGCAGCTATCTGACGGAAAGGCTGGGCCGCCCGCGGGAGGATCTGAACGACACCTGCCAGCCGATGACCAACCCGGGCCTCAAGGAGAAGCTGGTGACAGAGCAGGTCGGGCCGATCCGGGTCAGCATGCTGCGCCCGGCCATCGAAAGCCTGAAGGTGGTGTTCGAGAACATCCGCCAGGCGGACCCCGACCTTTATGCCCGGATCAACACGGCCGGGGCGCTGTGCGTGCGCCGGATCCGCGGCACGCTCAGCGCGCTTTCCACCCACAGCTATGGCTTGGCCGTCGATCTGAACATCGACGGCAAGCTGGACAATTTCACCGATGGCAAGACCCAGCTGGGGCTGACCATCATGGCGGATTTCTTTTACGATCAGGGCTGGGTCTGGGGCGCGGGCTTCCGCCGCGAGGACAGCATGCATTTCGAAATCAGCCGCCGCCAGCTGGATCAATGGCTGGCCGAAGGGCAGCTGTAAGGGCGCGCTTCTCTGCCCAAGGGCCGGTCCAGGAAAAAGACGCGCGCAAGGCCGAACCCTCCGCGAAGCGGATGCATCCGCGGGACCCCGGGCGCCTACCCCTCCAGCCCGTAGGCCTGGCGGATCCCCCTTTGGGTGCTTGGCCCGAAATCGCCGTCGATCGCGCCCGCGTAGAAATTGTTGTCTTTCAGTTTCCGCTGCAGCGCGCGCCGGGTCTCCTCGGTGAACATCTTGGGGCGTTCGCTCAGCAGGTTGAGCACGTCCGAACTGCCGCTGCGCAGCGCCGCATACAGGTAATGGGCTGAATCTTCGGGGCCTTTTGACGGGATCAACCCGTCATCAATCAGCGCGGCGAAATTGAACTGGGCCTGCGGATGGCGCAGGTCCGCAGCGCGCTCAAAGAACGTCAGCGCCTTTTTCGGGTTGGCGCGCAGGCCAAGCCCGCCCTGGTAATGCAAAAAGCCAAGATCGTTGATCGCATCGGCAAAATCCTGGGCCGCCGCCGCCTGATACAGCTCCAATGCCCTGGCCGGATCGGCGTCGACGCCGGTGCCGCGCTCATAAAGTTTGGCCAGCTCGAACTGCGCTTCGGGGGAGTCCGCGTCCGCAGCCCGCTGCAGGAAATCCACGGCCGCCTTGGGATCGAACCGGCCCTCATTAGGGTTCAGCCGGATATAGGCCAGCCCCAGCATCGACCGGGTATCGCCAAGGTCGGCCAGCGCCAGCAGCTGCTCTTCCTGGTCGGGTTTCAGCGCGGCCCAGGCGGCAGAGGCATCGGCTACGGAGACCGGGGCGTCATTTGCGCCCGGGCCGGCCAGATAGAACGGCACGCCGGTCAGCGAGCCATAGGTGTGGGGTTCCTGCAGGTTGCCGGTGGTCTCCAGAACCCGGTCGCGCACCTGGCGGAACATCAGGCTGATCTCCAGCCCCGGCTGCACCATCTTTTCCATCAGCGCCGTAGCATAAGGCGAGTTGCTGCCGCTGCCGTCCAGCGCCACCTGGCCGTCCTTGGCGGCAAAGGCCACCAGCGTGCCGCGGTCCGGATCGGCCGGCGCCATGCCGCCGCCGCCACGGGTGGCGGCAGCGGTTTCAGCGGCCTGGGTGCCGCCTTGCTCAAAGGCAATCGAGTCGCCCAGCGGGTTGTCGCGGCAGCTGTCGAGGATCACGATGCGCATCTTGCGGGCCCGGTCCACGGCCGCCAGCAGCTGTTTCAGCGACAGCGACTGGCGCTGAACATCCCGGTTGCCGGCCACCTTGGCGTCTGCCGGGATCAGGAAATTCTCGCCCTGAACCTCGATCCCGTGGCCCGCAAAATAGACCAGCGCCAGATCGGCAACTTCGGAGCGGAAGGCGAAATCCTGCAGCAGCTGCTCCATCTCAGCGGTGCCGGGATCCAGCGCCAGGCTGACGTCAAAGCCGATGCCTTCCAGCGTGTCCGCCATCGCGGCGGCATCGTTGCGGGTGTTTTCCAGCGGCGGCAGGTACTGGTAGTCAGCCACGCCGATGACCAGGGCGATGCGGTCGCTTGCAGCCTGCGCCCCTGCCGCCATCAGCAGGCAGGCGGTGAAAATCAACGGTTTGAAAAGCAAAGACATACGGACACCCGGGCTGGCGGTTTCAGCTAGGTCCAATGTAGTCCGCGGCGGCCGCAATGAAAAAGGAAATTCGCGGCCGCGGGACTGCAGTGCAGCCCCGCCCGGGACGGGGCGGGGCCAGGGCGTTCAGGTGTTTGCCAGGCTGCTGGCAGAGCGCAGCCGGTCGCGCAGTTTTTCGAGAGTGACCCCTGCCGCTGCGGCCGGCAGATCGGCAGGGCCGGACTCGTCAACCTGCGCCTGCACGCGCTTGTAGAAACCGGAGAGCCCGGCCAGGGTCTGGATCACCAGATCAAAGTCCTGCAGAGAGCGCAGTTCCTGGCTGGTCGGGGGCGTGCCCCGTTCCAGCACGTCGAGCACGACGTCTTCCAGCGCCTGCATCTGACCGCGCAGCTGCTCCATTTCCCACGCCGAGGCGGCGCAAAGTTCGCTCAGGGCTTTGCCGGGACGCTCCATGGTTAAAGCCGCCCGACGACCTGTTCGATGGCCTGCTTCATCGTGGCGACCGTGA
Organism: Leisingera daeponensis DSM 23529; assembly: GCF_000473145.1. Classification (NCBI taxonomy): domain Bacteria; kingdom Pseudomonadati; phylum Pseudomonadota; class Alphaproteobacteria; order Rhodobacterales; family Roseobacteraceae; genus Leisingera; species Leisingera daeponensis. The sequence continues at coordinate 127,037 of NZ_KI421502.1, read as the reverse complement.
ACGGCTTGCGGACAATGTTGTTCAGGCCGATCTGCTTGCCGACCTGGATCATTTCCGGCGTCGGCTTGCCGGTGACGAGAATGAACCCGACCCGCTGAGTGACCTGGTGGCTGCGCAGGGCCTTCAGCAGCCCCAAACCGTCCATGCCCGGCATGTTGTAGTCGGACAGCACCATGTGAACCGGTGTCTGGATCAGTTTCTGGTAGGCGCCCTGGCCGGAGTTTTCGACCATGTAGTTCTTGATGCCGATCTCATCCAGGCTTTGTGTGATGATCCCCCGGCTGGTTGACATGTCGTCAACGACCATAACGCGGAGAGAGTCTTTCAAGCTCATTTTTCTTTCCTTCTGCTCTGCTTGCAGCCGTGGTCAGGAAGTCCTGCCAGCGGGTGAGTTGACATAGGTTGTGATCCCGGCCGTCTTCAGGTGCTGCGATGCCGGGCCGGACATGCGCTCGGAGTGCCCGATGAAGAGATAGCCGCCCGGGTTCAAGGCGTTCTGGAAGGCCTGCCACACCTTCTGCTGGGTCGGGTTGTCGAAATAGATTGCCACGTTGCGGCAAAAGATGGCGTCGAACTTGCCGCGGAACGGGAATGGCTCGATCAGGTTCAGCACCCCGAAGGTGATCAGCTTGCGCAGACTGTCCGGCAGCCGCCCCTCGGCGTCCCGGGCCGGCACCAGCTTGCGGTATTTCGCGTCAATCTGGGCCAGTTCGTCCTCGGGATATTTTGCCGCCTTGGCGTGGCGCACCACAACCGGGTCGATATCGGTGCCCAGGATCTTGAAATCCAGCTTGGCCGCGTCCGGGCACAGGTCCAGAACGGTCATGGCAATCGAAAAGGGTTCCTGCCCGTTGGAACAGCCCGCCGACCACAGCCGCACCCGCCCGCCGCGCCGCGCCTGTTCGATCAGCGGCGGCAGCACATCGTTGCGCAGGGTTTCGAAATGGTGCGGCTCCCGGAAGAAATGGGTCACGTTGGTGGTCAGCAGCGACAGCAGGCCGCTGCGCTCCTGTTCGGCGTTGGGGCCGTCCAGGCAAGCCAGGTATTCCTTGAAGCTGGTGAAATTGCGCTGGCGCAGCTTGCGCGCCAGCCGCGAGGACACCAGCGGCTTCTTGCTTGCCGCCAGGGCCAGGCCGAAGTGCTTGTGCGCAAACTGCGCAATGGCTCCGAATTCCTGGTCCGAGAGCGTAAAGCTTTCAGTGGCGTTAGTGATGGACCCTTCTGCGCTCACGGCATCACCTGCTCCGGAGCTGAGATCACCGCATCCAGATTGATGATGCGCACCATGGTGTCATCATGCGAGATGATGCCCTGGATGTATTCCATCGTATTGCGGCTGTCGACCGGCGGGGTGTCCTGGATGTCATCCGGGTTGATCGAGATGATTTCCGAGACCGATTCCGCCAGCAGCCCGACCGGTTTGCCATGGACCGAGACCACGATGACGACATTGCGCTCGCTTGCTTCGGTCTGATGCAGGCCGAAACGGGCCGACAGGTCATAGATCGGGATCACCGCGCCGCGCAGGTTCATCACCCCCAGCACATCGGCCGGCGCATGCGGCAGGATGGTCACCGGCGACCAGCGCCGGATCTCGCGGATCTGGGTGATCTTCAGGCAAAAGGCCTGGCCTGCCACGGTGAAGCTGACGAACTCGCTGTGTTCAGCGTGCTTCACTTCCTGATCGGTTTGCTTCACTTCAGCTTGCATTGCTCAATCTCCGCTCGGTGTCAAAGGCGGCTGCCGTGGGCGAAGCCGCAATGATGCTTTCTGGGTCCAGGATCATGGCAATCTTGCCATCGCCCAGGATGGTTGCAGCGGCGACGCCGGGAATTTCCCCGCAGACGCCATCAAGGCTTTTGATCACCACCTGGCGCTGGTCGTGGATGTCATCCACCGCCAAGGCGCAGCGCTGGCCGGTTTCGGTCTCCACCAGCAGGTAGACGCCGGCCTGCCGGTCGCTTTCGCGATAAAGACCCAGCGCGCCCGCAACATCGCAGATCGGCACGAAGTTGCCGCGGATCGACAGCAGGGTGCCGTCGGCGCCGAGGCTGTTGATCATGTCGTCGCTGCCGCGCATGGTTTCGACGATCGATGTGATCGGCACCACCATGGTCTGATCGGCAACCGACACCACCATTCCGTCCATCACCGCCAGTGTCAGCGGAAGAATGATGGTGAATGTGGACCCTTTGCCGGGGGCGGAGGAGATGTTGATGCGCCCGCCGAGGCCGGTCACCGCATTCTTCACCACGTCCATGCCAACCCCGCGCCCGGAGAGGTTGGAGATCTCCTTGGCCGTTGAAAACCCCGGTGCGAACAGCAGGTTGTCAATTTCGCCATCGGTCAGCTCGGCGTTTTCCGGGATCAGCCCCTTCTCGATCGCGATCTGTTTGACCCGCGGACGGTTCACACCGGCGCCGTCGTCCCTGATCTCGATGCAGACGCTGCCGGAGCGGTGCGAGGCGGACAGCCGGATTTCGCCGGTGGTCTGCTTGCCGGCCGCGGCCCGGTCCTCGGGCTTTTCCACGCCATGGTCGACCGCGTTGCGCAGAATGTGCGTCAGCGGGTCGGACAGCCGTTCGATGACCGTCTTGTCGACTTCGGTATTCTCGCCCTCGGTGACCAGTTTGCAGGTCTTGCCGGTGGCAGCCGACGCTTCGCGCACGATGCGGGCCATGCGCTGGAACAGCGGCTTGACCGGCTGCGCGCGGATGGCCATCACCCCTTCCTGGATGTCGCGGGCCAGATTCTTGAAGCCTTCCAGCTCCGTCTCGACGTCCCGCGTGTCGGAGACGTTGAGATTGGCGATCTGCTGCGCCAGCATAGAATGGTTGATGATAAGCTCCCCGACAGCGTTGATCAGCCGGTCCACCCGCTCGAGCTCGACGCGGAGCGTTGGCTTGGGACCGCCGCGCTGCTCCTGGTTGCCGCTCTCGGCTTTCGGGGCCGATGCCTTTTCTTCGGCAACTGCCGGTTTGGCTTCGGGTTCAGGTGCGGGGACCGGCGGTTCAAAAGGGGCGGCAGCGGCCTCGCCGTCTGCGCTGCCGGCGGCGGGCGGGACGGGCGGGGCTGCGAACATCGCATCCAGTGCCGCCAAGGCGTTTGCCTCCGCTTCGGCATCGCCATCCCCTGCAATCGACAGCTCGCACAAGCCCTCGACGAACTCAAAGACCGCCTCGACCACCGACCGCGGCTCCTTGGTCACCAGGACCAGATCCCACGCCAGGTAGCTTTCGTCCATGTCCATGGCGTCGAACCCGGGCAGCTCGTTCTCGTCGAGCGCCACGGTCAGCCCGCCCATGTCCCTGAGCGCCTGGAACAGGAAGAACGGCTCGTTGCCGGTGCCGTACATTTCCTTCAGCGGCTGGAAGCGGATCCGGTAGGTTTCCTCCTGCGGTGCTGCCGGAGCGCCGCCCAGACCGCCAAGGTCCATCATCGGCGCCGGGCCGCCAAGGCCCATCGGCTCGAAGGTGAGGTCCTCCTCCTCATCGGGAGTGTATTCGTCCAGCGCCGCCAGCAGGGTGTCGTGATGCGCCTCGTCGATCTGGCCGCCGTCGCGGGCCGCCTCGACCAGCGCCGACAGATGGTCGCTGGAGCGCAGCAGCAGCTGAACCAGCTTTCCGTCCAGTTCCAGCCGGTTGGAGCGCACTTCGTCAAACACGGTCTCGAACCGGTGGGCAAAGGCCACCAGGTCATCCAGGCCAAAGGCACCGGCGCCGCCCTTGATAGAGTGAACGGCGCGGAAGATCGCATTGACAACCTCAGGGTTGTGATCGCCTCCTTCGATGGCGGTCAGCCCCTCATCCGTCGCTTCGAGGAGCTCTTCGCACTCCTCAAAGAAGGTATCCTGAATCGAGCCCGACATCTTAGGCCGCGGCTCCGGTCACGCGCTTGAGCGCGAAGATCAGCGAGGCATCGTCGAACGGCTTGGTGATCCAGCCGGTGGCGCCGGCGCCGCGGGCGCGGGCCTTCAGCTCAGGCGCGCTCTCGGTGGTCAGCACCAGGATCGGCACCTTGGAGTTGATGCCTTCGCCGCGCAGCTCCTCGATCACGCCGAAGCCGTCGAGGTTGGGCATGTTGATGTCGGTGATCACGACGTCGGGATCGATTTCCGGATACATGTCCACGCCTTCGCGGCCATCAACCGCACAGTGGTATTCAAACCCGGCCTCTTCCAGGGTTGCGGCCAGAAGATTCCGGATCGTGCGGGAATCGTCGATTGCCAGAACTTTGGTCTTCATGCTGTTTCCTCGTCTTCAAAACGGTTGGGCTCCAGCCCCAGAAGGGTCAGGGACTTGCGGCAGGATTCGGTGATGTTGGTGACTGAGAAGCCTACCCCCTCGGACCGCCACTGCTGTTCTGCTCCAAGCAGAATCTGCAGGCAGCGCGAAGGCATCAGAGCAACGCTGCTGCAGTCGATTTCGACCGCCCGGGAGCGGGCCCCTTGCAGGAAGGCGATCAGAGGATCCAGCTCCGCGAAGGCGTTCGGCAGATCCAGAATGTGCTTTTGCGTTTCCGTGGTCATTTTCGGCGATTCGCACCCCCGTTGTCGGCGATCAGTTCGAGTTCGATGGAGCAATTGATAGGTGCGGGGCCTTAACATTTGATTGCCGCCGCGTGCGCCCAGAAAGGGATTCATAAGGAGAGGGCCCGCGATTCAGCGTGGAAATTCCCGTCAATTTTTATCAGTGGCCGGCCGGGGCCGGAGAATCACCTGGCCGCTGCGTCCGGGCGCTTCTGGCTGTGTGCAGCGCAAGGCGCACAGCCGGCGGCTGCATGTTTACCCGGCCTTTACGGAGTGACGCTGATGCGCTGCGGAATCGGGGCCTTTTTTGCTGTTGACCGGCGCCACGCTTCCCCTCCGTAAGCCGCAAATTAACGTATCCGCGCCATCCTGAGCGGCATCATCATATGCGGTGGCCTAGACCGCGATGCTCTTAGGAGGACGGAATGAAAGCGCTTAAATCGCTCAAGCTGGCACATAAATTGCCACTGTTTGTTGTTGGGTTCGGTATGCTTGTGACGGCGATTCTCGTCACTATCAGCACGGTCAGTTTCCAGCGCAGCGCAGAACTCAATGCCCAGGATCAGCTCAGCTCCATGGTGGCCGACCGCAAGCTGTCGGTTCAGACCCTGCTGGACGGGATTCATGCGGATGTGCAGACGCTGGCCTCGGTGCCGTCGTCGGCAACCGCCATCGAATGGCTGACGATGACCTGGAACGACCTGGAGGGGAACCCCGGCCAGGTGCTGCGCCAGGCCTATATCGATGCTAACCCCCATCCGGCTGGAGAGAGGCACCTGCTGGCGCGGGCGGAGGGCGAGTCGCCCTACCACATGCACCACGAAAGCTTCCACCCGGCTTACAAGATGCTGATCGACAGCAAGGGCTATTATGATGCCTTTCTGATCAACCTGGCGGGCGACATTGTGTATTCGGTGTTCAAGGAAAACGATTTCGGCACCAACATGATGTCCGGGCCGTTCAAGGATTCCGGGCTTGGCAAAGTCTACCGTGAAGCGCTTGAGGGCAGCCGCGGCGAGGTGTTCTTTGCCGATATGGAGCCCTACGCGCCGAGTGCCGGCGCAGCAGCAGCCTTTGCCGCCGCACCAGTTGTGAATGATGCCAACCTCACGGTCGGCGTGCTGGCGGTGCAGATCCCCGTGGACATGCTGGGGGCCATCATCAACAACGAACAGGGCATGGGCGAGACCACCCAGATCTATCTGGTGGGGTCCGACATGCAGGCCCGGACCAAATCGCGTTTTGAAAACGGGTTTGACGTTCTGACACCGCTGCCGCCGACCAAGCAGGTGGTGGAGGCCTTTGACGGCAAATCGCATGTGCAGAAGGGTGTTCCCGGCCTCGACGGGCATTCCGTGCTGGCCTATTCGGAACCGCTGCCGCTGGAATTTGCGGACTGGGCGATCATCGCCGAACAGGACTGGGCCGAGCTGATGGCCCCTGCGGTCGAAAAGCGCAACATGCTGCTGATGGCCTCGCTGATCTGCGCCGGCGGCATGTCGCTCTTCGGCTGGCTGTTTGCCCGCTCCATTACCAAGCCGATCGACCGGATCTGCGCGGACATGGAGGCTGTCTCCGCCGGTAACCTCGACACAGAGATTGCGGCGGCGGGCCGTTCTGATGAAATCGGCAAGATCGGCAAAACACTGGTCTCGATGCAGGACGACTTGAAGCTGGCCCGCGCGGCAGAAGAAGAGCGCGCGGAGATGCAGCGCCAGCAGCAGGAAGTGGTCGAAAGCCTGAGCACCGGCCTGATGCAGCTTGCCGATGGCGATTTCTCGCATGAGATCAGCGGCCCGTTCCCGCAGGAATACGAACAGCTGCGGAGGAACTTCAACAGCACGGTCACCAATCTGAGCGGCACCGTGCAGCAGGTGATCGAAGCTTCGGGCAGTATCCGCAACGGCGCCGCCGAAATCAGCCAGGCTTCCGATGACCTTTCGCACCGCACCGAAAGCCAGGCAGCAACCCTGGAAGAAACCGCGGCGGCGCTGGATGAGCTGACCGCGTCGGTGAAATCCGCCGCCGAAGGCGCCCGCAGCGTCGAGGCAACCATGGCAGAGGCCCGGACCGAAGCGGAGAACAACCGCGAAGTGGTGCAAAGCGCGGTGTCGGCCATGACCGAGATCGAGCAGAGCTCCAACCACATCAGCCAGATCATCTCTGTGATCGACGACATCGCCTTCCAGACCAACCTTCTGGCCCTGAACGCGGGCGTCGAGGCGGCGCGGGCGGGCGAGGCCGGCAAGGGCTTTGCCGTGGTCGCGAGCGAAGTGCGGGCGCTGGCGCAGCGCTCCTCTGACGCGGCGATGGAGATCAAGACCCTGATCAGCGACAGCTCCAAACAAGTGGAGCGCGGGGTGGATCTGGTCGGCAAGGCCGGCGAGGCGCTGCAAAGCATCGTCGAACGGGTCACCCATATCTCGCAGCTGGTTTCCGGCATCGCCGAGGGCGCGGCCGAACAGTCGACCGGCCTCAACGAGATCAACACCGGCGTCACCCAGCTGGACCAGGTGACCCAGCAGAACGCGGCCATGGTGGAAGAGGCCACCGCGGCCGGCCACATGCTGAACACCGACGCGACCAAACTGGCCGAGCTGGTCGCCCATTTCCGGGTCGCAGGCGTCAGCCCTGCAGCCCGTCCTGCCCCCGCAGCGGCCCCGGCTGCTGCGGCCAAGGCGGCCGCCAAGCCTGCGCCCTCGGCGCATGGCGATGATGACTGGGAGATCGAGGCAAGCGCTGCGCCAGTGGCGGCCTCTGCGGCGGCCAGCGGCAATGCCGCCCGCGATCTCTGGCAGGACTTCTAAGCGACTCACCGGAGGCGCCGCTGCCCGGGCAGCGGCGCCTTCAGGCCATGGCAACCTGTGCCGGAAGTTCTGATGGCACCGAAAATTGACTGGGGAACCCATTGTCTTCGAAAAACTTATTGATCATTACCACTGACCGCAGCTTTGCCCGCACCCTGCAGAGCTACATGGAATCCGCTTACCCGGGCATGCGGGTGTATTTGGCGAACAACCTGATGATGGCCTACAACCAGGCAGAAGCGGCACAGCCGGTTTTTGCCTTTGTGGAAGACGGGTTCACCAAGCTGCCGGAATTCGAGATGATGATGGCGCTGTTTTCGGCGATCGACACGCGCTGGGTCTCGGTTATGGACACCCAGGGCGCCACGCCGGCGCGCAAATCCTCGCCTCTGCTGGACGTCGGGGCAGGTATCTTCGAACTGACGAAGGCGGATCACCCCAGCCAGTTCGCCCAGTATTTCGACATGATGGTCAACGCGCCGCGCCGCAGCCCACGGACGGCGGCGCGCGCCACGGCAAGCGGTCCTGCAGCGGCTGCGGGCGGCAGCCGCAAGCTGATCCTGATCGGGTCCTCGACCGGCGGGGTGGAGGCCCTGCGCAGCATTCTGGTCGGCTTCCCGTTCGACTGCCCGCCAACCCTGATCGTGCAGCACACCGGCAAGAATTTCGGCTCCGGCCTGGTATCCCTGCTGGACCGGATCTGCCCGGCCCGGGTGCGGGCCGCCGAGGACGGCATCCCGCTGGAGCCGGGCTATGTCTACATCGCCGCCGGCCAGCGCCGCCACATGGGGCTGAGCAGCCGCAAGCCGCTGCGGCTGAGGATGAAGGAAGGCCCGGATATTTCCGGCCACACGCCGTCTGTTGACGCTCTGTTCACCTCTGCCGTGCCATATGGAAAGGACGTTGTTGCCACCATCCTGACCGGCATGGGCCAGGACGGCGCCAGGGGGCTGCTCGACCTGCGCAAGGCCGGTGCCAAGACCTTTGCCCAGGATGAAAAGTCCTCGGTCGTTTACGGAATGCCCAGAGTGGCCTGGGACATCGGCGCTGCGCAGCAGCAGGTGCCGCTGGCCCGGATGGCCAGCACACTACTCCAGGCCAGCAGAGCCTGAACATACCGCAGGAAGGAACCAAAGCCTTGACCACTGTTTTCGCCAATTCGAAATCCGTAACGGTTCTTCAGGGGGAATACCGGGTGACTACCGATCCGAAAATCGTGTTCTCCACGGTGCTTGGCTCGTGCATCGCGGCGTGTATTTACGATCCGGAGAACGGTGTGGGCGGAATGAACCATTTCCTGCTGGCGAATGCCCGCCAGGGCGGGGCGGCCAACGCCCGCTACGGCATCCACGCGATGGAGCTGCTGATCAACGGAATCATGAAGAAGGGCGCCGTGCGGTCCAATCTGAAGGCCAAGGTCTTTGGCGGCGCCAAGATGTCGGCAAACCTGTCGGATATCGGCGCGTCCAATGCCGACTTCGTGCAGCGGTTCCTGCGCGATGAGGGCATCCCCTGCATTTCCTCCAGCGTAGGCGGCACATCCGCCCGCAGGGTGCGGTTCCACGCCTGTTCCGGCGCGGCCCAGCAGACCCATGTCCAGGACGACCGCAAGCTCGGCGAAATGGAGCAGCGTGCCGCAACGCGCCCGGCTCCGGCACCGGCACCGGCGGCAGGCGGCGCGGGCGCTGTCACCCTGTTCTGACCGGCCATCCCTGCAACAGCAGAAGACTGCGCCGTCCGGTGCAAACCCGGCGGAGGCAAATACCGTTTGCCCGCGGAGGCCGGCGGCGGTAGTCCCTTAGGGGCTATGAGAACAAACCGGGCCTCATTTTCGCTGTCTCATATCCTGCCAGGCCTCCGGCGGGGCTTGGCAGCGGCTGTCCTGCTGCTATGCGGTATGGCAGCGATGGCGCAGGCGCAGATCACGGTCTTCGCCGCCGCCAGCACCAAGACAGCGCTGGATGAGGCCGCCGCGGCCTATCAGTCCGCCACCGCGCTGCCCGTCACCATTTCCTATGCCGGCTCCCCGGCGCTGGCGCGGCAGATCCAGCTGGGCGCGCCGGCGGATGTGTTCCTCTCCGCCAATCCCGGCTGGATGGATGTGCTGCAGCAGGAGGGGCTTGCGGATCCGGCCTCGCGCCTGGACCTGCTGACCAACCGCCTGGTGCTGATCGCGCACGGGAAAGATGCCGCGCCGCTGGATCTGTCAGCCGCGGATCTGGGCGGACTGCTGGGCGAAGGCAGGCTGGCCATGGCGCTGACCGATGCGGTGCCTGCGGGGATCTACGGCAAGGCCGCCCTGATGGCATTGGGGCAATGGGCCGGCGTCGCGCCCAAGGTGGCGCAGACCGCCAATGTGCGCGCGGCGCTGGCGCTGGTGGCGTCGGGCGAGGCGCCGATGGGCGTTGTCTACGCGACCGATGCCAGCGCGGATGACCGGGTCTCGGTGATCGCGGTGTTTCCGGAGGGAAGCCACCCGCGGATCGTCTATCCGGCCGCCGCCGTCACAGGCGGAAACGCCGCAGAAGCCAAGGCTTTTCTGGACTATCTGCACAGCCCCGAAGCGCGGGACATCTTCCTGCGCCACGGCTTCGGGGTGCTGGCGGAGTGAGCGCTGAGACCGCATGGCTGGGGCCGCAGGAATGGCAGGCGGTGATGCTGTCGCTGCGGGTCTCGCTCTGGGCGACGCTGGCGGCGCTGCCGCTGGCGGTCTTTGTGGCCTATGCGCTGGCGCGCTGGCGGTTTCCCGGCAAGCAGATCGTCAACAGCCTGGTGCATCTGCCGCTGATCCTGCCGCCGGTGGTGACTGGTTACCTCTTGCTGATGGTGTTTGGCACCAAGGGGCCGGTCGGCGGAGCGCTGCAGCAGATCGGCATCGTCTTTGCCTTCCGCTGGACCGGGGCGGCGCTGGCGGCCGGGATCATGGCCTTTCCGCTGATGGTGCGGGCGATCCGGCTGTCGGTTGAGGCGGTGGATCCGAAGCTGGAACAGGCCGCGGCGACCCTGGGCGCTTCGCGGGTGCTGTGCTTTGCCACCGTCACACTGCCAATGATCCTGCCGGGGCTGATTGCCGGCACTGTGCTGGGCTTTGCCAAGGCGATGGGGGAATTCGGCGCGACCATTACCTTCGTCTCCAGCATCCCGGGGCAGACGCAGACATTGCCCTCGGCGATCTACACGTTTCTGCAGGTGCCAGGCGGGGAGGCGGCGGCATTGCGGCTGACGCTGGTGTCGATTGCTATTGCCCTCAGCGCGCTGCTGTTCTCCGAACTACTGGCACGCCGCGCGGCTGAGCGGGCCGGAGGGGGCTGATGCTGACGGTCTCGCTGCAACATGCGCTGCAGGGGTTCGGGCTGGATGTGCAGTTCGAGGCGCCGCCCGGCGTCACCGTGCTGTTCGGGCGGTCGGGCACCGGCAAGACCACGGTGGTTCAGGCGGTTGCCGGCCTGCTGCGGCCCGATCAGGGGCGGGTGACGCTGAATGGTGAGCTGCTGTTTGACACCTCGCAGCGGCATTGGCTGCCGCCGCACAAGCGGCGCATGGGCTATGTGTTTCAGGAGGGGCGGCTGTTTCCGCATCTGACCGTGCGGCAGAATCTGCTGTTCGGGCAATGGTTTGCGCCGCGCAGCGCCAAGCGGGAGAGCCTGGACCGGGTGGTGGAGCTGCTGGGCATCGGTCCCCTGCTGCAACGGCGGCCCGGGCGGCTGTCAGGCGGTGAGAAACAGCGGGTGGCGATTGGCCGGGCCCTGCTGTCGGCGCCGCGGATGATCCTGGCGGACGAGCCGCTGTCAGCGCTGGATGAGGCGCGCAAGGCGGAGATCCTGCCATACTTCGAGCGGCTCAGGGACGAGATCGGCATCCCTATGCTCTATGTCAGCCATTCCGCCGCTGAAGTGGCCCGGCTGGCGACCACGGTTGTGGTGTTGCAGGACGGCAAGGTGCAGCGCCAGGGCAGCGCGGCAGAGGTGCTGGGCGATCCGGCGGTCCTGCCCGCAGGCGTGCGCGCCGCCGGCGCCCTGCTGGAGGCACGAGTGACCCGCCACCACGCGGACGGGCTGACGGAGCTGGAGGCGGGTGGCGTGCCGCTGTTCCTGCCGCAAATCGCCAAGGCACCGGGCAGCCAGGTGCGGGTTCGAATCTCGGCGCATGAGGTGATCCTGTCGCGCCAGCGCCCTGAAGGCCTGTCAGCGCTCAACATCCTGCCGGGCACGGTTGAGAATGTCCGCACCGGCAGCGGCCCGGGCGCCATGGTCTCGCTGCGGACGCCGGCAGGGCAGTTGCTGGCGCGGGTCACCCGGCGCTCGGCGCAGGCGCTGGGGCTGGAACCGGGGGCAAATTGCTTTGCCGTGGTGAAAACCGTTTCCATCGCGCCGGAGGATATCGGCAGCGGCGGCTAGGCGTCACCGCCTGCTTTCAAAATTTCCGCAACAATCCTTCAGGTAATCTTGATACGGAAATACGTTCGGTTGCGCGCGGAGCGCGGGTATCAATAGGGGCAGCAGTTCAGCAGGAAAGGCAGCCCATGACCAAACGATCCTATTACGCTCCGGAAGGCGGGCTGCCGCCGCAGACCCAGTTGCTGACCGACCGGGCCATGTTCACCGAAGCCTATGCGGTGATCCCCAAGGGCACGATGAGCGATATCGTGGCGAGCCTGCTGCCGTTCTGGGACAAGGCGCGGTTTTGGGTGCTGTCGCGGCCCCTGTCGGGCTTTGCCGAGACGTTTTCCCAGTATATCGCCGAGGTGCAGCCCGGCGGCGGCAGTGACCGTCCTGAGACGGAACCCGGCACCGAGACGGTTCTGTTTGTCGTCCAAGGGGCCATGACGCTGTCCATTGACGGCACCGCGCATGAAATGGAGGAGGGCGGTTATGCCTTCCTGCCGCCGCAGGCCAGCTGGAGCTTGCGGAACAACTCCGGCGCGCCGGTGCGCTTCCACTGGATCCGCAAGGCGTATCAGGCAGTTGCCGGGCTGGACGCACCCGAAGCCTTTGTCACCAACGAAAACAGCGTTGACCCGACCCCGATGCCGGGGACCGAGGGCAAATGGGCGACCACGCGTTTCGTGGACCCCAATGACCTGCGCCACGACATGCATGTGACAATCGTCACCTTTGAACCCGGCGCGGTGATCCCCTTTGCCGAAACGCATGTGATGGAGCACGGGCTCTATGTGCTGGAGGGCAAGGCGGTTTACCGGCTGAACCAGGACTGGGTCGAGGTCGAGGCCGGCGATTACATGTGGCTGCGGGCCTTCTGCCCGCAGGCCTGTTATGCAGGCGGTCCGGGCAAGTTCCGCTATCTGCTCTATAAGGACGTGAACCGGCATATGCCGCTGGCACCGCTGCGCTGACAGCGGGGGCAGCGCCCGGCCCTGATATGTGCCCGGGCGCTGCCCGGCTTGTCAGCCGGGCGCGGCCTGATCCGCTGCCGGCGCGCCCAGCCCATAGGACAGTTTCTCAGCGGCGCCCCTGACCAGGGCGCCGATTTCGCTGATGCGCGTGTCCGGCATCCTGGACGTCGGGCCGGAGACAGAGATCCCGGCCAGCACCTCACCCTGCATTCCGAACACCGGCGCCGCCACACAGCGCATGCCCGGCGCCTTTTCCTCGTCGTCGAAAGACCAGCCGCGGCGGCGGATCTGTGCCAGGTCTTCGCGCAAGGCTTCGGCGGAGGTGAGGGTTTTCTCCGTGAATTCCGTCAGCGTCCGCCCGCGCAGGAAGCGGGTCAGCTGGTCCTCCCCGAAACAGCTGAGCAGCGCCTTGCCGATGCCGGACGCGTGCATGGGTGAGGTGGTGCCGGGCGGGAAGAAGGCGCGGATCGACTCGTAGGTTTCCACCTGGCTCACAAACATCACGTCGCCGCCGCGTTCGATACCGAGGTTCGAGGTCTCGCCGGTTGCCTCCATCAGCTCCCGCATCACCGGCCGTGCGCGTTCAATCACGCTGGAGCGGCGCAGGAAGGCGGAGCCGAGGCGGAAGGCCATGGCGCCGATGTGCCAGGTCTGCGACTGCGGCTCCATCTCGACGATCTGGCGCGCCTCCAGCGTGGCCAGCACCCGGTACATGGTGGCCGCCGACTGATCCAGCGCGGTGGACAGTTCCGTCAGCGTCATGCCGCTGGCGCCGGCCAGTGCATCCAGCACGTCCAGCGCCCGGTCGAGCGATTGGATCGTGGGCGGATTGCTGGCGGAATCAAAGTTCTTAGGGCGGCCCTTGCGGCGCGGCGCTTGCGGCATTTTCAAGCCTCCGAAGGCAATTCAAACAGCTGCTTATTGATACCGATGAAAATCAATTCTGTACAATGAAAAACTCAAAGCCTTTGTAAATAATCACTTTTCATGACCTATTTCGATTTTTGAAAGCTTTTTTCAAAAAAATTTACCTGCGCAGAGTGTCCCCTTAAAGTGAAGGAAATCGCCACAGGAGGGCACGACATGAGCTTTCAAAATCCGGTTTTCATCCCCGGTCCGACCAATATGCCCGAAGCACTGCGCAAGGCAGTGGACATGCCGACGCTGGACCACCGCTCGCCGCTGTTCGGCCAGATCCTGCATCCGGCACTGGCCGGGGTGAAGAAGGTTCTGAAAAGCGAAACCGCCGAGATCTTTGTGTTTCCGTCGACCGGCACCGGCGGCTGGGAAACCGCGATCACCAACACGCTGAACGCAGGCGACAAGATCCTGGCCGCCCGCAACGGCATGTTCAGCCACCGCTGGATCGACATGTGCCAGCGCCACGGGCTGGACGTTCAGGTCGTTGAAACCCCTTGGGGCGCGGGCATCCCGGCGGACCGCTACGAGGAAATCCTGACCGCTGACAAAGCGCACGAAATCAAGGTGGTTCTGGCGACCCACAACGAGACCGCAACCGGCGTCAAATCCGACATCGCCGCCGTCCGCCGCGCCCTGGACGCCGCAGGCCACCCGGCGCTGCTGTTCGTGGATGGCGTGTCCTCAATCGCCTCGATGGACTTCCGGATGGATGAATGGGGCGTCGATATTGCCGTCACCGGCTCGCAGAAGGGTTTCATGCTGCCGCCGGGCCTGGCCATCACCGGTTTCTCGCCCAAGGCGATGAAGGCGGCGGAGACCGCGACGCTGCCGCGCACCTTCTTTGATATCAAGGACATGGCCAAGGGTTATGCCAACAGTGCCTATCCCTACACGCCTTCCGTCGGCCTGCTGAACGGTTTGAACATGGCTTGTGGTATGCTGCTGGATGAAGGGCTGGAGAATGTCTTTGCCCGCCACCACCGGATTGCCGAGGGTGTCCGCGCCGCGGTCCGTGCCTGGGGGCTGGAGCTGTGCGCGGTGTCGCCGGAGGTCTACTCCGACAGCGTTAGCGCGATCCGCACGCCGGAGGGCTTTGACGCCAACACATTCGTCAGCCTGGCGGCGGAGAAATACGGCGTCGCCTTTGGCACCGGCCTGGGTGAGGTCGCGGGCAAGGTATTCCGCATCGGCCACCTCGGCAGCCTGACCGATGTGATGGCGCTGTCCGGTATTGCCACCGCCGAAATGGTCATGGCCGATCTGGGCCTCGGTATCCAGCTGGGCTCCGGCGTGGCGGCGGCGCAGGACTACTACCGCGGCAACACTGCCAGCAGCGCCAAGGCTGCTGCCTGATGAAGGATACCGCTATGTATATCCCGACCTATGAGGACATGCTGGCTGCGCATGAGCGCATCCGGCCCCATATCCGCCGCACGCCGGTGCGCACTTCGGATTTTCTGAATGAGCTGACCGGGGCGGAGCTGTTCTTCAAGTGCGAGAACTTCCAGGAGCCGGGCGCGTTCAAGGTGCGCGGCGCCAGCAACGCGGTGTTCGGGCTGGATGAGGAACAGGCGAAAAAAGGCGTGGCAACGCATTCTTCGGGCAATCATGCCTCCTGCCTGTCCTATGCGGCGATGCTGCGCGGCATCCCGTGCAACGTGGTCATGCCGCGCACCGCGCCGCAGGCCAAGAAGGACACCGTGCGCCGGTACGGCGGCAAGATTACCGAATGCGAGCCCTCGACCTCCTCGCGCGAAGAAACCTTTGCCCAGGTGCAGGCGGAGACCGGCGGCGATTTCGTGCATCCCTACAACGACCCGCGCGTCATTGCGGGGCAGGGCACCTGCGCCAAGGAGTTCGTGGAGCAGACCGATGGCCTCGACATGGTTGTGGCCCCGATCGGCGGCGGCGGCATGATCTCCGGCACCTGCCTGACGCTGTCGACGCTCGCGCCGGAAACTCAGGTGATCGCGGCGGAGCCAGAGCAGGCCGATGACGCCTACCGCAGCTTCAAGGCGGGCTACATCATCGCTGATGATGCGCCCAAGACCATCGCCGACGGGCTGCTGGTGCCGCTGAAGGAGCTGACCTGGCATTTCGTCAGCAACCACGTGAGCGAAATCTACACCGCGTCCGATGCCGAAATCATCGATGCGATGAAACTGATCTGGAAGCACCTGCGCATCGTGATGGAGCCATCCTCGGCGGTGCCGCTCGCCACCATTCTGAAAAACAAGGACGCCTTCGCGGGCAAACGCGTGGGCCTGATCGTCACCGGCGGCAATGTCGACCTCGACAAACTGCCCTGGATGAACAGCTAAACTGGGGAATAGAACCATGAACGCACAGACAAATTTTGATCAGCTCGAAGTCGGCTATGACGTCCCGGCGGTCCCGGGCATGGACGAGGCTGACATCCAGACCCCGGCGCTGGTCCTCGACCTGGATGCGCTGGAGCGCAACATCAAGAAGATGGGCGACTATGCCAAGGCGCACGGAATGCGCCACCGGGTGCACGGCAAGATGCACAAGTCGGTGGATGTGGCGAAGCTGCAAGAAGAACTGGGCGGCGCGGTTGGCGTCTGCTGCCAGAAGGTCTCCGAGGCCGAGGTCTTTGCCCGCGGCGGCATCAAGGACATCCTGGTCTCCAACCAGGTGCGCGACCCGCAAAAGATCGACCGCCTGGCCCGCCTGCCCAAACTGGGCGCCCGCACCATCGTCTGCGTCGATGACATCGACAACGTGGCCGACCTGTCGGCCGCGGCGCAGAAGCACGGCACGGAGCTGGAAGTCTTTGTCGAGATCGACTGCGGCGCCGGCCGCTGCGGTGTGACCACAACCGAGGCGGTTGTCGAGATCGCCAAGGCGGTGAACGCGGCCGAGAACCTCAAGTTCTCCGGCATCCAGGCCTATCAGGGCGCGATGCAGCACATGGACAGCTATGAGGACCGCAAGGCCAAGCTGGACATTGCCATCGCCCAGGTTGCCGATGCGGTCGAAGGCCTGAAGGCTGAAGGCATTGAATGCGAGCTGGTTTCCGGCGGCGGCACCGGCTCCTACTACTTTGAATCGAACTCCGGCGTGTACAACGAGCTGCAGTGCGGCTCCTACGCCTTCATGGACGCGGATTACGGCCGCATCCTGGACAAGGACGGCAACCGGATCGACCAGGGCGAGTGGGAAAACGCCTTCTTCCTCCTGACCCAGGTGATGAGCCACGCCAAGGCCGACAAAGCCATTGTGGACGCGGGGCTGAAGGCGCAGTCGGTCGACAGCGGCCTGCCCTTCGTCTTCGGCCGCGATGACGTGGAATACATCAAATGCTCGGATGAGCACGGCGTGGTCTCCGACCCGAACGGCGCGCTGAAAGTGGGCGACAAGCTGCGGCTGGTGCCCGGCCACTGCGACCCCACCGCCAACGTGCATGACTGGTACGTCGGCGTGCGCAACGGCAAGGTCGAAACCGTCTGGCCCGTCTCTGCCCGCGGCAAGGCTTACTGAGGACGATCCCCGAACTGGCGGAGGTGCGCATGCCGCCCTCCGCCGGCTTTTTTGTTGAGGAGAAACAGACATGTATATCGTTCCGGAAAAGGCGGTTGCGGACCTGGTGACCCGCGAAGCCTCGTTCGATGCGGTCGAGAAGGTCTTTGCCGCCATGGCTTCGGGGGATGCCTACAACTTCCCTGTGGTGCGCGAGGCAATCGGCCACGAGGATGCGCTCTACGGCTTCAAGGGCGGCTTTGACCGTGCCGGGCTGACGCTGGGCCTGAAGGCCGGCGGCTACTGGCCCAACAACCTGGAAAAGCGCGGGCTGATCAACCACCAGTCCACCGTTTTCCTGTTCGACCCGGACACCGGCAAGGTGAAGGCGATGGTGGGCGGCAACCTCTTGACCGCGCTGCGCACCGCCGCGGCGTCCTCGGTGTCGATCAAGCATCTGGCCCGCCAGGGCGCCAAGGTGATCGGCATGATCGGCGCAGGCCATCAGGCCACCTTCCAACTGCGCGCCGCATTGGAGCAGCGCCCGTTCGAGAAGGTCATCGGCTGGAACTACCACCCGGAAATGCTGCCCAACATCGAAAAGGTCGCCGCAGAAGCAGGCGTGCCGTTTGAGGCGGTGGACCTCCCCGGCATGGCTGATGCGGATGTGATCATCTCCATCACGTCGGCCTTCGCACCGTCGCTGATGGCAGATCACGTCAGCCCCGGCACCCACATCGCCTGCATGGGCACCGATACCAAGGGCAAGCAGGAGGTTGAGGCCGAACTGCTGGTCAAGGCAACGGTGTTCACCGACGAAGTGGCGCAATCCATCTCCATCGGCGAGGCGCAGCACGCAGTGGCCCAGGGCCTGATCCAGGAGTCTGACGTGGCCCAGATCGGCGCGGTGATCAACGGCACCAATCCGGGACGCACATCGGACGATCAGATCACCCTGTTCGACGGCACCGGCGTCGGCCTGCAGGATCTGGCCGTCGCGGCCTCCGTGGTTGAGGTGGCGTTGGAAAAGGGCATCGCCATCGAGGTCGATTTCTAAGCCCCAGCCAGAAACACATTCTGCAAATATCCGCATAGCGGAGCGGCAGGAGAGAGGTGTACCTCTCTCCTGTTTTTCTTTGAGGGGCTGAGAACATGTTTCTGGGATTAAGCCTGCTGGTGGTCGGCGTGGTGCTGTGCCTGAACGGCGTCTGGCAGATGGGCCGTATTCAGGACCGCGAGATCATCCTGATCAATGCGGTTGCGGCACTGGTGTTTTTTGCCGTCGTCCTGCTGATCGCGCTGGCGGCGCAGCAGCCGGCGGACCTGCTGGATGCCGGTATGACCCTGCTGTTCGGCACTACTTACTTGTGGGTGGCCTACAACCGGATTTTCGCATCCAGCGGCGATGGGCTGGGATGGTTCAGCGGTTTTGTGGCGCTGACCGCCGCGCCCATGGTGCTGCGGGTGCTGGCGCAGGCGGAGGGTTTGTTCGACGTCTGGCTGGCCGGATGCTGGGCCGCCTGGTCCGGGCTGTGGTTTCTGTACTTCCTGAACCTTGCCCTCAGGCGCGGCAGCCCCCGGCTGACCGCCTTGGCAACGCTGCTGTGCGGGATCTTCACCGGCTGGCTGCCGGGGCTGGCGGTGCTGCACGGCTTAAGCGGCTGAGCCCGCACGAAAAAGCCGACCCTGAAAAGGGCCGGCTCTCTCATTCTCACACGGCGCTAGGCGCGTCAGGCATGATCCTCATGCGGCAGCGAGCCTTTGCCGTGTCCGCTTAAGCCGCCCGAGACTTCCTCGGTGGCTTCGTCCGCCAGATCCTGCGGCAGCACCAGGTTCAGCACGATGGCAATCAGCGCCGCGGGCAGCAGGCCGCTGGTCAGCAGGATGCGCGCGGTATCGGGCATGTGCTGCAATGCACCCGGCTCCAGCTGCAGTCCCAGGCCGATGGACAGGGAAATCGCAAAGATCACCATGTTCCGGCGGTTCCAGTCCACGTCCGACAGCATCGAAACACCGGCCGCAACCACCATGCCGAACATCACGATGACGCCGCCGCCCAGCACCTCGATCGGCACGGTGCGGATCACAGCGCCAACCTTGGGGATCAGCCCGCAGATGATCAGGAAGATGGCGCCGCAGGTAACCACGTGGCGGCTCATCACGCCGGTCATGGCAATCAAGCCGACGTTCTGGCTGAAGGAGGTGTTAGGGAAGGCGCCGAAGAAGCCCGCAATGGCGGTGCCGATACCATCGGCATAGGTCGCACCGGCAATTTCCTCCTCGGTGGCCTCACGGCCCGCGCCGCCCTTGGTCACGCCAGAGACGTCCCCGACGGTTTCCACCGCAGAGACAAAGCTCATCAGGCAGAAGCCGATGAGGGCCGCGGCGGAGAATTCCACCCCGTATTTGAACGGCTGCGGCAGGGCAAAGGCTGCGGCCCGCTCCCAGGAGCCGGAAACCGCCTCAAACGTCAGCATGCCTGTCATCAGCGCATAGATGTAGCCCACAATCAGTCCGAGCAGAACGGCAGAGACCGACAGCATCCCCCGGGTGAAGAACTTGAGGCCCAGGGTCACCAGGATCACCACCAGCGCCGCCGACCAGTTGAGGAGAGAGCCGTATTCCGGCGTGCCGATGGCGGGCACACCGCCAGCGGCATACTGGATGCCCACCTTGACCAGCGCGAGGCCGATCATCGTGACCACCAGGCCCGTCACCAGCGGCGGCAGGGCAAAGCGGATCCTGCCGATCACCATGCCCAGCGAAGCATGGAAGATGCCGCCGATGATGACGCCGGTGAACATGGCCGCCAGCCCGTCCACGCCCTTGCCCGCAACCAGCGGGATCATGATCGGCAGAAAGGCAAAGGAGGTGCCCTGCACAATCGGCAGCGCGGCGCCGACCGGGCCCAAAGTGATGGTCTGCAAAAGCGTGGCAATGCCGGCAAACAGCATCGACATCTGAATGAGGTAAAGCAGTTCCGGGAAATCGGGCGAGTTGGAGCCGAAACCGAACCCGGCGGCACCTGCCACGATGATCGCCGGCGTCACGTTCGAGACGAACATCGCCAGCACATGCTGGATGCCCAGCGGCACCGCCTTGTGCAAGGGGGGGGTATAATTGGGGTCGCGCAACTGCGCTGGCGTCCCTATGGAAGTGTCAGCCATGAATATCTCCTGTTGGTCATGGGGATCTTGCCGCTTCTTGTTGTTGTGTGAGCGGCTTCGGTTATTTCGGGGGTTACTCTGAAACCACGGTGTAGGGGTCCTGGAACCAGTGTTCTTCCAGGTTCGGGGTCTGTCCGATGCGGTCGACCACGATGTACTGTCCGGGGGCGCCCAGCGGGGTGAGCACCCCGTGCCAGGTGCCCCGGTGCAGGTTGATGGACTGGCCCGGCTGGGTGATGAAGGCTTTCAGCTCAACCGGGACACCGCCAGCGTCTCCCGCGACAATGACCAGCATCGGCACACCGCTGACCGGCACAAAGGCCTGGCTGCCGTCGGGGTGGCGTTCAACCATGTCCACCTTGTGCGGCAGGTGGCGGGCCCGGGCGTCGAACAGGCTGATGCCTGCCCGTCCGCCCTCGCCGAAATCGAGACGGGCGCGGTCGTGGTGACGGCCGCACATGCCCTGATTGATCAGCTTGTCCGGCGCGCCCGCGGCCTCGATCACGTCGCCATAAGGCGCAAAGGCCTCCGCGGTGAGCGGCACGGCGGTCAGCAGGCGGCTCATGGCAGCAGGTCCTGCAACCGGAACTGGGCAATGCGCTCCACCTGGCGGCAGGCCTCGGCGAATTCGGTTGCCCGGTCGTTGTGGATCCGGCGATGGAACGCCTCCATGATCGACGCCTTGTTATGGTCGCGCACCGCGATGATGAAGGGGAAGCCGTGCTTCTCCACATACTCGGTGTTGAGCCGGGTAAAGGTCTCGCGCTCCTCGTCAGTCAGCATGTCAAGGCCGGCGCTGGACTGTTCCGAGGTGCTCTCGGCGGTTAGACGGCCCGCCGCGGCCAGCTTGCCCGCCAGATCCGGGTGCGCGGTCAGAACGCCCAGGCGCTCTTCCTCGCTGGCGGTGCGGAAGATCCGGCACAGCGCGTTGTGGACGCCAGCCGCGCAGTCATGCGCCGGGCCCAGCTCCAGATCAAAGGCACGGTCGGCGATCCAGGGCGAGTGTTCGAAGATCGAGCCGAACTTGGACACGAACGCCTCGCGCCCCATCCGGCTGGGGCGCTCGCGTTTCACCGGCGGATGGGTTTCGGCCCAATGCTCGGCAATGTCGATGCGGCGCGGGCACCAGACACCCTCAAAGCCCTGGATGTAATCAATAAACCGCTTGAGGCCGGCAATCTTGCCCGGACGGCCAACCAGACGGCAGTGCAGGCCGATGGTCATCATTTTCGCCGCGCCCGCCTCGCCCTCGGCATAGATCACGTCAAAGGCATCTTTCAGATACTGAAAGAAATGCTCACCCGTGATCCAGCCCGGCGAGTTGGCGAACCGCATGTCGTTGGCTTCCAGCGTATAAGGAATGATCAGCTGATCGCGTCCGCCGGTTTCCAGCCAATAGGGCAGGTCGTCGTCATAGGTGTCGGAGATATAATCAAACCCGCCTTCCTCGGCTACCAGCCGCACCGTGTTGGCGCTGCAGCGGCCGGTGTACCAGCCGCGCGGGCGGGTGCCGGTCACTTCGGTATGCAGGCGCACAGCCTCGGCGATTGCGGCGCGCTCCTCCTCCTCGGCCATGTCCTTGTGCTCGACCCATTTCAGGCCGTGGCTGGCGATCTCCCAATCCGCGTCCTTCATCGCCTGCACCTGCTCGGGGCTGCGCGCCAGCGCGGTCGCCACGCCATAGATGGTGAGCGGGATGCCCGCGCCGGTGAACAGCCGGTGCAGCCGCCAGAAGCCGGCGCGGCTGCCGTATTCATAGATCGACTCCATGTTCCAGTGGCGCTGGCCGGGCCATTGCGCGGCACCGGGAATGTCCGACAGAAACGCCTCAGAGGCAGCATCCCCGTGCAGGACGCAATTCTCGCCGCCTTCTTCATAGTTGAGGACAAATTGCACGGCAGCTTTGGCCCCATTTGGCCACTGCGGGTCAGGTGCCTCAGCACCGTACCCGCGCAAGTCACGAGGATAGCGCGTCACGTCAGGTCTCCTGTCTTTTTATTATGTATAGAACAGATAATCTGCTTCGGCTTTCAGTATATTTTTGAAAGAACTTTTTGACTCTTCCCGCTGTATGGGGCGGGCTGAACAACGCATACCTAGGGAAACGGAATTGAAAGGAGGCTGGCATGGCCGGATTTCTGACCACCCATGTGCTGGACACCGCCCGCGGCTGCCCGGCGGAAGGGCTGAAGATCGAGCTTTACCGGATCGAGGGCGATGAGCGCATCCACCTGCGCAGCCTGACCACCAATCACGACGGGCGCACCGATGAGCAGATCCTGCCGGCCGGCGAATTCGCCACCGGCACCTATGAGCTGGTGTTTCACGCGGGCGGCTATCTGCGCGCCACCGGCCAGGCAGGCGCCGATCCGCTGTTTCTGGACGAGGTGCCGCTGCGTTTCGGCATGAGCGAGGCGGACAGCCACTACCATGTGCCGCTGCTGCTGTCGCCCTACGGCTATTCGACCTACCGCGGCAGCTGAGCCGCAAGTTCCAAGATACCTCTCCTCCCGCTTGGCATCTGCCGGCGGTTCCCGTCCCAGGCAACTGGGGCGGGCTTTTTTATTCCGAGGGGAGGGACGCTTGGATGTGGTCCACCATGAAATCCATGAACAGCCGCACCTTGGGGTCCTGATGGCGGCGGTGGACGTACAGGCAGGCCATCTGGATCGGGATCGGCGGCTCCTCCGTCAGCACCGGCACCAGCCGGCCGGAGGCAAGGTGTTCCGATATTTCAAACACCGGCTTCAGGATGATCCCGTGCCCGTCCAGCGCCCAGCTGGTCAGCACATCGCCGTGGTCCGATTCAAACGGGCCCGTGACGGTCACCCGCTTGACCCCGTCGCGGCTGCGCAGCGGCCATTGGAACTCCGGCGCGCCGGGATAGCGCAGGTTCAGGCAATCATGCGCGTCCGTCTTCAGTTCCTCGCTGTTTTTCGGCTGGCCGCGCTGCCTGATATACTCCGGCGCCGCGCACAGTACCCGCGGGCAGTCGGCGATCTTGCGTATGCGCAAGTTTGAGTCCTCCGGCACACCAAGGAAAAACGCCGCATCCAGCCCCTCTGCCGCCAGGTCCAGCTTGCGGTCCGACAGCCGCAATCGGATCGAGATCAGCGGATAGGCTTCGTTGAACTTCGGCACCGCCGGGGCAATCAGCCGCTGCCCCAGCCCCAGCGGTGCGGCAACATACAGGGTGCCGCGCGGGGTCTGGGTGACGCTGCTGATATCGGCCTCCGCCTCATCCACCGCTTCCAGGATCTTGACCGCGCCGTGATAGAACAGGTTGCCCTGCTCGGTCGGATTGAGCAGCCGTGTAGTGCGCTGGAACAGCCGCACGTTCAGGTGATCCTCCAGCTGCGAAATCCGCGAAGACGCCACCGCCGCCGAAATCCGCATGTCGCGCGCCGCAGCAGACATGTTGCCAAGTTCATAGACGCGGACAAAGGTGCGGATGTTGTCGAGATAGGCCATTCACGTATTCTTTGTGTTATTTTGAAACAGCTTGGATTTTTTACCTAATACATGAAAATAACGCCATGCTCTAGTCTCGGGTCAAAGCTTATGAGGAGAGAACAATGGAAGAGCTTGTGATCATGTGGGACTGGCTGGGCTTTGCGGTCCGCTGGCTTCATGTCATCACCGCCATTGCCTGGATCGGATCGTCCTTCTACTTCGTTGCGCTGGATCTTGGCCTGCGGAAGGTTCCGCACCTGCCGGTCGGCGCGCATGGTGAGGAATGGCAGGTCCATGGCGGCGGTTTTTATCACATCCAGAAATACCTGGTGGCGCCGGAGAACATGCCGGACCATCTGGTCTGGTTCAAATGGGAGAGCTACGCCACCTGGCTGTCTGGCGCCGGCCTGTTGATGATCGTCTATTGGGCGGGCGGGGAGCTGTACCTTATTGACTCCAGCAAGGCCGACTTGGCGCTGTGGCAGGGCATCCTGATTTCCGGCGCATCGCTGACCATCGGCTGGATCGTTTACGATTTCCTGTGCAAATCGCCGCTGGGGGAAAAGCCGACCTTCCTGATGGTGCTGCTGTTCATCCTGCTGGTGATCATGGGCTGGGGCTACAACCAGATCTTCACCGGCCGCGCCGTGATGCTGCATCTGGGCGCTTTCACCGCGACCATCATGACCGCAAACGTGTTTTTCATCATCATGCCGAACCAGCGCATCGTGGTGAAGGACCTGCAGGAAGGCCGCACGCCGGATGCCAAATACGGCAAGATCGCCAAGCTGCGCTCGACCCACAACAACTACCTGACGCTGCCGGTTGTGTTCCTGATGCTGTCCAACCACTACCCGCTGGCTTTTGCCACCGAGTACAACTGGCTGATCGCGGCGCTGGTGTTCCTGATGGGCGTGACCATCCGCCATTACTTCAACAGCAACCACGCAGGCACCAGCAACCCGACCTGGACCTGGCCGGTGACCGCCATCCTGTTCATCGGCATCATGA